>CAZXDV010000058.1:0-13522 GCA_964639535.1 uncultured Enterobacteriaceae bacterium | reverse complement strand
TGTCATCCAGTTTGCTTGATTTCATTTATTTGCAAGGGTTCCTTTGCACGGTGGTCAAAAAATCAGAAATTGAGTCCAGGCCCCGGGGTGAAGCCTGTTTTACGCCCAGGTTCATGCTGCCAATTGTCTTTCATTTGTCAATCAATCCACGTTATTGCAAGGCGGGAAGGGAAAACATTAACTGAGTTTTTCCAGAACTCACCTATAATACAGCGGTCTTACTTTCCGGATAAAGCATGGTTGGGGGTTCATGAAGTCAATTATCCGTATCTTTTGTAATCGATATACCGCGATGATTTGCGTGCTCGCGCTGGCATTCTCAGCCGGGATGCTTTTTCGTGATCGGGTTATTGCGCCGGACCTGCATCGCCTGTACATGGAAAGCATGATGGTGACTGACCAGCCTCCTGTTATCTTCATTCACGGCGTACTTGGCAGCAAGTTAAGGGATGAGAAAGGGGGCGGTGACCTCTGGCTGGGTTCACTGGACCGCATATTGCTCAGTGAGTACGAGGAGCTCGCCTTTGATATCAATCCTGAATCGTTGGAACCGCTTCCCGGCAGCGTTCACGCCTATAGCATTGCTGACGATGCCATCGGAAAAGACTTCTATGGAAAAATAATATCAACCCTGGAAAGCGCGGGAGGCTACAGGCGCGCGAGGATTGGGGAAAAAATTAATCCATCGCAAAAGAACTTTTATGTTTTTTTCTACGATTGGCGGCAGGACAACGTCAAAACCGCCGCTGAACTGGCGGACTTTATTGACCAGGTGCGTGTCGACTATGGAAACCCGGAATTAAAAGTAGACATTGTTGCGCACAGCATGGGTGGACTGATCACCCGTTACTACATACGTTACGGGCGACAGGACGTCGTAAATGACAACGATTTTGACCAGAAAGTGACGATGTATGGCGGTGAGCGTGTGAGGCGGGTCGTGTTACTTGGCACGCCCAATCTTGGTTCCACCAAGACACTCAACCGCTTTATTAACGGTGTGAAAATAGGGCTGAAAAGTATCGGAACGGAAACACTTGCTACCATGCCCAGCCTCTACCAGCTGTTTCCCCACCCGCTCAATGACTGGCTGGTCACTAACGAGGGAAAACCGCTGGAACGCGATTTGTATGATGTGGAAATCTGGCGTCGATTTCAGTGGTCCATTTTTGATCCAGGGGTGAGGGAGCGCGTTCTTGCCCGTTTCGAGGATGCTGCTGCAGGCAAGGAGTACCTGTCGGTCCTGGAAGCTTATTTCGAAAAACACCTGGAGCGCGCCAGGCGCTTTGTCTGGTCCCTGACTATCAACATCCCGGAACCACATCCGAAATTAATTGTCTTTGGAGGAGGCTGTACCCTGACTTCGGCAAGGATTATTGTTGAGGAAGTTGCCGGGGAATCTGTAATCAGGCTGTATCCCGGTGACGTGATTAACCGGGTAGAGGGAGTCGATTATGACTCCCTGATGCTCGAACCCGGTGATGGTTCTGTGACAAAGGCCTCCCTGCTGGGTCGAAACGTACTCGATCCAAGCGTTAAACGACACAGGTACAGCTTTTTCCCCCTGGATTACTCGATGATCCTGTGCGAAAAACATAACAGCCTGACCGGGAACGTGAATTTCCAGGACAACCTGTTAAACGCGCTACTGTCTCGCGACTGAGGACGGTCTTTCAAAATAACGGCGAAAGGACTATGCAAGACAAATACATATTCAGTTTATTTCTGTACCTGTTTCTGCAGCTGTGCCATGCGGGTGAACCCAGCCTGTTTGATCCAGTCGCCATGGAAGAATCAAACATAGTTTTTCTCGAGCAAAACTGGAGCGAAAAGGACCGCCAGTATTTCTATCACGCAGACCAGGGTTCCCGGCTCGTCCCCCTCGACATTTATCTCGCCCTGGAGCAGGCAGATAGTGAAAAATTGTTTAACCAGCCAGGGAATATTCTTCGCTTTGGCTTCATACCTGATTCCACAAGCAAGACCAATCCACTTGGATTGCCCCTGGGATTTGCACAGAACCAGGATTACATGGGGCCCACCTGTGCAGCCTGCCATACACAGCAAATCAGGTACGGCGACAGGATTATCCGTATTGACGGTGGCCAGGCCATGGCAGATTTGCCGCTTTTCCTTACTGCCATGACCCGGGCAATGGCTGCCACGCTCGATAACGAGGACAAGTTTGCCAGGTTTCAGCAAAGAATCCTTGGAAGTAATGCAAGCCCGGCAAGGCAGCAGGCACTGCGGGCTCGCCTGCAAAGTCAAAAAGATTTACGTGAAGACTATGGTCGTCGACATCATTCAAATGTGCCCTACGGGTTTTCCCGGCTTGACGCCTTTGGCGCAATCCTGAACAAGGGACTCTACCTTGGCGGTGAAAAGGACAATTTCAATTCACCCAACGCACCTACTTCTTATCCTTATATATGGGATACACCTCAGCATGATTACGTGGAGTGGAATGGTTCACAGACCAATTCAAGCCTCGGCGCGCTGGCACGAAATGTCGGCGAAGTGATCGGAGTGTTCGGAGAAATAGAAACTGAACCGACCTCGTGGCTGGGTTTCTATGATGCGGGTTACAGTTCTTCTATTCGCGCAGCCGAGTTGAGAGAGCTTGAAAAGACGGTAGCCAGGTTACATTCACCTCTTTGGCCCGGGTTTTTTCCTGCCCTGGACAAAAGCAAAGCCGAACAGGGCCGGGAGCTATACGAGAGTCATTGCATTCAATGCCACGTGGATATCGACCGTACAGATCCGGCGCGCAAGATAAAGGTGCGCATGAGTTCGCTGGGCGAGGTAAAAACCGATCCGCTGATGGCAAAAAATGCCGTGGAACATCGCGGCCGTTCCGGGATTTTTAAGGGACGCCTGCGATTCTACGCGGCCGGTGAAAAACTCGCGGCAGAAGCACCTGCGCTATACATTGTAAATAACGTCATGGGTGGGGTACTCAAGAATAATCCGCTGCAGGTGATACTGGCAAAACGTGATGCCGGTGCGCTGGGCCACCCGGACGAATTACATCCCCCCAAGTACATGGATGGAAAGTTCGTGGAACGGGGCAGGGAAGTTGCCAATGAGACCCTGCTGGCTTACAAGGCCAGGCCGCTCAACGGGATCTGGGCGACAGCGCCGTTTTTGCACAATGGTTCTGTTCCCAATTTATACGAATTGCTCCTGCCCGCAGCCGAGCGTTCAAAGAGCTTTTACATCGGCAGCCTGGAATACGATACCCGGAAAGTAGGCTATGTAAGTGAATATACCGCCCAGGCCTTTGAATTTGATACCAGTCTTCCCGGTAACAGCAATGCCGGTCATGAGTACCTGAAAGGTGAATATGGTAATGAACCTTTCACCGAGGAAGAAATCTGGGCGCTGGTGGAATACATGAAGGGGCTCTGATGTCATTAAACATAAAATTAAGCGGTGAAGATATCCGCCAGGCGTTTACTTTCAAGGAAAATTTCCAAAGTATCTATAAACGTCGACCGGGGAACTATGCCTCTCTTGACGGAATCCGGGCTATTTCTATTCTGCTCGTGCTGGTATTCCACGTATTTTTTGTCTACGTGGCGGTCCACCCGGACAAAACCGTGGACACACTCATCCACGAACTTGGATTAAGCTGGGCCTGGGCATGGAATGGCGACAAGGGTGTTGACGTGTTTTTTGTGATGAGTGGATTCCTGATTTCAGGAATACTGCTGCGCCAGGTGCAGAAAAATGGACGTATTGACCTGCGTAATTTTTATGTCAGGCGTTATCTGCGGTTAACACCTGCCTACTATTTTGCCTTGACAGCTTACTGGGTAATGAATGGCCCCCACAGTGAGTGGCTATGGGCCAATTTTCTTTACGTCAGCAATTTTGTGCATTATTCACACCAGGCCATGGGCTGGACATGGAGTCTTGCAGTAGAAGAGCAGTTTTACTTCATTTACCCCCTGCTTCTTATCGCCATACTCAAGTACTGCAAGCGGCCAGGGTATGTTTTAGTTGGCCTGTTTTTTGTGTCTCTTGCAGTGAGAGTGGGCGTGATCATGACGGATGACATGATAAGCAATTCCCCCAGTAGCCGAATGTACACGGACAAGGAATACTTCAATCATTTCTTTACCGTGCTCTATGACAACCTGCATACGCGTTTTGGCAGCCTGGTGGTCGGCTGCATGATGGCCTATTCATTCATGTTTCACCGCGACAAGCTGGAAGCCTTTGCCAACACTGCTGCTGGCTATTTGACGACTGTCATTGGCCTTTTCTTTATTGTTTTCTTCATGGTATTTCCAATCTGGTCGTCAGATTATGATGCTAATCTCAAGCTTCACCTGCTTTATAACATTTTTAACAGGAGCCTGTTTTCGCTCGGGATAGGAATCGTCATTATCGCCACCCTGCTGCAGAAAAATATCCTGGCTGACATGCTGAGGAGGTTCCTGTCCAGCCCGGCCTGGTACCCGATGGCGACCCTGAGCTATTCGCTTTACCTGATCCATCTCGTCGTCATGTCCGTGATCATCCCGGCCATGGTTAATCTCACACTAACCATGCCAGAGGAGTACCCGTGGTCCACACTTGAATGTCTCGCCTGGGGATTCCTGGTCAGCACGGTACTTAGCATGGCTATTGCTGCGTTGATATATCTTTTCATAGAAAAGCCAATAATGAACCTGAGAAAGTAATGCGCTGGTTAAAGAGGATCGGCGTCTTCATTCTTGCAGTAATTGCGCTACCTGGTTTATTCCTCGCCTGGCACTTGTACAGTAATGTACCTGTCACTACGGAGGAGGTGCTGAGGGATGACGAGGAAGAACAGGCGGCAAGAGCTGCCCGGAACTTCATTGGCGTCATCAAGGAAACCATGGGTGAACATGCATCCCGGGGTGCGCATGCCAAGGGCCACGCATGCGTCAAGGCATGGTTTACCGTAACCGATGAGGTCGAAGCTTCTCTTCGTCATGGCATATTTTCCGTGCCCGGACAGTCGTACAAGTCGTGGATACGATTTTCCAACGGCGCTTCCAATCTCGCGCGTAGTGACGACAGGCGTAACGACTCCCGTGGCATGGCAATAAAACTTATAGGGCTGCAGCAGGATAAGGAAGAAAAAGTTGTCCAGGTCCAGGATTTCCTTATGCACAATAACCCGGTATTTTTTTCTGCCAATGTCGAGGACTACAATCGGCTTGTAGAGAGTGAAAATAAAATTCTTTCCTTTCTCGACAGCCCTAACCCGTTCAAGTGGCGCTTGCGGGAACTGCAGCATGTATTTGATACCCTCGCAGAACCTCCGCAGAGTCCGCTGGCTGATGATTACTTCAGCAATACGGCCTACAAGCTCGGACCGC
Source organism: uncultured Enterobacteriaceae bacterium (assembly GCA_964639535.1). GTDB lineage: Bacteria > Pseudomonadota > Gammaproteobacteria > Eutrophobiales > Eutrophobiaceae > WLWS01. The sequence goes on along the minus strand of CAZXDV010000058.1, from coordinate 8,168 downwards.
ACAATATCAAGTTCAGCAGCAGGCCCTGTAGTGCGAGTAAAGGTTTTGCCACTGATATAAAACGGGGACCGGATTTTCTGTCTGAAACCATGGCCAGAGAACTTACCACTGGAAGTGGGTGTTTTGACTTCATGGTGCAGTTACAGGACCCGAACAAGTATATGCCCATCGAAGACCCCAGTATCGAATGGAAAGAGAAGGATTCGCCATGGATAAAAATTGCCAGGGTAGATATACCCGGCCAGGAATTCACATCTGCATCACAAAAGCAATTTTGCGAAAACCTGTCATTTACACCATGGAACAGCCTGGATGCACATCGACCCATCGGGCAGCTCAACCGAATTCGTAAAAAAGTCTACGAAGCCAGTTCCCGTTTTCGACACGCAAGCAATAAAACCGAGGTACCCCTCGATCTGGACTGGTGATAGCTTGATCTAAACAGGCTTGTTATCATGGTATATTACTGATTTGTAATACTATTCACCGGCAACAAGAGGGGCATGCATGGGAATTCTCGATCAATTCAACGCGATGGTGGGCGTAGTCACGGCATTTTTGTTCCAGGATGCCTTCCTGTTTACGCTGCTTGGCACCGGTGTAATTTTCACGGTCTGGTCTGGATTCTGCCAGTATCGCGCCGTGACACACGGCACAGCTGTGCTTCGCGGACTGTACGATGACCCAAAAGACCCGGGGGCAATAAACCACTTCCAGGCATTGTCTGCGGCCCTTTCGGCAACGGTAGGCCTCGGTAACATCGGTGGCGTCGCCCTTGCCATAGCTCTTGGTGGCCCGGGTGCAGTCTTCTGGATGTGGATTGTCGGGATACTGGGTATGTCCATCAAGTTGACTGAAGTCACCCTGTCCATGCTATATCGCAACACGGATGATCCTGAAAACCCTCACGGCGGTCCAATGTGGGTCGTGTCCAGGGCCATGAGTGAAATAAAGCCCGAATGGAGTGGGTTCGGCAAGCTCATAGGCTGGATTTTTTGCATCACCTGTGTCGCCTACACCATCACTGGTGGCGTCATGTTCCAGGCCTGGAACGTGGGTGATATTACCCAGGTGTATTTTCATGTTCCGAGCTGGCTAAGCGGCCTGGTCCTTGCCGTCGTTGTTGGCATGGTGATCATCGGCGGAATCAAGCGCATTGGAGCCGTGGCAAGTCGACTTGTGCCCCTGATGGTGGTGCTGTACCTGCTCGGAGGCAGCTATGTGCTGGCAATAAACATTGAGAGTATTCCCGGCCTGGTAAAACTGATTTTTGTCTCCGCCTTCAGTCCACAGGAGGCCAGTGGCGCCTTTATTGGTGGCACTGTTGGCTATGCCATCATGATCGGCATGCGCCGGGCGCTGTTCTCTTCGGAAGCAGGAGCCGGTTCATCACCTATTGCGCACTCCGCGGCAAAGACTGACGAGCCTGTACGTGAAGGCGTGGTGGGTGGGCTTGAGCCTTTTATCGATACCATCGTGGTTTGTACATTTACCGCGATGGTGATCCTTTCTTCCGGGCTTTGGGAAAGAAGTGGCGAAGCCGAGTTCGGGACCACGCCGGCAATTGTAGAGGCGGGCGCCGGGGTCTGGACAATTGAAGCCATGACTGCGCCAACTCGTAATGACGGCGAACAATGGAGAGTCGGTGAGAATGTGTTTGTTATCCTGCAAGGTGATGACAACCCGGACACAGGAAATAACCTGCACAGGCTGGGAGCACAGGTCATCCTCCAGGATGACGGTAGTACCGGTATTGAATTCAGCCAGCTTGAAATGAGCAGTAAACCGGAGCTGAACGACAATAATGTTTACGCGAGCTATCCTGGCGCAACCCTGACTGCAAAAGCATTTGATAGCGCATTGCCGGGACTGGGTAAATGGCTGGTTACCCTCGCTTCCTGGTTCTTTGCAATTTCAACAATGATTTCCTGGAGCTATTACGGAGAGCAGGGAATCGTATTTATGTTCAGTCAAAGGGCCGTGTCGCTGTATCGATACCTGCTGTGCCTGACGATTGTTATTGCTACAATGGGCATCATCAAGACACCACAGGAACTGGATAACTTTTCCGGCCTTGGTATTGGATTGATGTTGTGGGCCAATGTACCGATCACATTGATTTTTGGCTACAAGGCAATGGCGGCATACAAGGAGTACGTGGCCCGCCTGAAGGCCGGCGAGATCCAGCGCAACCCAAATCCCCCATCTTTCTTTTCAGAAGTGCTGACCGGGAAAGATGTGGAAAAGTAACTAAGTTTTTCAATGTTCACGTGTAAGCCCCTGGCACCTTTGCGTGCCCCGTTATTCATTATCCTGGTACTTTCCAGTCCCATGATTTTCGCTGATGATGTGGTTTCCTATGACGAGATCGCCGTCAACACCTTCTGGAAAAAACTTTACCCGGGAGGAGGCTGGTCATTGTATTGCGGGTTCAGGTTTAACGGTACCCGGAAGACCTCGAATGGCCGCACAATTGAGATAGAACACATATTCTCACCGACGGTAATGGCACGATATGCCGGGTGCAATTCACGCATGGAGTGTCGAGAAAGCGAGAACGCAAATTTCATTCGCATGGAAGCTGATCTCCACAACATGTACCCGGTGTGGCAAACGCTTGTTACGCACCGTTACGAATCAAACTATGGCCTGGTTAAAGGTGAAGACTGGCGCTTTGATGATTGCGATATTGAGTGGAAAACCGGTGTCGTAGAACCGCGTAACATTGCCAGGGGAAATATTGCACGTGCACTGTTGTACATGCATTCAACCTACAGGATACCGGTTGATAAGAACCTGCTGGCGTTGTATCGAATTTGGAACAAGATGGACCCGCCAAGCAAGCAGGAGAAAGCCAGGAACAACATCATTGAAAAAATACAGGGATCACGTAATCCGTTTATCGATCAGCCTTCACGTGCAGCTGGTGCCAGGTTTGAATTACTGAATTAGAATCAGGGCTCAGCCAGCACGAGCGAGGATCAACGAAAACCAGGCATCGTCCGCCTCAAAGTGCCTGGATATTTCAAAGCCATTTTTCCTCAGCGCATCTTCAATTTCATTTTTTTCAAATTTTCGACTGATCTCGGTGAGGATGTGTTCACCCTGGTTGAACTGCGTGGCCATTTTCAGCTTTTTAAATTCCACGAGTTGAGGCTCAAGGACATCAAGATACATTTCCACCTGGCTTGCCGCGGTGTTAAATTCAGCCCTGTGCTGAAATTTTGACAGATCAAAATTGCTGCCGGTTTCCCTGTTCAGGACATTTAACAGGTTCAGGTTGAATTCTGCGGTGATGCCCCGGGAATCGTTATAGGCGGCATTGAGTACATCCGTGGACTTTACCCTGTCTGCACCCAGCAGGAAATAATCGCCGCTATTCATTGTCATCCCAAGGTCATTGAGGAAGGAAGACATTTCGTCCTTTGAAAAATTGCCAATAGTGCTGCCGAGAAAGACAAACAGGTTTGTTTCATTATCAATCGGCAAGTTACCCAGGCCTGCGTTGTAATCCCCAAGCAAAGGCCTTGTAGTAAGCCACGGGTACTCGTTTTCAAGCTCAATAGCAGACTGGATCAATATCGGTTCGCAAACGTCAAAAGAAGAATAACTGCATATATGTTCCAGTGTTTCACAGGCATCAAAGAGACGACGGGTCTTCCTCGAACTTCCAGCCCCAAGCTCGATAATATGTGCCGGATTTGAAATCTCGATGATATTTCCGGCACAGGCATGTAAAAGGGTATTTTCAGTTCGTGTGGGATAATATTCTTTTGTGTCACAAATTCGTTCAAAAAGCCGGGCCCCATGATCGTCATAAAAGTATTTTGGTGGAAGAGAGCGGGGGGCGTTCAACAGGCCCGTCCTGACGTCGTCAAAAATGCTGGATACTGGCCGCGTGGGTTTAACCTGCACACAGCCGCTTTGCTGTCCGGCAAGCTTGACTTCTTCAGGGGTAAGCATGATTTTTCCTTAAACCGGGAAGAAACTGGTAATTTATAATGGAGCAAGGCTAACACATGGCCAGTGGTGATTGCGAATTATCTCCTGGTCGAGATAGAGAGAGTGATAATCCCTGAAGCGACAGGCATGATGCAGGATATATTGACATTAATTCACCAGGGTTACAGCCTGGTTACTCCGACAAGTCGATTAAGTCGTCACCTGTCCAATCATTTCGCGCAAGTACAACTGTCACAGGGAAAGCAGGCCTGGGAGAGTCCATCTATATTGCCCTGGAGCGCCTGGCTGGAAAACCTGCAGCGCCAGCTTGTGCCGGAAAGGGAAAACGAGACATACATTCTTAATCCGCACCAGCAAATCAATCTATGGACAGGAATAATTCGCGAATCGGAGTATTCCCAGCAATTATTGCAGGTGACAAGCGTGGCAAGACAGGTCATGCAGGCCTGGGAGCTCGTGCACCAATGGCAACTTCCGCTATTTCCAGGTGATATTTATATCAACCAGGATGCCTATGCCTTTCAATACTGGGCTGACTGCTACCTGAAAACCTGTGAAGAGAGGGGCTGGATGGATGAGGCGCGTTTCCCGGACCTGGTAGCCAGGCAGTTGCAGGGCGTGCAGGGCTGTGCTGCCCTTAAATGTGTTTTCGTGGGCTTTGATGAGATTTATCCACAGCAATCTTCATTGCTGGAAAACTTACGCTCGCAGGGAGCCGAGATAGTGGTTCATGAAACCCGGGAGAACGCGTCCCGGGTTCAGTCTGTCACTTTCACGGATGAACTTGAGGAAATCAATGCCGTCGCAAACTGGGCAAGAACTGTTTTGACTTCAGGCGAAGATGAGACAATCGGTATCATCATACCGGGACTGGCCCAGTCCCGAGGTCTTGTCATGGATGCCCTTGATGATGTCCTGATGAGCGAGAACGTGTTAAAGCACGAGGATCCTGAAAACCGTCCATACAGCGTCGCACTGGGTCAGCCGCTGAGTCGCTATCCGCTTATTGTTACAGCCTTCAGGATACTGCAGCTGCTGCACGCGCAGTTAAGCCTGGAGGACATTAGCGGGCTGGTACTCTCGCCATGGATAAAAGGTGCGGAGCACGAGCGTAGCAGTCGATATCAACTGGATGCCAACTTGCGGGATTTCGGACAACAGCAGTTTACGTCGTCACAGGCCCTGCAGCTGATTGAGTTTTTCTGCGAGCAAAGCAGCGGATGTGAGACCTTGCTTGAAAGCTTTGCGGTATTCAAGGCAGAGTCGCCGGAACTTTCCGGCAAGCACAGCGCGAGAGACTGGATCGTAAAGATCAAGCGAGTCCTGGAAATCTTTGGCTGGCCCGGTGAGCGTAGTCTGAACAGCCTTGAATACCAGACCGTTGAGGCCTGGCGGGATATGTTGTTGCAGTTCTCCTCGCTGGATATGGTGACATCGAAGCTGGACGCCGGGGCTGTCGTATCGCAGCTCTCACAACTGGCGTTAAGCTATAGTTTCCAGGGAGAGTCTGCTGAGACCAGGCTACAGGTACTTAGCCCGGGAGCTGCCGCAGGAATGCACTTCGATCACCTGTGGATGCTGGGTATGCATGAAGACGCGTGGCCCGTTGCCATGGAAGCCAACCCATTCATACCACTGGCCCTGCAAAAAAGTCATGAACTACCTTTTGCCTCGGCAGAGCTACGCCTCGCGAGAGGACAGCGGCTGACAGCGGCACTACTTAATTCAGGTGACAACGTGGTGGTCAGTTATGCCTGCTTTGATGCGGATCGTGAGCAAAGGCCAAGTGCAACGCTCAGGCAGTATTTTGCCAACGATGCAGAAATGGATCTCCACTACCAGGATTCATACAGGGACGTGCTTTTTGCGTCGTCCAAACTGGAATACCTGGCGGATACCAGGGGGACATCGCTGGCGCAGGGCGAATATGCGAGGGGCGGAAGTGCGTTGTTTAAAGACCAGGCAGCCTGCCCCTTTCGAGCCTATGCGAAACACCGACTTTTTGCCCAGGGCCTGGGTGAAGCAGACATCGGCCTTAATGCTGCTGAGAGGGGTATGCTGGTACATGAAGTCATGCAGCAGTTTTTCGAGCAGGTGCCCGGTCACAGTGACCTGGTTGAAATGACAGGAAGTACGCAGGACGCGCTCATAGATAGCTCCCTGCAAGGGGTTATGCAGAAGTACCGTCGCTTCTGGCCACACATACTTACACCCGCATTTGTAGAGGTTGAAAGCAGTCGCTTGAAGCGACTTGCCCTGGAATGGCTGGAACTGGAGAAGCAGCGCGATCCATTCAAGGTGGTTGGACTGGAGCAAAAGCAGAAAATTTCCTTTGCCGGGGTCGAAATCAATACACGGATAGATAGAATCGACCAGCTTGATGATGGGCGGCTGGTATTGATTGATTACAAAACCGGATCAGCGAGTCCGTCGGCCTGGTTTGGGTCACGTCCGGACGACCCTCAGTTACCGCTGTACGTGATTTCCCAGGACAGGGAGGTGGCGGCACTGGTGTTTGGCAAGCTGACAAGTTCAGAGTTGAAGTTTAGCGGAATTGCCGCAGATGATGGCTTGTTGCCGGGGGTAAAGGTGTTTCATGCCAGCAGGGGCGTCCAGCACGAGAGCTGGGAGCAAGTAATCAGCGACTGGCGTGTCGTGCTGGGTGAACTGGGAAATGAATTTCGCGGTGGCGAGGCGGCGGTTAACCCGAAGAATGAGATGTCATGCCGCTATTGCGATTTACATAGCTTTTGTCGAATTTCAGAACAGCAGTACAGGTTGAGCGATGAAGAAAGTCATTGATCAACAGCAACGCCAGTCGGTGCTGGACCCGGCTCAATCATTCATTGTCCAGGCACCGGCAGGTTCGGGCAAGACAGAACTGCTGATCCAGCGATACCTGCTGATGCTGTCCCGTGTTGATGCGCCAGAGGAAATCATAGCCATCACTTTTACACGAAAGGCTGCATCAGAAATGCGCAATCGCATTTTGAATGCAATAGAGAAGGTCGAGACAGGAGCTGCAGGATCGCAAGGCGCCAATGATGCTACCGCGAAACTTGCAGCCGAAGTCCTTGAAAGGGACCAGCAGAAAAACTGGAAGCTACTGGATAACCCTGCGCGGCTTCGTATCCAGACGATTGATTCACTGACAGCCTACCTTACTCGTCAAATGCCACTGCTGTCGGGATTTGGCGCCCAGCCGGAAACACTCAGTGATGCCAGCGAGATGTATGCCAATGCAGCTGCCAATACCCTGCAGGAACTCAATACAAAGTCAGACTGGTCGACTGCAGTAAAAACACTACTTTCGCACATGGACAATGATGTGCCGCGTACCAGGGATTTAATCGCCAGTATGCTGGCAAAGCGCGATCAATGGCTACGTCATGTCGTGCAAGGTCATCCGAGGGAAAGCCTGGAAGACGCCATTGCTCGACAGGTAGATGATGTCCTGCTGCAGACGAGGGAACTGTTCACGGATGAACTGCAAGCGGAATTGCTGGCAATGACTGGATATGCTGCAGAAAACATCAAGGATTCACCGTTGCAGACCGGCCTGGTCGCCATGGCACAGGCGGAATCATTGCCGCTGGGTGGCGTCGACGAGCTGGAATCATGGAAGTCTATAGCCGGCCTGCTGCTGACGTCGTCCGGAAGCTGGCGCAAGATTGCCACTGCCAGCATAGGTTTTCCAGCAGCCGGCAAGGGACCGGGCAGTGAAGAACGCTCAGCGATGAAAGAGCGATTTGCCCGGCTCCTGTCGCAGCTTGGCGAACGGCATGACCTGTTGCAGGCATTGCGGGAAGTTCAAATACTACCGGGTGGCCACTACAGCGATGAAGAGTGGGAAGTACTCGAGGCTTTACACAGGCTGCTCAGGCTTGCCACGGGCCATTTACGGGTACTCTTCGCAGAACAGAACCAGATGGATTTTTGCGGCATAACAGAGGCAGCCAGGGAGGCGCTGGGAAGCGAAGACGCCCCGACGGATCTTGCCATGCAACTTGACTATCGAATTCGCCATATTCTCGTGGATGAATTCCAGGATATTTCCATAAACCAGTATCTACTGCTTCAGGGAATAATCGCTGGCTGGTCTGATGGAGATGGCCATAGTCTTTTCCTGGTGGGTGACCCCATGCAGTCCATCTATCGCTTCCGTGAAGCCGAAGTCAGTATTTTTACAAACTGCTGGGAAAATC
>CAZXDV010000057.1:0-13747 GCA_964639535.1 uncultured Enterobacteriaceae bacterium | reverse complement strand
ATCTCCACCTGGCTGAGAAACACGATAAGTGCAACAGTCGTGTAACTGCCAATGATAAATACCTTGTGCATGTTGGTGCGCACAAGGTCGAGCCCCAGCACGCGACTCAATATGGGGATCAGGATAAACCCGACACCAATCTGGATGAAGCCTCCGTAAAAACCCGCCACGACCATGAGCAGGTGACCCGCGACCAGGCGCTTCCTGCTGATCTCGACTTCATCGGATGCATTTACCTGGGTCTCTTTCCTGGTTGCAGTGATGACCATGATGGCCAGCATGATCACGGCCAGGGTGCGGTTAAACCAGGCCCCTTCCAGGCGTGTGCCGATGAAGGCACCTGCCACCGCACCGGGCAAAGCACACAGGGCGAGGGTAAGACTTAGCTTAAAGTCGGAGTAGCCCTTGCGAAAGAAGGTGATGACGGCCGTGATGTTCTGGGCCAGGATGGCAATACGATTGGTACCGTTGGCAACCGGTCCAGGTATTCCCATGAACACCATCACCGGTACGGTGATCATCGAACCACCCGCAGCGATAACGTTAATAAAACCCGCGACGGTACCGACCAGGATTAAAGTGATTACTTGCCAGAGCTCCATGCGCGCATTCTACATGGCCCGGCAGTTGAAACTAAATAACTATTACTTAAACGTTGAAGCGAAACAGCATGATGTCGCCATCATTGACGACATAGTCCTTTCCTTCCAGGCGCCATTTGCCGGCATCCTTGGCGCCCTGTTCGCCCTTGTGCTCAATAAAATCATCAAAGGCGATAACCTCGGCTCGAATAAAGCCGTGTTCGAAATCGGTGTGAATGACACCTGCTGCCCTTGGTGCAGTATCTCCCTTGTGAATGGTCCAGGCACGGGTTTCCTTGGGCCCGGAGGTAAAGTAATTCTGCAGGCCAAGTAAATCGTAGCCAACCCGGATAATCCGGTTAAGGCCTGGTTCTTCAAGACCCAGCTCAGCGAGAAAGTCCTGCTTGTCCGCATCATCCAGCTCAGCAATCTCTGACTCAATAGCAGCACAGACCGGGATGACCTCTGCCCCTTCCTTCATGGCATGCTCCCTGAGCCTGTCCAGCCAGGGGTTGTTTTCCATGCCGCTTTCTTCAACGTTGGCAATGTAAAGCGTGGGCTTGTCCGTGAGCAACTGGAAGTCACGTAGCACCTCGGTCTCTTCTTCTTCGAGTTGGAGCGTGCGTATCGGGTTGCCACCATCAATATGGGCCAGCATTTTTTCCAACAGCGCCTGTCTTGTCTTTGCATCCTTATCGCCGCTACGTGCAAGCTTCATGGCCTTTTGCAGGGCCCGGTCCAGGCTTTCCTGGTCGGCAAGACACAGCTCGGTATTGATTACGTCGATGTCGGATAGGGGATCCACTTTGCCGGCAACATGCACGATGTTGTCATCTTCAAAGCAGCGCACAACCTGGGCGATGGCATGGGTTTCTCGAATGTGAGCCAGGAACTTGTTGCCAAGCCCTTCTCCCTTTGATGCGCCTTCAACAAGTCCCGCGATATCAACAAACTCCATGTGCGCGGGAATCACCTGCTTGCTATTCGATATGCCGTTGATCTGGTCCAGGCGTGCGTCCGGAACCGGTACGACACCGACATTGGGATCGATGGTGCAGAAAGGATAGTTCTCGGCGTTTATGCCGGAGTTTGTCAGTGCGTTAAACAGCGTTGATTTACCAACGTTGGGCAAGCCGACAATTCCACATTTAAAACCCATGCTCTCGATCCTTATTTACTTTGCAGCACTGTGCAGTTTTGACGTGGCTTTCTGTAGTTCACCGTCAAACAACATCGGCGTTACATCCAGGGAACTCTCAATGGCCCGGTCGATGAGCTGCTGATCGTCGTTACCGGGACGACCCAGCACATGGGGAGTGACCCTGTCTTTTGTTCCCGGATGACCCACACCCAGCCTGAGGCGAAGGAAATTTTTTTCTCCGCAGCAGGCGATTATGTCGCGTAATCCATTATGCCCACCATGCCCGCCGCCCTTTTTTAAACGAGCCGTTCCCGCATCAAGATCAATTTCATCGTGTGCGACCAGCATTTCTGTTGCATCGATCTTGAAGTAATCCAGCATGGCCTGCACTGCGCGGCCGCTCTCGTTCATGTAGGTTGACGGTTTCAGCAGGCGACAGTCGACGCCACCGCTGTTGATACGGGTAATTTCTCCATGAAAGCGGGATTCGGAGGAAAACTGGATCCCGTGTTTATCACACAGGGCGTCTACAAACCAAAACCCGGCATTATGCCGGGTTTTGGAGTATTCCGAGCCCGGGTTTCCCAGGCCAACGATAAGTCGAATCACCGAAGCAATCGTCTATCGTAAAACGGCGTACTAGCTGTCATCACCTGCATCGTCCTTGGCCGGTGTCTCACCTTCAGCAGCCTCGGCGCCTTCTTCCGCAGCCTCAGCAGGTTCATCGACTTCCTCAACCCGGGGTGCGTGCACAGACGCAACCGGAAGAGAATCGTCCCCACCATGGAGCAAGGCATAGATTTCCACGCCTTCAGGCAGCACGAGATCAGACAGGTGCACGGTTTCATTGAGATCCACGTTGGCCAGGTCAACCTCGATATATTCAGGCAGGTCTTTTGGCAAACAGGAAATTTCAAGGTCGGTCATTACGTGACTGATAACACCACCGCCTGTTTTAACACCCACACAGGTTGTTTCATTTATAAAGTGCAGTGGAACACGCATGGTGAGCTTGGCCTTGGCGTCGATACGCTGAAAGTCGGCGTGAAGCACCATTCTCTTGTAGGGGTGCCTCTGCAGGTCCTTGAGAACGACCTGCTCACTTTCATCACCAATGTTGAGCGTAAGGATGGATGAGTAAAAAGCCTCGTTTTCCAGCTGGTGGCCCAGGCTGTTCTGGTCGAGCGAAATCATCGTCACTTCCTTACCAGTACCGTAGACTATACCCGGTAACTTACCGGCTCTGCGTAGGCGGCGGCTCGCACCCTTCCCTACGTCTGAACGCGGTTCTGCGTTAATTTCAGTTGATAACATGTAACTATCTCCAAAGTTTCTAAAATTTAGTTCCGGTCCGCGACCAGACAGGAACATTCCCTGCTATCTATAGATAGCTGCAAGCAACCTGGTAAAAAAGTTGCTTGCAGCTGGCTACAAATCAGTCAATAAACATCGAGCTCAAGGACTCACCTTCAGCGACGCGACGTACACTTTCGGCCAGCATGGCAGCAACACTGAGTTGCCTGATACGTTCGCATTCCGCTGCCGCAGGGCTTAACGGAATCGTGTCGGTCACAACAAGTTCATCCAGCTTTGAACCATTTATATTGTCTATTGCCTTGCCCGACAGTACCGGGTGTGTGCAATAGGCCACCACTCTCGTGGCACCAAAATCTTTCAGGGCATTCGCCGCATTACACAGGGTTCCGGCGGTATCAACCATGTCATCGATGATCACACAGGAACGTCCTTCCACGTCGCCGATGATGTTCATCACCTCAGACTCGTTCGGATTAGGCCGCCTCTTGTCGATGATGGCCAGGTCCGTATCATCAAGTCTTTTTGCCAGGGCCCTTGCCCTTACCACGCCACCAACGTCAGGTGACACAACCATCAGCTCGGGATACTTATGCTTCCATACGTCTCCAAGCAAAACCGGTGATGCATAGACATTATCCAGTGGCATATCAAAAAACCCCTGGATCTGGTCAGCATGCAAATCCACCGTCAGCACGCGGTCAATACTCACCGCGGCTATCATGTTGGCAACCACCTTTGCCGTAATTGGCACCCTTGCAGAACGTGGACGCCTGTCCTGGCGCGCGTATCCCATGTAGGGAATCACCGCCGTCACCCTGACCGCGGAAGCTCGGCGCAGGGCATCGGCAATCACCAGTAACTCCATGAGATTGTCATTCGTCGGAGCGCACAGTGACTGCAGTATAAATATGTCACGACCGCGAACGTTCTCGGAGATTTCAGCCATTACCTCGCCATCGCTGAAATTACCCACGGTAATTTTTCCCAACGGCAAATTCAGGTAACCCGCTACTTCAGCCGATAATTTCGGGTTCGAATTACCGGAAAACAGCATTACATTCGATAATGACATTGGTTGCTCGCCCCTGTTAGTACATTGGCTGGGGTGCCAGGACTCGAACCTGGGAATCCGGGGATCAAAACCCCGTGCCTTAACCAGCTTGGCTACACCCCATTAAAATCTTTTTTATATCAAGTGCTTTTCAAGCCGCGCCTGTAACGGCGAATAATTCAGCCCTCGTGCAACAAAACTCCGCCAATTTTCAGGCAAGGTCGTCGCGGCCTCTCCAGCCTCTTCACCATAGTCAAAACTGGCATAGACACAGGCACCGGTACCGGTCATGCGTGCATTGTATCTTTTAGTGAGCCAGTCGATGATCTCGGCAATCTCCGGGTAAAGCCCGGTGACCACGTTTTCGCAGTCATTCCGGCCTGCACCGCCGAGAAAGTCGCGTATTGTGATTGCAGCCGTATTACGTGTCAAATCGCCGTGGTTAAATATTTCCGCGGTTGAGACATGCACGGCAGGTACCACCACCAGGTACCACTTTTCCGGGGGGGTGATTGGGGTCAATAGCTCCCCGACTCCCTCGGCCCAGGCGGCATGCCCGTGCACGAAAACCGGCACATCTGCCCCCAGCTGAAGCCCAAGTTGAGCCAGCTCCACCTGCGAAAAGCCGAGGCCCAGCAAGGCATTCAGGGCAACCAGCGTGGTCGCGGCGTTGGAACTACCCCCGCCAAGCCCGCCACCCATGGGCAGGTGCTTGTCTACGGTGATGGTGACCCCGAACTCCTGCTTGCTGTGTTCGCGCAGCAGCCTGGCGGCACGTACTACCAGGTCATCCTCGTTATCCACGCCCTCGTAGTTGCCCCGGCGCAGGATCCGGTCATCCTCGCGAATCTCAAAATCCAGCTGGTCAGCGGCGTCCAGGAACTGGAACGCGGTTTGTAAATCATGGTAGCCATCGGGCCGGCGACCGGTGACGTGAAGAAAAAGGTTAATTTTCGCCGGTGCAGGCCAGCTGGACTGGCTCATGAAGACAGTTTCCATCGCTTGATGAGCAATTTTACCTTGAGATCCCGGGTCAAAAGCTCAACCCGTGAAGGTAAATCCAGCTCGTCAAATTCACGGTAACGCTCCAGGTTGATTTCCCATCCAGCCTGGGAAATCCGCGTCGCCCGGCCGGCGTCATCCAGCATCAGCTCCTCCAGCGAGAGAGCCGGGTCCGGTATGCCCAGTATCCAGTGTCGCAGGCCCGAAACAGGTACCTGCCAGCCAAGTTCTCTTAGCATCAATGATTCCGGGGTCGCTGCCCTGTGGGTATTTCCCTCGCTGTCTTCCATGCTGACACCGTGTGCGTCGCCATCCAGCTGGAGTGAGCCCTTGCCAAAGGGGCCGACGATACGAATAGAGTAATTTTCCTGCCGCTGTTGCCACTGCAGGCTCGCGCTGCCGCCGTCTTTTTCAAGCCTGACCGCGATGCGACCAGTTAAATCCCAGTCACTGGTCGTGCTTAGCCGGGCGAGTCGGCTTTTCCACTGGGCATCGGGAGCCTTGACGGGTTTCAGGGTTTGCTGGGCACAGCCATTGAGAAACAGCAAGCCGGCCAACAGGGCCAGGGCTATTCGCCCCCGTGCAGCGAGCATCAGTTATCGAATCGCCTGATAACTTCCAGCAACTTGCTGTCGTCAGGTGTCTCCTGCAGGGCGGTTTCCCAGATTTCCTTGGCGGCTTTCCGGTCGCCCTTGACCCAGAGTACTTCGCCAAGATGGGCAGCGATTTCAGGGTCCTGCCTGATGGACATGGCTTTCCTGAGGTAGGTAAGCGCTTCGTCAAGCCTGCCAAGTCGATATAACACCCAGCCCATGCTGTCGAGAATGTAGAAGTCACCTGAACTCAATGCCAGGGCACGACTGATCAGTTCATAGGCTTCCTGGTATCGATCGGTGGCGTCGGCAAGGGTGTAACCAAGAGCGTTGAGGGCCTGCACGTTATCCGGGTCATGCACGAGGATGCGTCGCAGGTCCTGTTCCAGCAATTCGAAACGATCCATTTTCTCGGCCAGCATGGCGCGGGCATAGAGCAGGTCGGCATTAAACCTTTTACCCTCAATTGCCCTGTCAAACACCGCCAGCGCCTCGTCGTACTGCTGTTGTTCAATCAGCAGTTCGCCTTCTGCCTGTACGAGGATAGTATTCTGCGTGTCATCTTTGGCTGGAATGCTTTGCAGCTGGGTGCGCGCAGTCTCAAGATCACCAAGCTTGGCCAGGATCAGTGCATACCTGACCTTGGCATCAAAGAAATTGTTACCCTGCTGAACGCTTTCGTACCACTTGCCCGCTTCTTCAAAGCTGCCTTTTTCTTCATTGATACGGCCAAGATAGTAATTCGCGTCATCGGACCTGACATTGTTATCCACCAGGCGCTTGAAATAGAGCTGGGCTTCGTCGAGGCGATTTGACTGCAGGTAGAGCAGGCCGAGAGCAAACAGTACGTCGCTGTTGTTCGGTGCCTGCACCGACAGGATCTCAAACTGTCGTCTCGCATCATCGAAGCGCTTGGCATCGGTCAGCAGGCGGGCATAGGCTGATCTCAGGTTAAAATCATTGTCTTCCCGGTTCGGTAGCTCGGACTCCAGCCATTCAATCGCTTCAGCTCCCCTGCCCTGTTTCTGCAGGATGGAGATATAGCTCATAGCCGCATTATCGTTTTCCGGCGCCAGCTTCAGTGTTGCTTCCAGCAGATCGATGGCACGGTTCGGGCTGCCCATCCTGGCAGCGACATGGGCAAAGGCGTAGAGCGCGTTGGCATCATCCTGCCTGTTCTCCAGCAGGCGCTCCAGTACCTGCATCACCAGCTCTCGGTCTTTTTCGCGACCCAGCATGTTGGCGATCATCCAGAGCTTCTGGTCCAGCTTACCGTGGGAATAATCCAGGATGACTTCCAGGCGTTCCAGGGCTTCCTCGATCTCTCCAGAGCGCAGGTGCATCACGGCCAGCACCTGGTTGGCATCCGGGTTCATCGGGTCAAGTTCTATCCAGAGTTTTGCCACTTCCGACGCGGCCTCGGTATTACGGGCATAGACAGCAATACGCGTCGCGCGCTCGACTTACTTGGGGTCCCTTGTCAGGAAGGCCAGCTCCACGTAGTTTTCCACCGCCACGTCCAGCTGGCCCCGTTGCCCGGCGAACTCTGCCAGCAGGGTCTTGAAGAGAATGTCTTCGCTCAGGGGTATCTTCGGTCTAACCGGCTCGATACGAACGATGTCTTCTTCGGTTACCTCGGGTTCCGCAGGGGCTTCTGATTCCGCCACGGCCTCGGCGTCAGCCGGGGTTTTCTGTGGTGCGGTGCTACAGGAGGCCAGTGCTATGGCCATCAGCATGACAGCCAGGAAGCGCGACCCCGGCAGCCCGGGAACAAATGTAAATCGCCTTGTCATAATCAAACAATACTCATTATTTCTACCTATGGACAGCGTCATTTAAGAATAAATCCTGCCCTTTTTATCGGCAGGATCATGGCAAACTGGGGTTGCCCTGGCTGTTCAGGGCAGTGCTAAAACAGCGATAATTCACTGCCAATCGGGTAGAATTTAGCAAGATATTGATATTTAAGCGGTTTATACTGATGTACGCAAGATTAATTTTGGTAAGCTGTAATTTATGACGTTGCTGGCAATAGGACTCAACCATACCACGGCACCCCTTGATATCCGTGAAAAGGTGGTTTTCGGTACGGACATCCTGGTGGATGCCCTGGCCGACCTTCGTCGTCAAAAAAACGTGCAGGAAGCAGCCATTTTCTCTACCTGCAACCGTACCGAGGTGTATTGCTCGCTTGACCAGGAAGACCCGCAGGTGACCGTGGACTGGCTGCACGAATTTCACGGCCTGTCTCGAAGTGAGCTGACTCCCTTTATTTACAGCCATCCCAACGAACTGGCCGTCAAGCACCTGCTGCGAGTGGCCAGCGGACTTGATTCCATGGTGCTGGGTGAGCCGCAGGTGCTGGGGCAGTTAAAGACGGCATACCAGGCAGGGATGGAAAGCGGCAGCATTGGCAAGTTGCTGGGACAGCTGTTCCAGCACTCCTTTCGCGTGGCCAAGCAGGTCAGGAGCACCACCGCCATTGGCAGCCACCCGGTCTCCGTGGCCTATGCAGCGGTGCGCCTGGCACAGCAAATATTTGGAGATTTAAAAAGCCAGACTGCTCTCCTCATTGGCGCAGGCGAGACCATTGAGCTGGTAGCACGACATTTACACAATTCCGGTTTGCAACGCATGATCATCGCCAATCGAACCCTGGAACGGTCGCAAAACCTTGCCAGCGAGTTTTCAGCTTACGCCATGACCCTCAGCGACATACCCCTGCACCTGGAAGAGGCTGACATCGTCATCACCTCCACTGCGAGCCAGCTACCCATCCTCGGCAAGGGAGCGATTGAAACTGCCATTCAAAAACGCAAGCATCGCCCGGTTTTTATAGTGGATATTGCGGTGCCAAGGGACGTGGAAGAAGAAGCGGGTGAGCTTGCCGATGTTTATCTTTATACGGTTGACGACCTCAAGGAAGTCATTGACGAAAATATGCGCAGCCGTAAGCAGGCTGCAGAACAGGCTGAAGAAATCATCGATGCACAGGTGCTGCATTTCATGGCCTGGCTGCATTCACTGGATGCGGTTTCCACGATTCGTGCCCTGAGGGACCAGGCCCGCGAAGTGCAGGTGCAGGAATTAAACGCGGCGCAACACAAGTTATCCCTGGGTGAAGACCCGCACGAGGTCATGGAGGAACTGGTGAGACGACTCACCAACAAGTTAATTCACCTGCCAAGCTCACACCTGCGAAAAGCCAGTGCTGAAGGCAGGCAGGATCTTATCCATGCAACCCAGGAGCTGTTTGAACTATCTTCCTCGCAAACCCCGCTTAAGAAAGACTAGCCCGGCTCGTCACTTTTGTATTTTGAATTTTTCGAGAATTATATTTTGATGCAGTTATGAAACAGAGTTTATTGGCAAAGCTGGAAAGTCTTTCTGAAAGACAGGAGGAACTACACGCACTGTTGGCGGATCCGGAAATAATTTCTGATCAGAATCGCTTTCGGGAATATAACAAGGAACTGGCAGAAGTTAACCCGGTGGTAAATTGTTATAGCCAGTACAGGAGTAACCTTGAAGCGATCGATAGTGCGCGGGAAATGCAGAATGACAGTGACAGGGAAATGCGGGAACTGGCCCTGGAGGAGTTACAGGCGGCAGAGTCAGAAAACGAAAACCTGGAAGTAGAACTGCAAAAACTCCTGCTGCCGAAAGACCCAAATGACAACAAGAATATTTTCCTGGAAATTCGTGCCGGCACTGGTGGAGAAGAGGCAGCACTTTTTGCCGGCGACCTGATGAGGATGTACAGCAAGTATGCAGAGTCCCGGCGCTGGAGCATGGAAGTGATGAGCGCGGCAGAGAGCGACCTGGACGGCTACAAGGAAATTATCCTGCGTATTGTCGGGGAAGGCGCCTATTCCAGGCTCAAGTTTGAATCCGGTGCTCACAGGGTGCAGCGTGTACCGGAAACCGAGTCCCAGGGGCGCATTCACACTTCCGCGTGTACCGTGGCAGTGCTGCCGGAAATTGATGAAGTTGAGGAAGTGGATATCAACACGGCCGATATAAGAGTGGATACGTACCGCGCATCAGGTGCCGGGGGGCAGCATGTCAACAAGACAGATTCTGCCGTGAGGCTGACCCACCTGCCCACGGGTATCGTGGTGGAATGCCAGGACGAACGCTCGCAGCACAAGAACAAGGCTCGTGCCATGTCCCTGTTGCAGGCAAAGCTTCTTTCCAGTGAGCGTGACAAGCAGACTGCAGAAATGGCGGAGAATCGCAGGAACCTGGTGGGTTCAGGCGATCGCTCCGAGCGAATTCGCACCTATAATTTTCCCCAGGGAAGAGTGTCGGATCACCGCATCAACCTGACGCTCTATAAGCTTGATGAGTTCCTTGAAGGCAGTCTTGACATGGTGATTGACCCGCTGGTGAGTGAATACCAGGCTGACCAGCTGGCCGCAATGTCCGAGTAGCAGGTTCGGTCAGTACCATGAGAGCTCCCGATCCCGTCAATGTAAAGACCCTGTTACAGGAAGCAGAAGCAATCCTGGCTGATCATGACACGCCTCGCCTGGATGCAGAGGTTTTGCTTTCTTTTGTCATGGGCTATGAACGAGGAAGGCTTTATGCCTGGCCGGAAAACGAAGTGGTTGCGAACCAGGCAATGTCCTTTCGAGACCTGGTAAAAAAACGTAATGCCGGATGGCCCGTTGCGTATCTTACCGGGAGCCGGGAATTCTGGTCGCTCAACCTTTCGGTCAATGAGCACACCCTGGTACCCAGGCCGGAAACAGAATGCGCTGTGGAAGTGGCGCTGGCAAGATTGCCGGGCAAGGAACCCTACGAGGTTCTTGATCTTGGAACGGGAAGTGGTGCAATTGCACTGGCTATTGCAAGCGAGAGACCAAATGCCTCGGTAGTTGCGGTTGACATCAGTGCCCAGGCGCTGCAGCAGGCGAGGCAAAACAGGGAAGCGCTCGGTATCAACAATGTTTCCTTCAAGCGTTCCTGCTGGCTGGATGATATTGATGACAGGTCTTTTGATCTTGTTATCTCGAATCCACCCTATGTTGAATCAAGCAATCCGCTGCTCGATTCAACGGACATCAGCTTTGAGCCAAGGCTGGCCCTGGACGGAGGACAGGATGGCCTCGACGCATACAGGAAAATAATTCCCGCTGCCTTTACGGCACTCAAGACTGGCGGTCATCTTGTACTCGAACATGGATTTGAACAGGCCAGCGCGGTGGCCAGCCTGCTAATAGAAAGTGGCTTTAATTCCCCGGGTTGCCGAAAAGATTATGCCGGCCTTGAACGGGTCAGCTATGCCAGGAAGGGTTGATGCAGGCAGGCAAACATGAAACCAGGAAAAGGAAGCTGCTGTTCCCGGAACATTGCGCGGATGAAGAGCTGGCACTGCTAACTAACAGGATTCTCGCGCTTGAAAGCGTGACGGGATTGAAAATGGAAGGCAGGCAAATGGAAGTTGAATATGAATTTCCAGGCTGTAGCTACATGGATATCTGGACAGAAGTTGAAGCCTCTTCGCTAGTGAAACACTTTTCGTTTTTTCCCTGCCTGCTGCAGGAAATGAGAGCCAACGCTGAGTTTAACGAGCGACAGCACCTTGAAAACCGTAAGGACTGGTTCAGGTACACCAGGGATATATACGTACATCATCACCTGGCGCGACAGCAGGTTGCTTCCCACAAGCACCTTTGGCGCAGGCACCAGAAGTCCTGATCCAGGGTGAACCTGCTCGCTTACAAGCCTGCCGCCGCTGCTTTATACTCCCGGGACTATGGACGACGACCAGTTACTAAGATATAGCCGGCATATCATGCTGCCGGAAATTGACGCTGAAGGTCAGCTCAGCCTTGGCGAGGCCCGCGTGTTGTTGATCGGTCTCGGCGGCCTGGGCTCAGCGGTCTCCATGTACCTTGCAGCAGCAGGCGTAGGCGAACTGGTGCTGGTCGATTTCGATAAAGTTGACCTGTCTAACCTGCAGCGCCAGGTAGTCCATGGCACCTCGGACATTGGCCGTCTCAAGGTGGAGTCTGCCAGGGATACCCTGGCCGAGCTGAACCCGGGGGTTAAACTGGTTCTTGTCGATCACAGGCTTGAAGGTGATGAACTGCTTGAACAGGTGAAACAGGCCACCGTTGTTGTGGATGCCAGTGATAACTTCAGTACTCGTTTTGCTATTAACCGCGCCTGTTTCAAAGCGGGAACGCCGCTTGTATCCGGTGCCGCGATTCGTTTTGAGGCCCAGCTGAGTGTTTACGACCCGGGAGATGAAACCTCGCCCTGTTATCGTTGCCTGTATTCTGAAGAGGTGAATACCGACGAAACCTGCACTGAGAATGGAGTTATGGCACCCTTGCTTGGCATAGTGGGGAGCATGCAGGCGGCCGAGGCGATGAAACTGATCATGGGACTCGGCAACACCCTTCGCGGTAAACTCATGCTGATTGATTTGCTCAGCATGGACTGGCAAACGGCAACCTTGCCAAGGAACCCGGCCTGCCCGGTGTGTTCAGACAGGGCCTGAACTTGCCATCGCTTACCCTGTCATTTACTTATATGACGCATGGATTTTTTAGTAGAATTGACCATTCCCTGGCGCAGGAACGTGAATTAGTGCTGATTCCGGCCAGGGTCAATAAACTCGACGCTTTCAAGGTGAAATAATGTACTTAGTAAGAAAATGTCTTCTTGTTC
Source organism: uncultured Enterobacteriaceae bacterium (assembly GCA_964639535.1). Classification (GTDB taxonomy): domain Bacteria; phylum Pseudomonadota; class Gammaproteobacteria; order Eutrophobiales; family Eutrophobiaceae; genus WLWS01. The sequence continues at coordinate 1,381 of CAZXDV010000057.1, read as the reverse complement.
TTGCCTGCCTGTTAATTCAATTACCGGTAATGGGTGCCGACGAGATATCCATCGAATTTTCCAAGAACTACAAGGCCTATAACAACGCTTTCGCGCGCGGTAACTATGCAAGGGCTGCGGAACTTGCGCAAAAGACGCTTGACCTGGCCAGGAAGGAACTCGGGCCGGAGCATGAAAAAACCGCCATCATGGAGATTAACCTGGCCCATGTCCTGATAATGATTCGCAAGATCAAGGAGGCTGAGCCCATCCTGGTATCAGCCAAGGCCAAGATTGAAAAGATGCATGGCACTGACCACCCTAGCCTGATAACCGTGCATGAAGACATGGCAAAGGTTTTTGCCAGCAAGAAGGAACTGGATAAATCGCGTCGTTCCCTGAGTAAGGCAATTGCAATCATTGCAAAGAATACAAGTCCCGAGGATCCGGAGATCGCCCGTCTATTAATACAGCAGGGCGGTATAGATGCTGCTACTGAGAAAATGGATGCTGCCCAGCAAAGTTACGAAAAGGCGCTTGCGATCCTGGAGAAAAAATACGGAAAGAACGGGCTCGGTACCGCGAGTACCATTGCCCTGCTGGGTGATATTCATCTTTTGAAGAAGGAGTTTCCCAAGGCGGAGGAGTACTACAACCGTACCCTGAAGATCTATGAGGTTAACCTCGTGGAAGATGACCCGGTGCTGCTTTCTGCCCATGCGAAAATGGCCAAGATATTTATTGCCATGCGAGATGAACGTTTTGAAACTCATGCCGATCGCGTGATCAAGTATTACCCGGACGAAGAAGGTAAATCACGTCCCCTGTTCGTCATGCAGCCTCTTTATCCTGTTTTCAAGGATGGCAAGAAACCGCAGGGCTGGGTGTTACTGGAATTCGATGTCAGTACCGCGGGTCGCGTTGAGAATGCAAAAATAATCGAATCGCTGCCGCAAAAACTGTTCGACAAGGTGACCATGGATGCCGCGAAGACATGGAGGTTCAAGCCAAAGGTTGAAGAGGGCAAGCGGGTAAAGCAAACCAATACGAGGGCCAGGCTGGTGTTCACCCGTGATAATATTGAAGTTCACATGGGCGAAATGAAACTCTAGCGGTTCTACTGGCTTACCCTGTTTCTCCCGGCTTTCTTGGCCCGGTAAAGGGCCTCGTCTGCAGAGCTGAGCAGCTCGGCCGGTTGCTGGCCGCTGCCAAGGCTCGCCACGCCAATCGATATGGTGACCGGTGGCAGGTGCTTCTCATCGCGCAATTTTATTTCCGCGTGGCTTACCGCCTTTCTCAATCTCTCTGAAACCGCAAGCGCGGTTTTCGTATCCTGTCCGGGCAGCATGGCGAACAATTCCTCACCACCGTAGCGAGCCAGGTGATCCTCGGGGCGAAGGTT
>CAZXDV010000056.1:0-13755 GCA_964639535.1 uncultured Enterobacteriaceae bacterium | reverse complement strand
AGTGTCCGGAAAAGGGCGCAAATCCGATCGGACTCAGCGCCTCGAGCTTGTCGTTTGCACGCGCGAAGATGTTTTGCAGTGTGCGCGGTGTGAGCGCCGTGTCTTTAACTTTGTTCTGTCCGTTTCCGCCGCGTAAGCCGCGAAAGAGGGCGCCGTCAGTGATGTTCGCCGCCTCGAGCCAGGCTTCGAGATAACCGCGCGCTTCGGCGCTCACAAAACGATACTCAAGCTCACCCGTCTGGTTGCTCTTGGTGTACAGCAGGCGCACCTGCGCGGTCCCGTCCGCGTTACGGGTGAGTTGTTCCACGGTGAGGGCGGCGAGCTCGCTGATACGACAGAGAGTCGATTTCGCGACCCACAGCACGGCCAGATCGCGCTTGTCGCGCAGGCTATCGCCATATAAAGGGGTGAGGGCATCCAGCCAATCATCCGTCAGACCAGGCGCCGGTTCGGTGACATAGGGTGCCGGTGCACTCGCTTGGGCGGCCGCTTCGTTAATACGTCGGTACACGTGATCGAGACGCCCAATGACCGCGCGCATCCGTTCTGTGGTGGTGGGGTTAGGGAGCGTCACGACACGGTGCAGTCGTCCAATGGTTGCCAGATAACGCATCACGGTGGTTTTTTTCTTGCCGAGTCCGGTCTCTGGGTGCGCCATGGCCCAAACAAACGCTTCCAGCGCGTCGTGTTCCGCCGGGAGCGGCGTGTGACCGTGTATCTGGCAAAATCGAAACCAGGTTTTGAGATCGCCCAGGAGCGCCGCGCGGGTTTTCGGACGAAAGGCGTCGTTATCTTCATCCAGCAGCTGATCGCGCCACTCGAGTAGCGCCTCACGCATGATCCTGAGCCAGCCGTTATCGAGTGCGCGCATGCCGGCGAGCTCGCGACGATCATTGTGCAGCGCGATGTAGGTCGGCGCGGCGTTGGGATCCACCTGTGTCGGTAAGCGCTTGAGGAGCCCGTCGACCGGTTCGATGCGCGCCTCCTGCGGGTCGGTCGCGCGCACCCAGGCCTCCAGATACGCCTCGAACCAGGCGGTTTGAAGGTTGTGGTGCCAGTCGGCCACCGCTGGCGGGTATCGATAGGCTGGCGGCGTGCGGCCTTGATCGGCGTCATACCAGGCATTCCCACAGGCACGGCCACAGGCTCTGGCAGCGGCCAGGCGGCCCGCGCCGTTCGGCAGCGCAAAATCCACGGCACTAAAGACATCACCGGCGCGGTCTGCGTTGGTCTGTTTTGGCGATGAATTCATGCCTGAATTTGACCCACTATTTCGTATAACTACCAATAGACGAAATACAAAATAACCCGTTACACGGCGAACTTCAAGGGCTTTCTCAAGCGCCTCAGCCAACTGTTATCCCTCGCGAACCCAGAGACCTTTAAGCACAAGAATTCGAGACCACACCCTCAATTCTCCTAACCTACCTGGCAATCCAACCGGAACACCAAAGACTCGAGCGACAGCTCGGTAGCAAGTCTCGGTACTCGTAGCGCCAGATCGTCACGTCCACTGAGAGCCTTCTCGTGGAATCTGGTCTCAGCCAGACAGTCATCTAACAATGACGCCAGAGCGTGGGTGTCGCGCCGGGCTCGTTGCACAATCGCTCTGCTTGCTTGTCTTGGGAGCATGCTCGCGGCGCCCCTGCAGGGCTAATTGTTTGTCTCTACTGTCACATTCCTGCTCGAGAACAACAGCGAGCTGAGTACTAACAGGCCAAACGCCTGGGCATATCCGATTTCCGGCAAGTTGAAGATTCCCGGCATTAGCCAGTTCCAAAGAATAGCCGTTGGGACAGCCACCAGTGCAGAAATGGCGACCCAAATCATGGTCGCCGCACCCCACGTCACAAGGAATTGCAGAAAAACTGTCATCACCCCTTGTTACGACAGAGATATCTGAGTGTCAAAAACATTGTCAGGTCTGGACTATTACTTCACACGTTCCGCCAGAGCGAGACCGTAAAACGCAAGACCTGAGTGAGAGGTTAAGGAGAATCTCGGTGCTCCTGTGAGGCTGCCCATCACTGCCGGACTGCCCAACTATTACACAAAAGTTGGGGAAACGAGGGTAGCCGTTAGTTATTGTTTTTAATAGCATTTTGACTCCCTTTTGTTGCTTGAAAGCACAATTCGTCATATAATTCTCGCCAACTATTCCCTTAAAGATAGAAAACTTGGCGTGTCAGACTCGCAGCTAGAACACAGTCAGAAATGGAACCATCCTGCCCTTGGATCGACTATCAAGGTCGAACCCATCAGATCCGTTCAAGGGATCAACAAGATTAAGGAAGCCCTCGCCGACAAGCCGAGAGACTACTGCCTCTTTGTGTTGGGGATTAATACGGCATTTCGCGCCTCTGAACTGCTTTCAATTAAGGTTGGCCAGGTTCGTTATCTTCAGCCCGGTGATCGACTCGAGATCAAGCAACAGAAGACCAAGAAATACCGATCTGTCACTATCAATTCAGCAGCCCACCACGCGATACAGGGCTTGATTGCCGAAAAAGAAAGATTGGCATTGAAAAAGAAGTATTCGGGCGCCCTTGAGGATGACGCATTCCTTTTCACCGGTCAGCGAGGCTCAGCAGCTATCCAGGTCTCGACTCTTAACAACATGGTGAAGGACTGGTGCAAGCGAGCTCGGCTCAAGGGCAATTATGGAAGCCACACGCTTCGCAAGACTTGGGGCTTTATGCAGCGCAAGAAACAGGACACCCCTGTCCCACTACTAATGCAGGCACTCGGACACTCCACTCAGCGGCAGACCATGGAGTATCTATGCATTCAGGAGAAAGAGATTGAAAATGTCTACACGGCAATGGAGTTGTAGATTGTGATGAGAGGCCATGTACTCGTAACCGGTGAACGATTAGAGGATATTGAGTGACCAAGTATGTAGACAGCATCTCGGTACCCCGAAGCGCCTTCTTAGGCGGCGAGTCATGGAATTTAATTGGCCTTACCGATGTCACTGTTCTGTTCGGAAAAAACGGCTCAGGCAAGAGTCTGTTGCTTCGAGCTTGGCGTGATTCGTCAGTTGAAGATACTCACTATGTGACGCCAGAAAGAACCGGAGAAATGGACTTCCAACCACAGTATCTCCAGCAAGAATTGACGCCGGCTGGTAGAAAAGATTCTTCCACACGAAATTATGTACCAGAGTATCGTCGGCGCATCATTGGTCGCATCCAGTCGTACTTCTTAACGCGCGGCGACCACCGTGGAGCCGATGCCCCACCCGCCTCCCCCGAAGATGTCGAATCGCTTGTTAACACGCTAGTAACCGACTTCGATCTTGAGTTGCGGGCGTCAGCCAATCCACCCTACGCGTTGACTAGGGCTCCTGACGGTCAACAAGTTGGCGGAGTCGATCAGTTAAGTTCGGGAGAGGCGCAGCTTGTGACCATTGCTTTGGACATGCTGACAATTGCAGCCATCTGGGAGATTGAAGGCCGTGAATCACGCGTGATGCTTATTGATGAACCGGACGCTCATATTCACCCAGACCTTGAGGTTCGCTTTTCAGATTTTCTTTTTCAGGCAATAGACAGATTCGATCTCCAAGTAGTAATCGCCACACACAGCACGTCATTGCTCGCAGCGCTCGGCCAATTCGGTGGAGAGAAGACTTCAGCAATCTATTTGACGCGATCCCGCACAGATTTTGCAGCACAGAAATTTAATGATATCCAGAAAGAACTTGCCGCTTGCCTTGGTGGTCATGCACTCATGGGCCCGCTTTTTGGCGCCCCACTTCTTCTTGTGGAAGGCGACGACGACTACCGAATATGGAGTCAGGTACCGAGGCACCACGTGACGAACTTTTCAGTAATTCCGTCGAGAGGCGAGGAGATCAAGAAGTATCAGAAGTCCCTGGAACGCATTTTTGGCAGCTTACGCGAAGAGGAATCCACGAAATCTGGGTTCGCATTAATTGACGCAGACAAGGGCAAGCCAACTCCAGACGCAAATAATCCTCAGAATCACATTCAGTTTATCCAACTTGCATGCCATGAATCCGAGAACTTGTATCTTACTGATGAGGTTCTCGCAGAACTTGGTATCGACTGGGAGACAGCGGCTGCGAAGATAGTCGAATACGCAGACAAATTCGGCAATAAAGCCGACCAGCTGGCCAACGCTAAGAGATGGGACAGGATGCACGATGACATCAAAAATTGTGTGCAGGAAGTTTCAGCGATCCTCGATTCGAAACATGTTCACTGGACGGTCCGCGTTGGAAGAGCAATTGGAAAGTCGAAACCAACCGGCCAGCTAGAACAGTTTCTCGGGCCGGAAGTCGTTGACGCATTGTGGGACCAGTAATCGAATCTAGAACTAGAACCTAGTGTCCGAATTGTAGACCGACCTCAAACGGAGTAAGGAGATGGCAGAAAACGATTCAAACGCAACTTGGCCGCGAGATCAGTATTCAGGCCCAGGTGGCGGCGCCTACACAGGACCTGGCGGCGGACTCTACACTGGTCCCGGCGGTGGGGCATACACCGGACCTGGTGGTGGAATGTATACGGGTCCAGGCGGAGGTCTTTATACAGGCCCTGGAGGCGGGCTGTACACGGGACCGGGCGGTGGTCTCTACACAGGCCCTGGGGGTGGCCTCTATACTGGACCAGGCGGCGGTCTCTACACAGGGCCAGGCGGTGGACTTTACACGGGCCCCGGTGGCGGCATGTACACTGGCCCATGTGACGAGCCCTATCGAAGCAATATCCCGCCTTGGGCAGTCTTTATCGAGTATCTTGCCGAGCACGGAATGACAGACATTGCAGACGATCTACGTCGGCACTTGAACTGAAGCGGCATAGCGTATCGGACATACGTGATCTGCACTGTCAGCTGGCGCCAAGCCGCACATCGTAAGCAATCTGCACGCTTAACTTTTCCGTAGGAGTTGGGCCTCTACTAGTGCATCGATCTTGGCACCGCCCTGTCTGCCTTGACTTTCTTTGCGCCCAGAACCTGGGTTCGATACGCTGGAGTTGGGTGAGAACTTTGTAGCGAATTCATGAGAAGAATCTCAAATATCGCAAGTCTCGTTGTTCTTCTCGGGATCAGCACGATTCTGGGTTTTCTCGGCAAGGTTGCGGAAATGGGGCTGGCCACTACAGCCGGGTTTCTCGGTTTGGTTTTCTCCAATCTAGAGCAGTTTTCCAGGTTCAAAGGCGGCGGCTTCGAAGCAGAAATGCGCGAAAAACTCGAAGGGGTCGTGGAAAAGGAAATTGAACCCGATGTGAAGCTTGGGGCCGCACAGGCCGAAGGATACGCTCTTGTGGGCGACGAACCGCCAAAGGTTATACGCGCATTGAATGGTAGTAGATACGCTTGGCGCTACGTAAGCGGTATCAGTCGTGACAGCGGTGTGCCACGCGACAAAGTTCAGACTACGCTCGACTGGCTCGAAGAGAACGCACTCGCGAAGGCGACGAGCGGCAAGACGGGAAAGATCTGGGCGCTGACTACCAAAGGGCGTGAGGTATTCGCAGAATATCGATCGTGATCTAAACGGTGTCGCGAAAGCCGCGCATATGCACACTGGAGAGATGACCAAGAGGCGCCTGTGAGTCCGATTCTTAACTCTTGCCGAGAAGTTGGCGATCAACTCGGCTCAGCCGCAACGCCGGATAGATCGGATATAGTCACGCGACTCCCTTCGAATCGAGAAGTAGTCAAATGCCGATTTCTCCGTTACGCCTAATAAAGAATTCCGTAGAGTATTGTCCACGACGAGAAATTGGCGACGTACCACGGTACACACGCGGCATATATGTTCTGTACAAATACCGACGTCACTACGATGCATACAATGTAGTCTACGTAGGCATGGCCGGCGGAGAGAACGCAGGAGTCAAGGGAAGACTGCGGAGACACTTGCAGAGCAAAGGAGATTTTTGGAGTCACTTCTCCGTATATCAGGTATGGGACAACATTCGGGAAGAAGAAGTTAAGGAGCTGGAGGGGCTGTTTCGCCACCTATATCGATATGATCACAAAGCCAACAAGCTGAACAAACAGCGAGGCTTTAAGAAACTTAATCAGATCCGAAGCGACTCCTTCGAAGAATGGCGATGAATGTTGAGGTGGATGATTAGTGCGAGAGGCTCGCTTTCCGACCTGATAAATCACACCGAGTCTTAACTTTTGACACGTTGTTGGCGCGTGGCCGAGGGCAGACTCAGTTTCGTGGCGGGCGCCATCCAGCCGCCCTCGCCTCTGCCTCACTACAGAACCAACGTTCCCCCCGAGACGTATCGATACGCGTCGCGCCGTATGAGCTAGTACCCGGCAAGTGATAGATCTTTCCTGATCTGCTGAGATTGCCCTTGATGTTGCAGCCAGGAGGCGCGGTCGCCTGATTGCCTTGTCGGCGCCACTCCCACGGTGCCAAGTTTCGTGCCTCAGAGATGCCCCAAAGTCCTTTCTCTGCGTCGCGCGCTTGTTGTTCTAGCGCGAAAAGCCGCTGCTCGATGGCGTACTCGCGATACACCCAGGCAGCACCGCGGCGTACCATTTCTGCGCAGACGTCCAGATCGTCCACGTAAGTGCGCCCTACCGTGCGTCCATAGCGATCCTTGGTCTGCACCTCGACGCGAACGTTCTGGCCGTACACTAGCTCTGATAGCGCCTGACGCGCTCGATTGCCGTAAGGCTGGCCGTTTTCCGGCGCATCAATCTCCGCGAGGCGGATCTTGATCTGGTTCTTATCAGCAGTTAACAGAGTGAATGTGTCGCCATCAGCGATGCTAATCGCCCTACCCGTCAATTCCGCAGCAGAAGCAGACCACGAGAGCCATACCCAAGCCAGAATGAGAGTCCTTACGAGCATCCTTCCCCGAGTCAACCGTCCGTCGTCGAAGCGACAATATACCAAGCACGAACTGCAATTTGATCCGAGATCATCCCGAGATTCCAGAGCTCCCAGATCTCATCAGCCGCTTTTTCGTCAACTAACAGAGCCTCGATATACCATTCGGTCAGCATATCCAGAACGTACAAATACGCTCTAACCGCTGCTAGCCTCAATTCTTGATAAAACGGCGGGTTTCTACTGATAGCGGCCATCTGAATGGCTGCTTTCGGTCAGAGTCGACCGTCAGCTAACGGCCAGAAGCGGACTGTCGTCTTCGCTAGTACGTGTAAGCGCTGTTCGATCAATACTAGCTACCCACCCTGACGATCATCGCAGCGTGATCCGTGTAGTCGGGCACGATTCCGTCGCGAATATACGATGCTGAATGGACAAAGATTCCACGACGCATGACAGCATGATCTACAGTAGAAAAGGTTCCGTTCTTGCCGACATAGCTTGGCGGGTTGTCACCCGTAACTAACTCAGCGTCCCTTAGCTCGACGAATCTTGTAAGCCTGCTGTCTCTTCGATTGCCCCTTTGAGGATCGCAATTAACATCGCCAATCACGATATCCCCAAACACACAGTCGTCGATCCAGTCCCAGTATGCGTTCCATTCCCTGCTGGTCCTGTACATCGGGATTCTAAGGCCCGTGACGTCAAGTCCGAGCACCTCAAATGACAGCGTGTTGGTCGCTCCAAGGGCATCAGGCCCATTTGTGTATGTGCGTCGAGACTTCAATTCGAAGGCGGAAGCAACAAGAATCTGATTGTGCCATCTGCCAGGTGAGTACTCGCAAACATCACTGACCATCGAGTTCAGATACCCGAAGTCACCAAGACTTCGACGTGTTTCCTCAGAGAACTTCTGGTCAACAAACTCGGAGAAGATCAGGACATCTGCGCCAACACCACGAAGAGTCTCTAATACGGATCTGGGAAGCTGTTTTGGGCGAGTCGCATGTCCCATGTTGAGCGCAGCAATGGAAAGCAATCATTTCTCCCGGACCGATGCTCTGAACAGCATCCGACTAAAGGCCGCAATGGGTCAGAAGCTGTCAGTCTATCGAATGACGTGTGAACGGCAAGTTATCGCAAGAAGCAGACGGTCATTTTCCGGACAACAGCGCTTTTAGATGTTTGAAAGACTCGTCCGGCCGGGCGCCAGCCGTATCAATTGTAACTCTCGGGCCGGTCCACGATTGATACTCACGGGCGACAACATCATCCCAAGTGGGCAAGATTAAATTGGGCACTGAGTTTGATCTGGCTTCTACGCGACGACGATGCTCTGCGGTATCACCGCATACTACTTCTATGTTTACAGAGTCTGCGCCCTCTGCTTCTGCGGTAGCTTCCCATTCTCGACGTGTCAGTTCGATCGGATTGCAGGAGTCGGCCACCACACTCAGTCCCAACCGTAGGTTGTCAGCAGCTACGCGATATGCGAGGCAATACCCTTCACCCTCCACCTGAAAGCCGCAGAGGTCTCTCAGTGCTTGCTCGATAGTATCGATCCTTAGATGAACGGCCTGAAGATCGGCCGCCAGACGCTTTGCAAGGGTTGTTTTTCCAGAGCCTGGCAGCCCCGAGAAAATGAAAAGTGTTGGTGCTGGCATAGAGTTGTTTCGAGAGAACTCACCGCCGTCAGAGGAGACCTATTCGGGAGACTGCTTTGGGTCAGTAGCTGTCAGTCTATCGAATGACGTGTGAACGGCAAGTTGCGGCCAAGAGCGGACAGTCAATTGCCTAACGAATTCTCGAACTCGGCCACTGCGCCCCGAACGTGCTCCCAAAACGCGTCCTCACGTGAGAACGCGCCATGCCCCTCGGTAGGATATATGTGAGTCGTGACGTCGACCGAATGAGACTCAAGATGTGCCGTCATCTCTCGCGCATTCCACGCCGGAACTATGTTGTCGCCTTCGTCGTGATAAATGAACACTCGCTTTAGAGAACTGGTAGGCTCAAAATAGAGTGGGGAGCTAGCCAAAATCTTCCGGCGGGCTTCGGTAGCACTCCTTCCGTCAAAGAACTGACAACGGTACTGATCAGTACCTTCAATCTGCCAAGATTCACGATAGAAATCTGCCGGGGCCGCCATCGCGATGATGGTATCTACGCGGTTGTCTCTGCTCGCCATTAGGTACGCGGTATTACCGCCGCGACTTTCCCCCCAGACCAATACCCTGTCAAAACTCACTTCCGGTAGAACTTCTTCTGCCGCGCCTAGAGCCGCTATTGCGTCATCCGCAGCCCCATCGTAAGCGTCGCAGAAATCACCTCGAGAGAACCAGCCACTATCCTTGTAGCGCATGAACCGTCCACGGAATGACGGAAAAATCATGACGAAGCCATCGAGCGGTTCGAAGGTCCGATATTTCTGTATCATTCGCTCCATGTCGATCGTGGGGTCGCCTTGTGATAATCCATCGGCAACAACAACGACGGGCGCTTCCGATACATCGTCAAGATCTGGGATGATCACCGCCCCAAAATGAGCGCGAGATGAAGGCATCTCGTGCCGAATGATCATCAGCTTGCCGCCATCGACCTCGCTTTCCGCGATGACCTTGACCTCCTGAGCACTGAGGTCCCGACTCTGCCACTCCGCCTCGACCCGATTCAGATCAGCGCGCGTTATCGGCAGATAGTCGAACGACTCGGCCTCGATACCATTGCTTAAGTTTGGGGCGAACAGAAGACAGGTGGCTAGCCTGGTGAACACGTTCATTGGCACCTCCACAAGATTGAGAAGGGAATCCCGCCAATTCAGACCCAGAGGCTATCACGTCGACAGCGAACCGCAACATCCGTACAGTTCGTCAGAGTCTGCTATGGGTCAGTAGCTACTAGTCGATCGATCACCGTATGAATGACAAGTTATGATCAGAAGCAGGCTTCCACTACGTATCAACGCTAACGGTTGGCCAACATATGTAGAGGAGATACAAACCAATGTAACCGGGAATTGCATGCACCGGAATTCCGGGACACTCAACAATCTGATGGCGAGATGGAATGAAAAAATACGGATCGAGTCGTTCTATCAATGCGCGAAATGAGTAGATGATCATTCTGGCGTACAGGCTTAGGCCGACCGCGAAGCACATCAAAAACAACTCTGCACCAAGAATGTCCAGCAATGCGAACAGTTCGACGCCAAAAATCGCCATCTCCGGCGCCGCCGTAATAACAGCTATCAACAGGACTGCCAATAAACGCAGGATTCGATTCTTCAAGGCCTTTTCATGCTCTCTTTCTTAGTCGCTTCTCTAATCAGATCTTTCCCGCCGAATACTCAGGCCACTGGTTTCTTCGGGTCAGGAGCCGTCAGTCTATCGAATGACGTGTTAACGGCAAGTTCCGGCCGTTAGCACCCAGCCGGTCGTCAGCGAAAGAGACCAAAATCACTAGCACGACTTCGGAACCACGGAGTGAATCTCTCTGGAGCGCTGAGCATCTCTACTCTGAGCTCGTCTAGCTGATACAGGCGGATTTCGGCCACCTCTGACGTCTGTGGTCTGAGGTCCGCATCGGACACGCCTCGAAAGGAAACCTGAAATTCGTAGTCCTTGATCCCTTGCTCTGCCAATTCGAGCATTGTTTGAATCACATCGCTAACAGGTTCCAGGCTAACCCCCGTTATGCCTAATTCTTCGCTGAGACCGCGAATAGCACCAGCCATGAAACTCTCACCGGGCTCCAAGTGTTCGGCAACGCTCAGGTCCCACGCTCCTGGCCAAACGTCTTTGTTCTCATGGCGACGCTGCACAACGAGTTGGCCGTCTGTTCTGAATAGAAAGACGTTCGATGCGCGATGCCACAGTCCGAGTCTGTGCACCACATCCCGCGCCACTAGCCCTGTGGGTACGCTTTCCTCACTGAAGGTTTCGAGTAGCTCTTCCAAAGGACAAAGGGTTAGATTTCGGAGAACATCAAATATCGAGTGACTACAACGGGTCAGTAGCCGTCAGTGTAGCGAATGCGACCTACACGCCAGCTAGCAACAGAGAGCCGACTTGTTTTCAGCCGAGCGCAGGATACTGCCAAGGCAAAACGTTTGTTACAAACAAGAAACAACAGAACAGTTGATGCCGCTTTGCTTACGTCGAACAGAGTCAGATCTGGCGGAGCGCAAAGTGGTTGCGTGAATTGCGCAGCAATTGATGCAGTTCCCAACCCAAGGACAGCACACGTAGCTAGCGCCAGTATCCGGAGCGTCGGAACTTTGCGGTGTTGTTGTGTAGCATCCAACGACACAGAGACGTCATCAATGTGGGACCGGTGATTAGTCTACATCAGAACGTATTGGGGCGGGTTCGGGCGAAAAGCTGTTGTTAAGCAGTCGGTCTAGAAACGACGAATCCTTGTTTAATGTGCGGATCAAATCCCGCACGCTCGTAGAAGCGAAGTGTTTCGGCGTCCTTACGTCCCGAGAGGAGCATAACTTTGTAGCATCCAGCAGACCAAGCATCGTCTACCGCTGCATGTAACAGGCTGGTTGCATATCCCTTTCGTCGATAATTAGCATGAGAAACGACGTTCTCTATCAGCCCATAAGGACTGCATGCTCTGGTTAAGTTCGGAATTACTGAAAGGGTGCAGCTAGAGACGAGGGTCTCATTTAGGAAGACGCCGTAATACGTGAAGTACTCGCTTTCGAGTAATTCATACCATACATTTTCGGCGGCGGCATGAGATGGAATTGCTGCGTCGGAAACGTGAAGTTGTTCGTAGAGCGCTAGAAGCTCAGCAAGATCGTCTCGTTGAAGATACCTGATAACCATGGTATTCATCGGCCAAAGGACTTCTTAACACGGAAATTGCGCTATGCGGGCTGCCCTCTTTCGGGTCAGTAGCAGAGGGTCTATTGAAAGACGAGTGATCGGCAAGTTTCGGCATCAAGCGGTCACCTAGACCGTCTACTCTTCAGCGAGAAACTCTCTTACTAATCGGGAAAACTCGACCGCCTGCTCCTGTGGCGCTTGATGGTTAGTCTCTTCAACAAGTGCGAGCTGAGCTCCGGGAATCGCTCGGACCATGGAGAACGTATGATCAGGCTTAATTGCCAAACCAACCCGATCTTCGATAATCAGTACCGGGCTGTCGATCTTTGATAAGTCTTCCGTCTTCCAAGTTGGCTCAGATAGCCACATTTCTACGACTTTGTTGATCATGTCGCCGAAGTTACCTGGCTCCGGGGCTATATCCAAGTAGACCAGCTTCGCCAGATTCGGATGAAACGTATCCGGGCTGAGTTGTTTAGCCCATTCGATCGCGTCTTCTGGCAGTCCGTCACGATGATAATTCGTCCCATAGGCAATGAGCTTGTGCAGGCGCTCCGGGTATCGCATCGCTATGTCGAGCCCGATCACGCCGCCATCGCTCCACCCAACCAAATTTGTGGTCGATATCTCTAGATGGTCCAATAACTCGATGATGTTATCGGTAAGCAACTCGTAACTAAGCGGCTCCGCAGAATCGGTACTCCGCCCATGAGCACGACTATCTGGCACAACGAGCTTGTAATCAGACTTGAGTGCCGGAATTAGACGTGAGAAAGCGGCCGCGCCGCTAAGGGTCCCTCCGTGTAACAACAAAACCGTATCACCTTCGCCGTGGACTTCGTAGTACATCCGAAAATCATCGATCTCAGCGAATCCGCGGAACTCCTCCGCGTAGCCCGCCCTCGAAGCAGGTCCAAGCACGCATGACAATACCAATGCGAGAACAATTCCTTTCACTGCGAGAGTTGCTGCCATCGGTTTCAGACTGGCTGTCCGCTTAGGGTCAGTAGCCGTTAGTCTACATCAGAACTCGCGACCGACGGGTTACGGCCAATCGCTGACACAGCGCCGCTACCTTTGGACAAACACTGCCCCGTTCGGAAAATCAACACACACAACATGCTCGGAAAAAAAGTCATACCCAATAAATCCATCGAATGGTGGCCGATCACTGCCCCAATCCCATACCTCAAACGTCTTTGGCCCAAAATCATGTCCGTTTATGTTTAGGGTTTCGCTCACAATCTTGTTGCCAACGGAGTAGCTCAGCCCGGCAGAATCGGTCCATTTCTTGAAAACAACGTTGGCAGGAAAGCCTGTATCCCACACAACGACTAGACTGCCAATATCCGTCACAGCGTTTGACACCAATCCCCAGTCCTTCTCGTTCTCGCGTAGTAGTGGAAGCTCAACTCCTTGACATTCAAGTTGTTGCTCCGCAGGCGCATCCGGAGGAATGATGGTTAGTTCACTCTTCGGATAGTCAATAACAATCTTGTGTTCCAGGAAGTAGCGCCGGCCGAGAAAACCGTGCGCATAGTTCCGTGCGGTAAACTCCTTTTGGAAGGCCTCGTCGTGGAAGTCCTCTCCAATTCTGGCGTTTTCAAGAGCCAGGCCGCCGATCTCGATCAAATCGACCTGATAAATAGGCCTTCCTCCTCCAGTCGGACCATCTTGCGCGACACCGCCCCTTGATCTGTCCACCAAGACCTTGTCTTCAATTTGGTTCAGTTTTGATGGGAACAGCGCAAGGCTTCCGCCAGTGCCTATATCGAAATGAACGTTAATGGGCAGTCCGTTTACCCGCACTTCAACAATTGGGTCCGCACCGATCAGTTTGATTGGCACTATCGAGGCACTGGCCGCTCTGTCGTCAACTTCACCCGCACAAGACGCAAGAAGCACTAGTACTGGTATCAGAAATCCGTCTCTCTGCTCGAGCACGTAGTCTCCTGATGGATCCGAGATTGAGAACGTGGGGTGTCCGCTTTGGGTCAATAGCTGTCAGTCTACATCAGAATAGTTGAGCGACGGGTTACGGCTGCGGATTCAAATGGTGAGCGCAACACCTAGACTCTAACACTAGAGCAGGAG
>CAZXDV010000055.1:0-13839 GCA_964639535.1 uncultured Enterobacteriaceae bacterium | reverse complement strand
TCCAGGTCGGCGTAAGCAGGAAGGTGATTGTGCGTAAGCACAGTGACAGTCCAGCCGAAGGCCGAGCCAGCGGGCAAGTAGTGTAGGTGAGTCAAATCACTGAAGCGACGAGTCGGCAAGGCTAAACAGGGGGGATGAGATCTTCGGATGTCATCCCCTTCTTTTTTTAAGGCCTCTAAATATTCACGCTTGTTTAGCGCGCCTTGAACCCTTCCAGCGGGTTAAACTCCTTGCCATCTTCCAGGCGCGTCGCCTTTAACCAGTAGGCTGCCGTTCGACCGTCCCGGATTGGGCGCCCTGTAATGGTAATTCGTGTGCCTGGTTTAAAGTCGCTCTTTTTTATACCTGCACGAAGTAATGTGCTGGGACCCTCTGCTTCAAAACCCCAGTTCACTTTTTTACCGTCTTCGCCTGTGACAGTAACAATCAGCCATGAGTGCGGATTCGTATATTGAAATTGCTTGACCACGCCGGTGACTGTCACGGTTTTTTCCTTGTCAAACATCGTGCTGGAATGATGGGCAACAACTGCAATCGGGCCCATGCTCACCAGTGATATAACCATGAACAGCAAGATATGTTTTTTCATATATCGCTTCCTCTTTTATTTGTCTTTCTTACAAGTTATCAAAATCGAAGTCCCTGTGCTCTGAACCACCAACATCGGTTTCGATAACATCGTTATTCTGGTTACCCTTACAGGCCCAGTGAGTTATTCGCAGTATCTTGTCGTCATTGCTGAGCCTGGTATAGCTTTGCCTTGTATACCATGGCTCAAGCAGTGCCGGAGGATCATAAATCCAGACATGGGCAACCAGGGTGCGCTCATCGATTTTCTCCCATATTTCCACGCCCTCTACCTGTTCACTGTAATATCCCTGGCTTCGCTCATACATGTGTGCCATTAACTGGTTGGTATGGGTAATTAATCGGTGTCCATCCCAGACTCCAATTGTGTCACCATTTTCTGTAGGGAAACGATAGTCTTCCGGCAGGTGCCCTCGCCCGTCTGTATAGATACGTCGCACGCTATTGAAAGCCTCTGCGATCATAGTGGTCTGGTTTGGCGTAACGATAAATTCACGCATGAAGGGCATATCAAGCCAGCGCGGATAGCCCGGTGGAATACACTGGCTGAGCGGATCGTATTCGATATTATTCTTCCGGTCTTCCATGGTCTTTAACAGGCGCGCATGGTACTCGGGTGTAAACTTTGCAGTCGGAAGTTCGCCTACGGGAGGACCATCCGGATCGAATCGCAGGCCTCCTTTTGTCCTGCCATAAACCCCTTCCCAGGCAGGCATGTTGTTCCACTTGAGCCTTTCGCCGCCGCCAGCTTCCCTGACCAACGCCTGGTAAAGCGCCTCCGCGCTATCGTGTTTTAAACCAAGGGCGATCATTTTTTCCCGTTCAGACATTGCTGCGTCTTCAGCAGAAACCGGGGAAAACACCAGGCATGAAAACAGGAGATACGGGGAAACAGACTTGATTAATTTCATAGCTAACATAGTCGAACCTGCCGTTCTTTTAACGCTTAGATAACATGATTTAACAGGTAAAGTATAGCTATTTTCCATGCGGAAAAATGGTATAAACTGGTCAAATACAGCAAAAAGAACGATCATGAAATGAGTTTTTTGTACTGGCTGGAAGAAAGCATGCTGGGCGTATGGGTAGGCCAGTCCTGGGGATACCCCCTGGTACTGTCCTGTCATGCGGTGGGAATGGCCGTCGTGGTTGGAACGGTGATTATGATCAACCTGAGGCTGCTTGGCTTCGCAAGGGCTATGCCCGTTTCCTTTTTTCTTGAACTATCGCGTGTCACTCTGCTCGGGGTGATTTTAAACATCGCCTCGGGGCTGGCACTTTTTTCCGGGAACCCTCTTAAATTTTTCTATCACCCCGCGTTCTGGATCAAGCTGGTGCTCATTGTGCTGGGTAGTTTGTCCCTGTGGTTGGGACTACGTAAGGTGCGATTAAAATCTCCCGATGATGAATCACAGGCCATTGGCAGGACAGGAGAACTGGTGGCTGGCTTTTCATTGCTGTGCTGGCTCGGGGCTATCGTGGCAGGCCGCCTGATCGCCTATTTCAAGCTCTTTTAATTGGAAAAAATGAACGGCATATTGTCCTGGATTGAAACTTCTTCACTGGCTCGCATGATGCAGGAAGTGGGCTGGCTATTCCCCACAGCCGAGATCTTTCATTTTTTTGGTCTTTCCCTTTTAATTGGTTCCTTACTCGTGGTTGATTTCAGGCTACTTGGTTTCGGTAAAAATATTCCCCTGGAATCAGTTTACAGGTTCCTGCCCATATCTTTACTTGGCTTCTCCATCAATCTTGTGACAGGTGTTCTTTTTATCTTTAATGATCCCTTTCGTTACTATCCGAACATTGCCTTTCGTTTGAAAATAACATTCATCATCCTGGCAGGGTTGAACGCCTTGTATTTCATGTGGCATGAACGTGCTGCATCCAGTCCAGGCAAGGTAGATGTTGAACCAAAATTGAAAATCGTTGCAAGCCTGTCACTATTATTGTGGATCGGTGTCATTGTTTGTGGCCGCATGATTCCTTATGTTGAATGAAAACCGGGGTAAATAAATGAAAACCAGTAAAGTTATCTTCGTCATGCTCGCAGCCCTTACCTTGCTTCCAGCTGCAAGGGCCGACAACAGCGACTACCTGCATGCTCATGTTGGCGGAGCTCTATCGCACCCGCCGCATACTTTTTTCATGTCCAGGTGGTACAGGGATATTGTCTATGATGATTCAATCGCAGACCCTTCCCAGGTGAGTCTAGACATTTACGTACATGATCCGGTTGCGGAGTCGTCTCCGGTCATGGTCTGGGTGCACGGCGGTGGATACATGGCCGGGGATAAGGGTCACTCAAAGGAGCTCGACCCCAAGCCTGAATATTTCACACTAAGGATGGGCTATGTGTTTGTCAGCGTCAATTACCGATTGATGCCGGAAGGACGCTATCCCAATGGTATTCAGGACCTTGCAAATGCCCTGGCCTGGGTCGCGGACAACATCGATGAGTTTGGTGGTGATCCGGAGCAGATATACGTAATGGGGCACTCCTCCGGTGCAAACATGGTGGCGAAGGTCGCTACTGATCCGGGTTTTCTTGAAAATGCGGGTAAGGGACTAAACCTGGTCAAGGGCGCCATCCTTGTTGATGGAAATGCCTATGCCCTGGAGGAAAAACATATTGGACCCAGGGAAAAAGCCTACTATGGGGATAAATGGAAACAAGCCCAGCCCGTTTCTCACGTGCAGGAAGGCAGGGACATTCCACCTTTCCTGCTACTTCATGTTGCAGGTGGTTCCAACTTCGGTAGCAACAGTGAACAACAGGCCGTGACCCTGGCAGGCAAGCTCGAGTCTGCAGGTTTCAGGGCAAAACGCGTTGCGCTGGACGGGGTTGAGCACTTCGGTGCAAACGAACGAATCGGAGAGCCAGGCGAGCTAGCGACAATCGCGGTAGAAGACTTCCTGGTTTCACTGCCTGGCAAGAAAAGACCCCCGTCCTGGGAGCAATCAGATCGCTAATATTTCCTGTTGACCGGTTATTTACCCAGGACAAAGTGAGCGGGTGGATTGTTTCTCAAGATCCTGCACACGGCCAGCATGGCTATAATGCTGACAAATGCCGAGGTAGAAAATACGCCAAAGGAAACCTGGTAACCACCGGTACGTTCGAGCAGGTAGCCACCAAGAAATGTAGGCACTATTGCTCCACCATAACCGAAAGCAAATATGAGTCCCAGCGCCCTGCCTGAACTTTGTGGTGGGGCCACCAGCGCCGACAGGCTCATGATACTGACTATGACCTGTGTATGTCCCCAGGTGATAAAGATAATGGTAACCACCGTAAGCCAGAGTGGCATATGCCCGGACATTGACAGCACCAGTATTCCGCTTCCAGCAAGTAGCCCGCCTGCAACACATAGCCAGGTAATTCGCCGAAGACTGTTGCATAAATAACCGGTAACAAGGGAAGCGGGTATCGCTGCTATACCAAACATCGTTGCCCCCGTACCCACCTGCGCCGGTGTGTAGCTATATACCTCTGAAAGAAATATGGGCACCCAGGTTAAGACACCATAGAGCTCAACGAAAACGACCAGCGTTGCGATTGCCAGTAACATGACAGGAAGATTTGTCAAAAGGTCAAGAAAGCCCATTGATGCCTCGTCGTTTTCATTGTCTGCCTGCGAATTGCTCGCCGGCGGCGGATTCCTGAGCAGGGGAATCGCGAGGACAAGTAAAAGCAGGAAGGACAGTGAATAAACCCGCGCAGTCCAGCGCCAGCCCAGCATGTCTGCCATAACAGGTGTCATGAACATGGACAGGGCGATGCCAACATTCAGTGATACGTTGATATAACCGATTCCCCGGCCGGACTGTTCAGCTGGCATGTACTTTGGCATGGCGTCTATCGCAGCGATAAAAATAACCGTAATGCCGATAGATACAATTATCCTTGCCGTGATCAATAGTTCATAGCTCGAGCTAACGGTACCCAGCAAGCCAAAAATCGTGATAATCGCGAGACAAACTCCAATAACAGGAATAGCTCCCCACCTGTCGGTGATAGAACCTGCGGGAAAACTGGCAATACAGCGTATCAGTGCGTAGGCACTCATGAATGTACCTGCCTGTGCGTAGTCAATACCCAGCTCGTCGACGAATAGCGGTATCATCGATGGGATTTCAAACACCTTGATAAAAGCCACCAGGATGGCGAAATTGACAAACCAGGTTAGTCTCATAACACCAAAGTATCTCACATTAATCAGTTCTTACGGACTATAATTTGTGCTTACGTCACTTCCCCCGGATGCAAAAAATGCTCGAGCTTTACCACCACAGTGAATCTGTTTGCGCGCAAAAGGTACGTCTTGCGCTGGCCGAGAAGAATCTCGAATGGACCAGTCATTACGTTACCCTTGAAAAAGGTGAGCACCGCACAGAGGAGTTCAGGAAGATCAATCCAAAGGAAGTTGTACCGGTTCTGATTCACGACGGGCTCAATATTCCCGAATCAACGGTCATTTGTGAATATATCGACGAAGCATTTGACGGCCCGCCCCTGATGCCAGCGGAAGCCTACTGGCGCTCCCGAAAACGCTTATGGACAAAACGCGTGGATGAAGGCCTGCATTATCCCCACACCTACCTGCTCAGTTTCATCACAGCGTTTCGACACATGAGCATGGCTCATCTTGATACCCCGGAAAAAATCAACGAGTACCTGGGCACCATCGGCAATCCCAGGACACGGCAGTTACAGGAAATCGTCCTGACCCAGGGCATGGACAGCGACGTGTTCAGGGAAGCGATAGTTTTCTATGACACCGTGCTTGCTGACATGGAAACAGCCCTGTCTGAAAACGACTGGCTCGCAGGGAGCAGTTTTTCACTGGCAGACATTGGCCTCGCGCCATACGTACACCGTGTTGCAGACCTGGACATGATGTACATGTGCGAAAGTCGCCCGGCGGTCAGGGACTGGTACGAGCGAATAAAATCAAGGGAATCATGGCAAAAAGCCATCATTGACTGGAATGACCCGAATTTCCTCGAACCCATGCAACACTTTGGCAGGAAAGCACGACCGGTAACGGAAAAGACCTGGCGTGACCACTGCCGCCATGAATAGCTAGCTGCAATCCTCTCCTGCCAGGTCCATGGCCCTGACCCGTTGCAACTGGGCTGCCATGTCAGCTTCAACTTCTGCCTGCATTTCCCTGAAAGCAGGCTCTTCGCGTAGCGGATCAAGTACCTTGTCACCGAGCAGACTGTAGCCCGCCTGGTCACGCCAACCCGAATCAATGGCTTCACGTAGTGCCGCAAGCGCCTTTTCCTTTTCTCCTCGCATAACATACACCATGACATCTCCAAGCCCGAATCCATTCCAGCCTCTGCGATGGGTAGAGTTAATAAAGACACCAATTGCATCAAGTAACAACTCTGCTCTCTCCCGCTCCTGTTTCAAGGTCAATACATAAGCAATACCTATTGCGGCATTATAATTCTGTACATTAACCACAGGGGAATCATAGCTAAGCAAGGCATCGTATTCGTCTTCATAGATTGCCAGTGCAGCATCATAGTCACCCTGTCGAATCTCGTGGTCTCGAAGGACTGCGCCTGGAAATGAGCTAGGTAACTCGGAGTTGCCCTCGTAACTTCTTCTCGCATACTCCATTGCTTTATCGTAATTGTTGTCGTAGAGATGCATTAGCGCCACAACATAATTTGAGTAGGCCGAGTCCGGACCAACGGCCAGCGCCTTGCTTGACCAGCACCAGGATTCCTCTGAATCGCCAAGGGATGCGTAATAATGCCCAAGGCCCTTGTAAATACTTACATCACCGGGGCTCACTGCCAGCGCCTTGCGGTAATACTCGACACTCTTGTCAAATCTGCCCTCGTAGGAAGTGTAGTAGTCACCCATTCCTGCATAGCCCTGCTTGAAATTCGGAGCAACCTTGATGGCATGCTTGAATGCGGCGACCGCTTCTTCGCTTCGTCCGAGGCTGATATAGATGTGGCCCAGGTTCTGTATCAGCAGTGGAAACAAAGGATCCAGTTCCAGCGCTTTCTTTACTTCCAGGAGTGCTTCATCATGCCGTCCCAGGCGAGTCAACATGTGGCTGTACCACTGGTGACTGGTAACGTAGTTCGGATTCAGCTCAATGGCATACTTGAATGCTGTTTCTGCGCCGACGAAATCACCCTGCAACGACTTTATACCTCCAAGGGAGGTGTAGGCCTCGCCGGAATCCGGATCCAGTTTCAGCGCTATTTCTACTGCCTCCTGGGCTTTAGCCCACAGGCCTTTTTCCGGCATACCGCTGTACTGGGCCTGTAACTGGTAAGCATCAGCTAAACCCACATAGGCAAGGGCATAATTCTCATCAAGAGCAACCGCTTTTTTAAAGTGCTCAACAGCTTCAGCGAGACTGGTGGGCGAGCGCGTTCGCATAAGCTGGTGGCCCTGCATGTAGGACTCGTAGGCCACGAGGTTTTCTGTCGGTATCGTGGCCAGGCGCTGCTGCTCTTCTTCCGATAGTGTTGCCCTGAGCGCCCCGGCAATGGCCGTGGCTATCTCGCTCTGGATGGCAAAAATATTTGCAGCAGTCAGCTCCCTGTCATAGATTTCTGCCCACAGGTGTTCATCTGTATCAGCATCAATTAGCTGCACGTTAATACGCACCTGGTTTCCAGCGCGCTGTACGCCACCTTCCATAATAGTGGCAACACCAAGTTCATCACCGATGTCTTTCATGCTCTTGGTGGTGTCGCGGTACTGCATCACCGAGGTACGCGATATGACCTTCATGTCGGAAATTTTTGACAGGTGCGTGAGAAGGTCGTCATGCAGGCCATCTGAGAAATAGGCATCGTCTTCCGTTGTGCTGCGATTGGTAAAGGGCAGAACCGCGATAGACTTATCATCCGGTTCAGCCACATCACTGCCATCACTCACCTGTTTTTCTGTTGCTGAAACAGCAGGCTCTTCAACTTTTTCAGTCCAGACATAGTTATCCAGCACCAGGAAAATAACGGCCATTAACAGCAGGCCAATGATGATGAAATCGAACTTGCGCCCTGTCAGCGATGTTGTTGACTCGGCCGGATTGACTTCCGGGGTTCTTTTTACACCATCGGGCGTCAGTTCAAATGCCCAGGCAAAAAGCAGCGCGACGGGAAAACCGATAATAAGAAGGATGATGGTGAAGGTGTCTACCCAGTCGGGCAGGTGCAGGGGTGCTTCAACGGAGACCACGATCTGAATTAGCAGCCACGCAACGATGCCATAAGCCGCGCCAACACGGAACACGTTACGACGGCGTAACTCTTCGAGTAAATTCGCAATACCTGCCAAGTTCACTTCCCCGATAAATACTTGCTGGTTTGAGGTCTAGAATAGCACAGTCTTTGCGAGCCTCGTGCTGCAGGCAATACCGCCAATGGCTGTCCGCCGCGGCTACCGATCAATGTTCTTGTCCCAGTAAGGCTGTTCTCCGAACCTTTCGGCCAGGAAATCGACCAGGCTGCGAGCACGCTGCGAAAGATAGCGACCCTGTGGGTATACTGCATAGGCATTAAGTGATGGCAGCTGGTGATCCTTCATCAGGGTAAGCAATTCTCCATTTTCAATCGCCTGCCAGGCAATAAACGTGGGCATCGCAATAATCCCGTGTCCTGCAATCGCCATATGTACCAGGAAGTCGCCGTTAGTCGCCTTGATCCGCGGAGAAATTCGAATTGCATGGGTTTTCCCTTGCGGGTCCTGTAGTTGCC
Source organism: uncultured Enterobacteriaceae bacterium (assembly GCA_964639535.1). Lineage (GTDB taxonomy): Bacteria > Pseudomonadota > Gammaproteobacteria > Eutrophobiales > Eutrophobiaceae > WLWS01. The sequence goes on along the minus strand of CAZXDV010000055.1, from coordinate 5,514 downwards.
AGCTTACTGAGGTGGACAGGGAGTAATGCAGCAGTGTGTGCTGTTTCAGTTCATCAATAGTAGAAGGAGCACCATTTACCTCCAGGTAGGCCGGGCTTGCACATAACACACGGTGCACCGGGCAAATGCGACGGGCTACCATGCTCGAATCCTTCAACTCCGAGATTCGAAAGGCGAAGTCGAGCCCTTCTTCGATGATATCCACCTGGCGATCGGAGAAGTCCACGTTCAGGTTGATACCCGGATGACGGTCCAGGAAAACTTCAAGCGCCGGTGACAGGTGGCACAATCCAAAGGACAGGGGCGCCGCCAGGCGAATATTTCCGTCAAGCTCGATGCCGGGCGTGGCCAGCGAGGAATTCAGCTCGGTCACGTTATCCACCAGCTGCAGGGCCCGCTCATAGTAGGTTTCACCCGCTTCGCTGAGGCTGATAGCCCGTGTAGTTCGATTGATAAGCCGTGTACCCAGTCGCTTCTCCAGCTCACTAACGCGCCGGCTCACGGCAGACTTGGCCATACCCAGCTGCTCCGCAGCTCGGCTGATACCGCCGGCCTCGGCTACCCTGATGAAAACCTGCATGTCTTCAAGCTGTCCCATATCGTTCTCTTTTTTCGAACAATAATTTCATATTATCCATATTTATCCTTTTTTTAACAACATATAAACTGGCTTGCAATTAGCGCTTAAACATCTCACTACACGAGGCGAAACAAATGACACTCACAGCAGAACGCGAGCTGGAACGCGTGGTAACAGGCCAGGCAACTATGGACGGTGATGGTGTTCGCATGACAAGAATCATCGGTGGCCACGAGCTGAACATGCTGGATCCCTTCCTGCTACTGGATCACTTCGAAAGCGACCAGGCAGAAGACTACATCGGTGGCTTTCCTTCACACCCCCATCGAGGATTTGAAACGGTGACCTACCTGCTCAATGGCCGCATGCGTCACAAGGACAACGCGGGTCATGAAGGCGTGATCGAGGCTGGCGGGGTGCAGTGGATGACAGCAGGTCGCGGCATTGTGCACTCGGAAATGCCGGAGCAGGAAGAAGGTCTTTTGAGTGGCTTCCAGCTCTGGGTGAACTTGCCCGCCGCGGCAAAAATGCAGCCACCGGCATACCAGGAATTTCCAGCCAACGAAGTGGCCGTGGAAGAAAAAGAAAACGGCAGCGTGATTCGCATCATCACCGGCCAGACCAATGATGGTAACAGGGGCCCGGTTAATAACACCTTTGTAAAACCACTTTATCTTGACGTCTCGCTGCCCGCCAACACCTCGCTGGAGCAGGACATCGCTGAGGACAATAACGCCTTTATCTATGTCATCGAGGGTGAGCTTGTTATTGGAGCTTCAGCCAAAGGGCTTGGTCCACGCCAGCTTGGCATTCTTGGCGAGGGATCGAAGGTAAGCATCAGCGCATCAAGCGACGCGCGTTTCCTGCTGGTTGCAGCACAACCACTCAACGAACCAGTGGAGCGAGGCGGCCCCTTTGTGATGAACACAAAAGCCGAGATCCTGCAGGCCTTCCAGGATTATCAAAGCAACAATTTTTAGGAGAAAGAAAATGGGATTACTGGTGGACGGTAAATGGGAAGACAAGTGGTACCCCACGGAGGAAACAAAGGGGCGATTTGTTCGCTCGGCAGCGCAGTTCAGGAACTGGGTAACAGTAGACGGCTCTTCGGGGCCGAGTGGTAAAGAAGGCTTCAAGGCAGAAGCGGGTCGTTATCATCTCTATATTTCCCATGCCTGCCCCTGGGCGAATCGCACGCTTATCTTCAGGCGATTGAAAGGTCTTGAAGACATGATATCCCTGTCAGTGGTGCACTGGTTAATGGCAGAAGACGGCTGGACTTTTGCTGATGGTGATGGAGTCATCAAGGACCCGGTTAACCAGGCGGAGTTTATGCGTGATGTCTACCTGGCCGCAGACAGCCAGTATTCAGGACGTGTCACGGTACCGGTGTTATGGGATAAACAAAACGGGACCATCGTCTCAAATGAGTCATCGGAAATTATACGCATGTTCAACAGCGCCTTTGACGAAATTGGGGCAAAACCCGGCGACTATTACCCCGAGGCACTGCGAGAGGAAATAGACAGCCTTAATGATCGTATATACGACACGGTGAATAATGGTGTCTACAAGGCCGGGTTTGCCACCAGCCAGGAAGCCTATGAAGAAGCTATCGGGCCACTATTTGAAACACTCGACTGGCTTGAACAGCGGCTGGAAAAGCGTCGTTACCTGCTCGGCAAGCAGCTGACAGAAGCCGACTGGAGGCTGTTTACCACGCTGGTTCGCTTTGACCCGGTCTACGTTGGACATTTCAAATGTAATATTAGAAGGCTATCTGACTACCCCAATCTCTGGGCCTATACCCGCGACCTTTACCAACATGAAGGTATCGGCGAGCTTATTAATATGTATCACATAAAACACCACTACTATGAAAGCCACACGACGATAAACCCTTCCGGCGTGGTACCGGTCGGACCGGATATTGACTACCTGCAGGCACACGGCAGGGAGTCTCTTGCAAATTAATCATCAAGTCATGAACCAGGACGATAACTAAAATGAACAAGCCCGTAATTGCCAACAACAAGCCTGCGGCAGTGAACCTGGAAGAAAACCAGGAATATTATTTCTGCACCTGCGGTAAGAGTGCCAACCAGCCTTTTTGTGATGGTTCACATGCAGGTACTTCGTTTACACCCCGCGCATTCACAGCGGAGAAGTCTGAACAGGCTTACCTGTGTACTTGCAAGCATAGTGGTAACCAGCCTTTTTGCGATGGTACACACAAGCAATTTGCCGAAGCCGACATCGGTAAGGAAGGGCCGGGTATAGAAGACAAGGGAGAAGATTCACCGAGGGCTGTACCGACCCCTGAAGAGCCTACCGTGGCTTTTATCCACCAGCTGGCAAGAGAAGGGCTGGATAAAATCGGCCACCATGGGCCAATGACGTCCATGGGTGTACCCCGACACGAGTTACCTGCATGGAATGACATTCAGATCATGACCGCGCAATTGGCAAGAAAACCGTTAATGGAGGATGTGCCCGTCTCCACGAAGCTGGTGATTGGACCGGGGGCAGACAAGCCCCTTGAGCTGGACATTCCGCTTTTCGTTTCGGACATGAGTTTTGGTGCGCTTTCGGAGGAAGCAAAAACAGCCATGGCAAAGGGTGCGGAATTGGCCGGGACCGGCATATGCTCGGGTGAAGGGGGCATGTTGCCCGAGGAGCAGGCCAGTAATTCACGTTACTTTTATGAACTGGCAAGTGCTGAATTCGGCTACCAGGAATCCCTGCTAAAAAATGTGCAGGCCTTTCATTTCAAGGGCGGCCAGGGCGCCAAGACAGGCACCGGCGGACACCTTCCCGGAAACAAGAACCGCGGCAAGATTTCCCAGGTCAGGGGTATTCCCGAAGGTGAACCGGCTATTTCCCCACCAACATTCAAAAACCTCGAGAGCGTTGATGACTTTCGCCGCTTTGCCGACCGCGTTCGTGAAGTAACGGGCGGCATCCCTGTTGGCTTCAAGCTCAGTGCCAACCATATTGAAGACGACATCCAGTTTGCCCTTGACGCGAGTGCCGACTACATCATTCTTGATGGACGAGGTGGTGGCACGGGGGCGGCACCGGAAATGTTTCGCGACCACATCAGTGTTCCCACCATTCCAGCCCTGGCCCGTGCCAGGCGTTACCTGGATGAAAATGACGCCTCGGGTAAAGTCACGCTAATCATAACCGGAGGACTTCGTGTACCCGTCGACTTTGTAAAGGCTCTCGCTCTTGGTGCCGACGGCGTCGCGATAGCCAATAGCGCCATGCAGGCAATTGGCTGCGTCGGTGCACGCATGTGCAACACCAATAACTGCCCCGCAGGTATCGCAACACAGAAAGAAGAACTGCGGGCAAGGCTTAACGTGGAAAAAAGTGCGCAGCAGCTGGCACGCTTCTTTGAATCCTCAACCGAGTTGATGAAGGTGATGGCGCGAGCCTGTGGTCACGATCACTTTAACCAGTTTGACAGCCACGACATTGCCACCTGGCATCATGACCTGGCTAGACTTGCAAATATCCGTTTTTCCGGGGCCTGGCAGAGTCAGTAAATCAGGGTATTGTTACTGTATTTCAACAGATTCAAAAAAAGGCAGAAAGCCAGTGGACGGATGGCAATTGCAATACTCAAGGACGGCGCCACCGGATGGCACTACTATAACTTCGTGACCCAGGTTGAGCCTGGCCTGAAAGTCGAATCGCTTCATATATTCAAATACACCCCGGTATATAGCGAGGTGAGTGGGGTGATGATGTGTCCATCGTTCAAGATCCTTGAGAGTAAGAAACCATGCCAGGATTTCCACCTGCACCCCATTATCAAGACCCATATCGACCTCGTCGATGAATCGCATGCTGATACAGTTGGAATCCAGTGGATTATCACGCAGGTAGTCCGCGCCCGTCTTGAATACCGGTAGCATGTCGTCGATGAATGCCTGTTGCTCTTCCTCGGTTGCCTTGTCCCATCCAAAGGGACCACGTATAAAACACAACTTATCAGGCATCTCGCTGATACGCATGCGTCTGCCAAAACTATCAACGGCGTCGCGCCGAGTGATCTGCCCTTTTTTGCCATCTGCTTCCCCGGACAGGTAATCCACCACCCTGTCTCTCATGGATCCAAAGTAGGCATGGAATTGTTCCAGTTTTTGTTCGACGTAACGCCCAACACCGTAATCAATTTTCTCGAGCGAGTAATTACCATCCAGCGAAGTCACCGGGGCAACAATAGTCTCGCGCCACCAGCCTGCATCACCTTTACGTGGCTTGGACATCCAGGACTGGACATCTTCCCGTTCCCAGAATCCGTGCATGTCTTGCTTATCCTTCCAGTAAGGCATGAATACATCATTGTGATAACCACTAGCATCCGTTTGCGTTCCTCGCTCAACGTGTAGTGGCTTGCACTCCCTGTCAACCAAAAGCAATGCCAGTAATTCATTCGTTAATTGCTCTGCAGCACTTTGCTGCCTGGCCTGCACAGACGCCATGGCCATTACAAAATCATCATGCCCGCTGGCAAAGTGTGATTGATAAGCGGGGTAAGGTGGTTGGTAACTATCGGGGCGACTTTTCTTCATTATTAATATTTCCTTATCCTTTATTCTCGATTAGCGGCGTAATCTAGATGTAATCGATGAAAGAAGTCTTGGTGCGCCAGTTAACCGGGTCGGAGATATAGTCAAGGTTTGCCGCCTTCCACACATGAAGCGCATCGTCGACTTCACACAGGCCCAGCACCATCCAGGCAAGTTTCATGTCATCTTCGGGTATATCATCAACTGGAAACTGGTTCAGGTACTCAATGATTTCCTCAAGACGGGGACTCACCGCATCGTAAAAGGCCTGCATTTCGCGCAACTCACTATCCACCCTTCGATGCAGCCGCTCGCGGGCTGAGGGCAGTCCCCAGCTATCTATCCACGGCTGTA
>CAZXDV010000054.1:0-13853 GCA_964639535.1 uncultured Enterobacteriaceae bacterium | reverse complement strand
GGCATCGACGACTGGGTGCCGCACAAAATGGAGCTGGTGAAACGGGACCAGTTCAAGCCCGAGTATTTAAAGCTCAACCCCAAGGCCCAGGTACCGACCCTTGTGCATGACGGAAAGGTCATCAGGGAGTCATCTATTATTTGTAACTATATTGACGATCTCAGTGACGAACCTGCGCTCAAACCCACCAGCGCCGTCGACAGGGCACACATGCAGGAATGGATAAAGGACTGTGACGAGGCAGGTTACCAGGCAACGGCCTCGATAAACTTTGTCACCAAGTTCAGGTTGACCATACCCATCGAGGTGATGGAGGCCAGGTGGAAGCAGGTCACAGACGTGGAACGGCTGCACCGTCAGCAGTCCTGTATACGCGAAGGTATGCAGTCACCCTACGTGATCCGCGCTGTCGCGTTTTACGAGCGTCTTTTTAATAAGCTTGAAGATTCCCTGTCCGATGGACGTTCATGGGTCATGGGGGAGCAGTACACCCTGGTGGAAATCAACCTTGCGCCTTTTATCAAGGTACTTGAGTTGCTGCGTCTCCTGCCCCTGTTTCTGAAGGACCGGCCCAACGCCAGTCGCTGGTGGCAGGAAGTGACAAGTCGGCCGAGTTACATACAGCTCGAAGACTATCCCGGGCAGTCACAGGACGAAGAAGCGCCTCACGCAATGACAGGTCCGCAGGTGCTTGATGAAGTCGCTGAATTACTGGTCGAAATTCGCGCCAGGAAATAAGTTATTTCGCGCTAGGTGCTCAGGTTAAATAATAATTCGCGCAACCACACGTGCAGTGGATCGTGATGGTGCCTGGCATGCCAATACAGGTAAAAATTAGCGTTGGTGGTTTCCAGCGGTGGCTTCATGATCGCCACTTTCGGCGTGTTATTTACCTGGCTGGCGATTTTACTGGGAATAGTAAAAAGGATGTCGGAAGTTTTACACACATGGGGTACGAGCAAAAAGTGCGGTATATGTAAAACGACCTTGCGCTCGAGCCCCAGCTGCTTTAACGCGCGGTCCACGAGTCCTTCGCCTCGCCCTTCAGGCGACACCAGGCCATGGTCAAGTTCAACAAAGTTATTGATGTCGAGCTTGTTGTTCATTCGCCTTGCCAGCGATGGACGACATACGGTGACATGGTGATCGGAAAACAGCCGTCGCCGGTGATAACGAGCACCGCTGCTATCCAGCGCCGTCATGACGTAGTCAGCGATGTTGTTATCGAGCACTGAAAAGTCACCACCAATCATTTGCAGGATCCGTATTTTTAATCCCGGTGCCTCTTTTCTTACCCTGGCCACGAGTCGTGGGACATAAAGCAGCATCTCCATATCCAGCATGGCCAGGCGAATTTCAGCGGAGACATTGGCCGGGTTGAATTCAGGTACATGGACCAGTTGTTCAATACTGGATAAGACATCATGCAGCGGATCAATCAGTGCCTTTGCGCGCGGAGTGAGGTCGAGCCCACGACCGCTGCTCACCAGCAATTCGTCATCAAGTAGCATTCGAAGCCGCGCCAGCGCGCGACTCATGGCGGGTTGGCTCATTCCCAGTATGCTTGCCGCACGGGAAATGTGCTTTTCCCTGAGCAGGACTTCAAGCGCTACCAGCGTGTTGACATCAAAATTTCGAATATTCGTTTGACGCATAGCTAATATAATTATTATGCATTTTAAGTATCATGCTGTTTGCGGTAGATTATTTCAAGTTACATTAGTCTTCGTACTGTCAGGGAGAACCAGGATGTTTCATGCAACCTTCAATCAGCGGGTACAAGCTCTATGAACAAGACCACTTCCAGGCAGGTTCAAACCCTGTTTCAGCCTCATCTTCGGGGTTTGCCATTTCCACTAAAGATACTTCCGGGATTCGTGCTGTTGATTTGTCTGTGCATGACAGGCCAGGCAGCCCTCGCAGAGCAGTCGGCAAACGAATGGAAAGATGCGGAACACCTTTATGAAAGAACCTGTGCTTACTGCCATGAACTCGGGGTGGGGCCCTACCTGAAAGGGCGCAAGTTACCCAGCGCCTACTTCAAGCTGCGTTTGCGCGCTGGTTTTCGCGCGATGCCGGCCTTCAAGCCCAGTGAAATCAGCGACAGCGACGCCGATATGCTGGGTAAGTGGCTTGAGGAGTCTAAAGCTGAAGAGCAGCACGCCAAGGGGGCGCAGTACAGGCCGAGGCCGCCGAAATGATTGGTCGCAGGGATTTTTTCAAGACCAGTCTTGGGGGCGTGCTGGTGTTAAATACAATTACACCCCTGGCGTCAGTGGTGAAAAACCTGGGAGGTGGTGGCAGTGAAGTTTCGCTGATCCGCGGGCTCGATCTTGAATGCAAAACTTTCGTGGATTGCCTGGCGGGTTTCAATGCGCCTTCGGAAGTTATTCCCTTTGATGCTTCTGCCTACCATATCGCCATGGTCCGCCAGCGACTAAATTACCTGCAGGATAATTTCGCCGGCCCGGTTTATTTATCTGGTTTCGTAGGCTCCCACGCAAACCCGGTCCTGGAAACCTTGTTTCGTGACGTGGGCGCAGCATTACTGGTTCGCGGAGAACACGTTAGCCGCGAAGATTATGAAGCCCACGTATTTCACACCACGCCCCAAAGTCGGGGAGCCGCAAGCCTGTTTCGCCAGGCACTCAAAGGTCACCTGCCGGGAGAATCGGTCAGGGAAGTCAGTATCGGCCAGGGCGATGTGCCTGTTCTTAAAACGCCTTTTGCAAGACAGCAGGACGGTAACCGTCTCGCGGCCCTTGGCAGGGTATATAGCCAATTGCTGTCATCGGAGTATGGGCAGGGGGCAGTTGAACTGGAAACAGACAGCCATGAAAGCGGCTATTTAAATCATGAAAGTTTTATTTTCAGGGTTGAAGGAAAACACAAGAACAAGCAAAAGAGGACCCAGGCATGACAGATAAAGAATTTGTAGTACTGCCCCCGGGTGTCAGCGCCAGCAAGTTTCGTGACGCCATAAAGAAATTTCGTGACATTGTTGGCGGCGATAACGTGGTGACTTCCGCCGAGATGATCGCGGCCTACACCAAGATCATGATCCCGGAGGATGAAGCAAAGCACACACCGCCCGGGGCCATCATGCCAAGGACCACCGAGGAAGTGCAGAAGATCCTCGCCGTCTGTAATGAGTTCAAGATCTCGGTTTGGCCCATATCCACCGGCCGAAATTTTGGTTATGGCTCGGCGGCACCCGCAAAAACCGGCAGCATGGTGCTCGACCTGCGTCGAATGAACAAGATTATCGAGGTCGATGAAGAGCTTGGCTATGCGCTTGTTGAAGCAGGTGTTACCTACCAGCAACTGGCGGATTATATTGAAGAAAATAACCTGGCCCTGTGGCTGGATACGCCCATGCCGGCACCGGTGGCAAGCCCGACCGGCAATACCCTGGATCGCGGGGTAGGCTATACCCCTTATGGTGAACACTTCATGTTCCAGTGTGGCATGGAAGTAGTCCTCGCAAACGGGGAAGTATTACGCACGGGTATGGGCGCACTTGAAGGCTCCAATACCTGGCAGGTGTTCAAGTGGGGTTTCGGCCCTTACCTTGACGGTATTTTTACCCAGTCAAATTACGGTGTTGTTACCAAGATGGGCTTCTGGCTGATGCCAAAACCGCCTGCCTACAAGCCTTTCCTGGTCAAGTATCCGAAAGAGAATGATATCGTCGCAGCTATTGATACTATTCGACCCCTTCGGCTGAACCAGATCATTGCCAATGCCGGTACCGTTTCCAATGCGCAATGGGAGCTGGCTGTAACCGAGCGTAAGCACGAAGTTTGGGATGGTAAGGGACAGATACCCAGCGATGTTGCCATTAGCGAGGCAAAAAAGCGCGGTCACGGTGCGTGGAACGTTTACGCAGCCCTGTACGGTACACCGGAGCAGGTGGAAGTGAACTGGAAAATGGTAAAAGCTTCGTTTGAGGCGTCGGGTGGAGAGATATTGACAGAGAAAGATCTTGATGCAGAAAGCTTTCACTGGAATTACCGCAAGGACATGATGTCCGGCACCTTATCCATGCACGAGTTTGGTCTTTATAACTGGCGAGGTGGTGGTGGCTCCACCTGGTTTGCGCCGGTGTCGCAGGCTCGAGGGAGCGAAACTCTCAGGCAAATGGAAATGGCCAAGGCCATCCTCAAGGAATTTGGTATTGATTACGTGGCGCTGTTTATTATCGGCTGGCGCGACATGCACCACATTGTCGATATGCTATATGACCGTTCCGATCTTGACGAGAGACAGCGTGCCTATGACTGTTACGACAGGTTGCTACATGACTTTGCCGCAGAAGGCTATGGTATTTACCGGGCTAACACTGCGTTCATGGATAAAACGGCGGCGCTATATGGTTCTGTAAAACACGACGTCAATATTGCCATCAAGAAGGCACTGGATCCCAACGGTATCATCGCGCCCGGCAAGTCGGGTATCGATATCTGATGTGACAGGCCCTGGCAACCAGGAGTTATTGAAAACTTAAAAGCAGTTACCGACCACTGATTACCACGGGAAACATGTCCGAATCGAGTGGCATACCGTCTTCCAGCTTGTCATTATGCAAGCCGGCATTTGTACCTGGACGAGTGTCGTAAACAATATCATCGCCTGTGTACCTTACCGTGTAGCCCCTTCTTCGATTTGTGTTACTGAGGTTACCGGGTGACCCATGGACTGTCATGGCATGGAACAGGTAAACATCACCGGGTTGTAAATCCCAGGTCACAATATCGTACTGGTCCCGATTGCCATCAATATCCGGCATCGGCTCATAGTCAGGGTTTCTTTCATAATCACCAAAGCCGCTGGTTTTTCCAAAAGCCTCAGGTTGAAACCAGCGATCCCACTTATGCGATCCCTTGATAAATTCCAGTGCACCACTTTCAAGCGTTGTTACGTCCAGGGCTATCCACATGGATAATACCTGCCAGCCACGCACTGCCCAGTAAGGTTGATCGTTGTGCCAGCGGGTTGGGTTTGAAGTACGTTTTTCCTTCACGAACAGTTGATCATAAAGAAGATTGATCTTGTTCGATTGCATAATCTCCCCGGCGATTCGGGGTAAGGCTGATTCAAAACAGAACTTTTTCAGCTCCGGGTAGGTTTGCCAAAGTCGAAGGTTGCCATGGAAGCGTCCACCATCGTCGCTTTCGTATCCATGATAGAAAGGACCGGGATTGGCGATATCCCTTTCAATAACATCCTCAAGCATTTCAAGTTCTTCAGCCGAAACGGCCTGTCGCAGGGGTAACACACCCTCACGGTTAAATGTCTCGATATCGCTTTCTGTTATTTCCATAGCTTGCTCCCTGGTACCGTTACAGAGCTGTAAGGCAGGTGTCCAGTGCGGAGATTAACTGGTCAGCATTGTCCCGGTTAAACACCAGCGGTGGCCGCATTTTGACTGCATTACTGTATCGTCCAAAAGTAGACACCAGCACACCCTCGTCTTTCATCATGTTCACCACTTTACGCGCGCTTTCCTTATCCGGTGTTTTCGATGCGCGGTCTTTTACAAGTTCAAGCCCGAGAAACAGGCCACGCCCGCGTACATCGCCGATGATTTCATGTTTTTCCTTTAGCTTCTCAAGACCAGCCAGGGTATATGCACCTGTCTCGGCAACACTTTCAAGGATATGCTCCCTGTCAATCACGTCGATGACCGCGTTGCCCGCGGCGGCAGATACCGGGTTTCCACCAAAGGTGTTGAAATAAGTGGATTTGCCTGCAAATTTCTCGGCAATTTCGTAGGAGGTCACCACTGCAGCAATCGGGTGCCCGCCACCCATGGGTTTACCCAGGGTGACAATGTCCGGCACGACATCGTCATGGGAGAATCCCCACCACTTGCCGGTACGACAATAGCCCCCCTGGACTTCATCCATGATCACCAGGCCACCTGCCTCGCGGACGATTTCAGCAGCCTGCCTGAAGTATCCCGGCGGTGAGGCAATCATGCCCTGGCAGTCAAAAATGCTGTCGATCATGATGGCTGCAGGCTGGTACCCGTGCTTATTGATTGAATCAACGGCATCCCGAATTGAGTCCAGGTAACCCGCAAGAAGATCATCATCTTTAAACGGCGGGCGATACTGGCAGGGAGGTTCAAACACACCGAGCCAGTCGGGGCGCACGTTGCAATCCGCGGTGGAAAGCGTATGTACCAGGGTGGAATCACCGTGGTAGGTATACTCCGCTACAAGAACACCTTCATTTCCGGTCGCCGTTCGCGCCATGCGCGTAGCAAGATCGTTGGCTTCTGTGCCGGTGCAGACAAAGAGACAGACATCAAGATTTGCCGGCATTTTCGCGGTGATCTTTTCCGAGAGTTCAACGATATTTTCATGCAGGTAGCGCGTGTGGGTGTTCAAGGTGGCTGCCTGGGTGGACAGCGCCGACACGACATCAGGGTGACAGTGGCCTACCGATGGCACATTGTTGTATACGTCCAGGTATTTTTTCCCCGAATCATCCCACAACCAGATCCCCTCGCCGCGTACAAGATGAACAGGGTCGTCATAAAAAAGCTCGTAGGTAGGACCGAGGGCCCTGGCCCGGCGCTGTGCTAGGTCGATGGTTATCTCTCCCGGTTATAGCCGCAGGCGGCACGCAATCTATTGACCTGGCTATTGTGATCAAGATGAATGATCTTCTCAAGCATGTTGAGAGCCTCTGTTCTGTCGTCACCTGCGGTGGCCTGCTGGGGATCAAGCAACAGCTTGATGTCACTCAGCAATACCGTGATGATTAATCGCAGGATTATGGCATCCCAAAGCAGGGAAACTTCATTATCGGAAAGCGGGTGAACAGCATGAAAGCCGACCAGCAGGTTTTCAACGATGTTGAGGTCATCCAGTGTATTACGTTGAAAGGTAGTGGCAGTGACAGCCAGCTCATTGATTATTGGTGCGTACACCATGTCGCCAAAATCAATCAGCCCAACCACGTCCTGCGAAGTGGCATCGGCGCGTAGCAGGTTACCGGTGTGCCCGTCGTTGTGGATGACCTGTGAAGGGCAGGCATTAATGGCAGGTAAAACTTCTTCGCGCAACCTCTCCAGCAGGGGTGCGGCAAGGTTCGTGATGTCCGGCGCTGCGCCAGCCCATAGCTCGCGCGAGACGGCAACACCGTTGGAGAGATTCCAGGGCATAAAGTGCCTGGCAGCCGGATGTTCAAAACCTTCAAGTGCATTCACCATGCCCGCCATGAAGGCCCCGACTTTCTGCAGGTGTTCAGCGTCAGGAAATTCACCATCGCCATAGGGAATACCGTCGATATAGCTCACGATGCGCAGGGCATGTTTTACATCTTCAGTATTGGTGATTTGGCTGAGCGTATCGCCGTTTTGCGTAGGAACAATGCGTGGCACCGGGATATGGGGGCTGTTTTTCTCAAGAAAAAGCAGTGCTTCAACCTGGAATGCCGTAATTTCAGGTTTCTCATCCGGACCCGCAATTTTTACAACGTAGTTATTACCCTGCGTGCTCGTCAGCCTGAAGTTCTGATCCCGTTCGCCAACCAGGGCCTTCCACTTTCCCTCGAGACCGTAGTCCGCGGAAACGCGTTCTGCAATCTCCAGTTCATCGAAAGATGGCGGGTTGAAGCGCATGTCCTGCGGTGTGAGTAAATCTGTATCCACGAAGCTAATTCTTTATTAAACCAACGAGAGTGACATGATACCCTGATATCAATGAATAGTACGTCACAGAAATTCGTGGTTGTAGGGGCCGGTATCAACGGCCTTGTTGCGGCCAACTACCTGCTGCGTGCCGGGCACCAGGTAAGCATGCTGGAACGAACCGGGCGTGTCGGTGGTGCCTGTGTAGCGGAGACAGCGGAAGTCGATGGTATACAGATGGATTATCCACTGGGTGCTACCACCCTTGGGTTGATGCAGGATTTTGTCTGGCAGGAAACCGGGCTCGCCGATCGATTGCAAACGGTGGCCTGCACCCATCCGGGGCTGGTATTTTTTCCAGGCATCGAGAGCGCCACCCTGGTTTACGACGACCCGTCGCGCTTGAAGAGCGAACTTTTCAATGCCTGGGGTGAGGAGGGCGATATTGAGGCCATGCTACGTGATGAAGAACGCGTGGTGAGTTTCATGCAGGCCGGCTTTCGCGCGGCTGAGCCTCCGAGCCTGGAGAGAGCAAGGGAAGAACTGGGGCCGGAACTTACATCACTTTGGATCAGCGGTAGTGCCCGGACCCTGCTCGATCATTACCTCACTGCTGAACGCACCAAGGTCATGTCCGCAATGGATGTGAACGAAAGTGGTCCGGTCTCGATTGATGAACCTTACTCGGCATTCGTGCTGCCCATTATGAGTTCCGGCTCGGTTTTTGACGGTTACTACGGATATGTACGCGGAGGCATGTGGCAGATCACCCGGGAACTTGCTGCGATCAACCAGGAACTGGGAATGGAACTGGTGCTTCCCTGCGAGGTGAACGAGGTGGACACCGGGTCGGGTGTTGTGCGTTACGAAGATGATGACGGGCAGCACAGGAGGGATTTTGACCACGTAGTGTTTGCCACCGATCCGCAATCGGCGGCGCGCCTCAGCGGAGACGATGCGCTGGTCATTCAAACCGGGCAACAGCGGGTACTGGGCACGTCAGGAAAGCTCAACCTGATGTTTCGCAATCCGATCAGATGGAAACAGGGCACCGACGCCGCCGGGTCTGATTCTGCCTTTCGCTACTTTTTTGCGGTAAATACCCTGGAAGAATTCGACGCAGCCACCGAGGCCGTGTTGAATGGCAAGGACTTTGCGCCGGGCTATTACCAGGTTTACTGCGATGGCGCGGCTCAGAGGGAGATGGGGCTGGTTGAACCATTTGAACGAATCACCGTGTTTTTCAAAAACCTTGCACTTGGGAAAGGTGGTGAGGAGCTGAAGGAAGTCGAGGCAGAGATAAAGTCATTTATCCTTGGGCAAATAGAAAACCCCGATGATTGTGCCTGGAGTCGACTTCTCACGCCGGCGGACCTGAAGCAAGAGTTTGGTTTTCCCGGCGGTAATATCGAACACACCATGCTGGTGGAAGGACAGACCTATGCGGGCAGGCAATATGCCGGGAGCACAAATCGCCGCTTCTACCAGCTGGGCGACATTGAAAATGCATCTATCTGTGGTTCAGGCACCTATCCCTGTGGCTCGGTTGCGGGCACGCCCGGCTACATGTGCGTGGGTGAATTGATGCGGTCCCCGGGCTGATTGGACCAGGCTGGCGCCTTACATTCATTCGAGTATTGTCAAAGCAGGAAACTTATCGCGGCATTATGCTTTCATGGGTCAGGACATATTCAAAAGATAAGGTCTCCGGTGATATCAGCGCCGGGCTTATCGTCGCGACCATGCTGGTGCCCCAGTCCATGGCATACGCCATGCTCGCCGGTATGCCGCCGGTGACAGGCCTGTATGCCTGTATCGCCCCGGTAATGCTTTATGCTGTTTTTGGTTCATCCAATTACCTGGCCGTGGGGCCGGTAGCGGTGGTTGCCCTGATGGTTGCAGAAATCACCAGCCAGTTTACAGCCCAGGGAGTGGGTAGTTACGAGTCTATCGCCGTAACACTGTCCATGCTTTGCGGTTTATCCATGGTCCTGTTTTCCTTGCTTCGATTTGGCGTGCTGGCTAACTTTCTGAGTCATTCTGTCATTGCCGGCTTTATCAATGCCGCCTGTGTCCTGATCATCGCCAGCCAGCTCGGTCACATTCTCGGGCTCGATATCGGGCGGGGTGATTCATTTCTGCACACGCTTCAATTGATATCGAACAATGTTACCCAGACGAACTATGCCGCCCTGGCGGTCAGCGTCGTAACATTTGTCATCTTGTTCGTCTTCAGCAAGCCCCTTGCTGGCTGGTTGCAAAACATGCCCGGTAGTCAATTGCATATCTACATAACCAGGTTGGGCCCACTGCTGGTTGTGGTACTGGGATGTATTGCCACCTGGCTGCTTTCGCTCGAGACTGATTACCAGCTCGCTATTGTCGGGGAAGTGCCTACTGGATTGCCGGGTCTCTTTGTGCCAGCTTTTGACACGGCAACCTGGCTGACGCTTTTGCCGGCAGCCTTGCTGATTGCCTTTGTTTCCTACCTTGAGAGTATTTCCATTGGGCGTTCACTGGCCAGTAAGCGGCGCGAAAAGGTGAAACCAAACCAGGAGTTATTTGCTATTGGTACAGCCAATATCGCTTCTGCCCTGAGCTCGAGTTTCGCCGTGGGTGGCGGCTTTGCCCGCTCCGGCGTAAATTTCAGTGCCGGCGCCAACACGCCCATGGCATCGCTGATCACATCGGCCCTCATGCTGTTAACGCTAATCTTTTTTGCGCCCCTGTTTTACCACCTGCCGTCAGCAGTCCTTGCGGTAATCGTCTGCATGGCAGTCATTAACCTGTTTGACATGAAATCAATTGTCGAGGCCTGGAAGTTCAACCGGGCTGATGCAATCTCAAGTATTGTCACATTTGTTCTCGTCCTCGCGGTCGGTGTTGAACAGGGCATACTGGGTGGTGTTTTACTTTCCCTGGGCCTGTACCTGTGGCGCACCAGTCAGCCTCACATGGCGATTGTCGGGCGTGTTGGAGACACGCAGCATTTTCGAAATGTTGAAAGACACAAGGTACGAACAGAGCCCAACATTATTGCAATACGCATTGATGAAAGCCTCTATTTTGCCAATGCCCATGCCCTTGAAACAAAGATACTCAGCCTGATCACGAAGCAGAAAGATGTCAGCCACGTGGTATTGATTTGCAGCGCGGTCAATTTTATTGATTTCAGCGCGCTTGATACGCTGGAAGGGATAAGGGAAAAATTACATGACGCCGGTGTGCTCCTGCACCTGGCGGAAGTCAAGGGCCCGGTCATGGATAAACTCCGCCAAACAGACTTCTATAGCAACCTGGGCGAAGGGAAAGTGTTCCTGAGTACCCATGATGCCTTTAAGGAACTGGAAATTGAGTATACGGATTATCACATATAGATTTATTGGGAAGTCCAATGTCGAGTTCGTCACGACTTAAGCGAGGGGTATAGATGACAGATAAAACAAAAGTGGCGCAGGTCTATGAATCAACCGGATTGGACCAGCAGCAGGAAGCTTATGATAGTTGGGCTGACCAGTATGAAAAAGACCTGTGTGCCATGGGCTATCGAATTCCCGCCATGATTGGCGCCGTGTTTGTAAAATACGTGGCGCCGGATACGTCTCCAATCCTTGATGCCGGTTGTGGTGGTGGCATCCAGGCCGAGGCACTTGCAATGCTTGGATATGGCCCGATAACCGGAATAGATTTGTCAGAAGGTATGCTTGCTATTGCACGCTCAAAGAATATTTATGCTGACCTGCAGCAGGCGACCCTTGGCGAGAGGCTTGAATTTCCCGATAAGCACTTTGCTGCTGTTATCTCTTCGGGAACAATTACGCCGAAACACGCACCGCCACATGCCTTTGAAGAGTTGATCAGGGTGGCAAAGCCAGGTGCTCCGATCGTGTTTAGTATGCGAAATGATCCCATGCAGGACCCGGATTACCCCGCGATGATTGAAAAACTGGAAGGCGAGGGCAAGTGGCAGCATTTGTTTAGCACTGATGGCTTTCACTCCATGCCCTATGGTGAACCCGAAATCTCGAACCAAATACACGTTTATAAAGTCCTGTAACATCAGCGGACTTTCTATTGCAGGATTCACGCGACAATATTCAGAAGTATTGGAAAGTCGAGAAAAGGCCCATGCCTACCCGGTGAATCCATACTCAACACTGGTTTGCATCTTCTTTTGTTGGCTGTTCATGTTAATATGCGCCCCCTTTAATCCAAAGTAGCAGCAAAATGACGACTAATACTGACGACCTTCGCATATCGGAGATGATGGAACTCATCTCGCCTGAGTCGCTTATTGGCGATCTGCCGGTCTCCGATGTCGCAAGCGATACCGTGAGCAAGGCCAGGAGTACCATACACAATATCCTTTCCGGGGAAGATGAACGCGTGCTTGTGGTTACCGGCCCATGTTCAATCCATGACGCGAATGCGGCGAGAGAATATGCGGGGCGATTAAAATCTATTTCTGACGAACTTTCCGAAGACCTGTTCATCGTCATGCGGGTTTACTTTGAGAAGCCAAGGACAACCGTGGGCTGGAAAGGTTTGATCAATGATCCTGACCTCGACGATACTTTTCAAATTAACAAGGGATTACACCTGGCCCGTTCTCTTCTGCTGGACCTTGGAGATATGGGTATTCCATGTGGTACTGAATACCTGGACCTAATCAGCCCACAATATATTGCTGACCTGATTTCATGGGGAGCTATTGGCGCTCGCACCACGGAAAGCCAGACGCACCGGGAACTAGCATCGGGGCTTTCGTGCCCTGTAGGATTCAAGAATGCAACGGATGGTGATATCCAGGTTGCGGTGGATGCCATCGGCTCAGCAACAAAACCTCATCATTTTCTTTCTGTGACCAAGGGTGGTCAGTCTGCCATATTCAAAACCGCAGGGAACCGCGATTGCCATGTGATCCTGAGGGGCGGAAACAAGCACCCGAATTACGACATGTTCTCGGCCGAAGATGCAGCAGAGCTTCTGAAAAAAGCCGGGCTACCGGCTCGCATCATGATTGATGCCAGTCATGCAAACAGCAGGAAAATTCCTGCCCGGCAAATTCACGTTGCTCACGATATCGCTACGCAGATAGCACGCGGTAACAGGGATATTTTTGGCATTATGATCGAGAGTCACCTTGTCGAGGGGCGCCAGAACGTAGTGAAGGGACAAACACTCACTTACGGACAAAGTATTACAGATGCCTGTATTGGTTGGGAAGATACGGTGGACGTACTGGGACAGCTTGCCCAGGCTTCACGCAAGCGTAGGGGCTAGAACTTAACCAGGTAAAGTTCCTGCCTTATTCCGGAACCGGGACTGCCACTGATATGTGATCTTCTTTACCAACGGCTTCCGTTGTATGTCCCTTACCGGAAGTATCTTCCAGTAATACAACACTGCCAGGTTCAAAACGACGTTTCTCTCCATCGCTAACGCCCACTTCTACGGTTCCCTGCAAAATAAACATAAATTGGCGCCGTGGGGCGGGGTGCCAGTCTTCGAATACGCCTTTTTGTATATGCACAAGGGTCGCGCCTTTTCCATTAACAAGATGGCGAACACCCATGGGAGGTGCGGGAGGTGAGTATTCCTCAATAGAAAAATCCATTACGCCCTGGTCGAAATGGGATACGCCGGCTGAATCTGTATAAAGCCTGGTGTAGCCAAGCGAAGGCGCTTCAACAGGTGCTTCAGCCATGAGACAAAACGGAATGACCAGAAAAAACAAAAATCCGGGTGCTAATGTGTGCTTCAAGCGATTCATAAATAATGTCTCCCCAGGCAGGTGATTGTGTTGAACGATGATTGTTGACGCTACTTAAATAGTTGCTCATGTGATAAGTGTACAACGCTTTACAGGGCCGGGAAATACAGCCAGTGAAATACTGTATTAGTATTTTTTGGAATTACTGCCAATCACCGTATTGTTGCGAAACTGTTTAGCTCTATCGCAGTCACAAATGTATAATAAGAGCAATTTATAACGATGTAATAGATACGTAAGTTACGGTGTGCCAGTCAAGCTACCCCGATGGATTCCACGATGACGTCTCAAATCGTTAGACTGTCCGAACTTCGCTATGCCTGGCCAGGACAGCAGCGTGCTGTGCTGGAGATATCAAGTTTCAATGTGGTGCAGGGTGAGCGGCTGTTTATTCGGGGCCCCAGCGGTAGTGGAAAGTCAACCCTGCTTGGCTTAATT
>CAZXDV010000053.1:0-14212 GCA_964639535.1 uncultured Enterobacteriaceae bacterium | reverse complement strand
TGGAAATTCAATGCCTGGGGAGAAAAGTATGATCCCTATGACAAGGATGACTTGATGGGTGAGCGCATACTCAAGCTGGCCGATGCAGTGTGCTATGACTCAGAGCTGGTTGCCGAGGGCGGCGGTGTCACGGTGGACGGTGAAGGCACGATCATTACCACCGACTCCTGTTTTCTCAACGAAAATCGAAACCCCGAGTGGAGCAAGGAGGAAGTTGAGAAAGAATTATGTCGCAGTCTCGGCGCCAGCAAGGTGATATGGATCCCCGGAGACGAAGAAGAACTGGAAACCGATGGTCATGTGGATGGTGTCGCGGCCTTTGTTGAGCCCGGCGTGGTGCTCGTGGAAATCGGCAAGGACAGCAGTGACCCCTACTACGAAAATGGTGAACTGAATCGTCGCGCGCTTGAAGGGCAGCGCGACGCCTCGGGAAGGGAGCTTGAAATACGCACCATCTGTAGCGGCGATTACAACAAGGTAGATAGCGAAAAGGATTGCCGCTCCTACATCAATGCCTACCTGGTCAACGGGGCCGTGATCGTGCCCGGCTATGAAGATATTCGTGACGCCTGGGCGGTGGAGACCTACCGGGAGTTATACCCGCAGCGGGAAATTATCCAGGTACCCATACTGGCTATCGCCGAGGGTGGCGGTGGTGTTCACTGCATTACCCAGCAGCAGCCGCGACGAATAGTTAAGGATTAGCTTCGCGCTGCCGCGTATTCGCGGCAGGCCTTGCCGAATTCTGAAAAGAGTACCGTTGAGACTTCATTTTCCGTGGACTTCCACTCGGGGTGCCACTGTACACCGATAGCAAAGTTAGCTGCACCGGCAACGCTAACCGCCTCGATCAAACCATCTTCCGCGTGCCCTTCTGCATTTAATCCCTGCCCCAGTGTTTTTATGCCCTGCTCGTGCAGCGTGTTCACCTCGATAGCATCCCGCTGCAACATGGCCTGTAACAGGCCGCCCTCAACGAGCTGCACCGGGTGGGCACTGGCGTAGCGTTGCTCCAGCGGCAGGTCCTTGTTCTCGCGGTGCTCGATATAGTGACCGGCCCGGTACAGGTGTGGATCGAGCACGCCACCATAGGCCACGTTCAACTCCTGGAAGCCCCGGCAAATGGCGAGAAAAGGTATGCCCTTTTCAATCACCGGCTTGATCAGCGGCAGGATGGTGGCGTCCCTTTCCTGGTCCAGCTTGAAGTCTGCCTCGATGGCGGGCCTGGTGTAGTGAGTGGGATGAATATTTGAATGACTGCCCGTCAGCATGATGCCGTCAAGCCGGGAAAGCAGGGTATCAAGATCAAGTTCATCACCCAGCAGGGGAATCGGCAGGGGAATGACATCGGCGCTTGCATGCAGCGCACGAATATACTTGTGCTGGGTGCAATCGTAGTCCAGCCCGTCAATCACCTGCCTGCAGGTGGGCACACCGACAAGGGGTTTCGAATTAGTCGCCATCAATTTTCTTGAAAGATTAAGTTACGAGCAGTAAAGCATTCTTTCAGCGCATGTCAATTTACTTCACCGCCATCGGGACCCCAGAAAACTACCCATGCGGCAAAGTCCTGGCTGTAATCTTCAAATCGATGCTCTACCCCCGCCGCAACAAACAGTGCATCACCTTCACTGAAGGGGCTTCGCTTGCCGTCGTTTACAAAAGTGCCGGAACCGGAAATAACGAAATACAGCTCGTCCTTTGTGTGTGATTCCTGCAGGTCCTTTTCTCCCGGGGCATACATGCCAAGCGACATGGTGCCATGTTCAAATGGTTCAAGATAAGGCTCTTCACCTGCAGGAATGTTCTTCAAATCCTGCAGCACTTTCTGTAATTGCCAGGTTCCTGATTTCATAGGCACGTCCCCGTGTTTATATCGAAGTGTGTATATTACATCCAATGCATGGCAGTAATACTATTTGCACACCCGGCCGTTTATAATTTGAATCATGAAACCTGTCCTGATCTTTGAGCATATTGAAAGCAGCAACGCCGGTCTCTTCGCAGAATTCCTGCAGGAACATGATGTCCCCCTTGAAGTGATCTATCCAAACCAGGGTGATGAGATCCCCGGCAGCGATTCCCTCTCTGCCTGGTCCGGCCTGTGTTTCCTTGGTGGTACTGAGAGCGTGGCCAGCCCGACACCTGCCATGGTTGAAGAGATGGCGCTTATCAGGAGCGCAAGGGAACTTAACCTGCCCATGATAGGACACTGCCTTGGCGGGCAGCTTATCAGCCAGGCCCTTGGCGGCGAGGTAAGGAAACACGATGTTGAAGAGTTTGGCTGGTCAACATTAATCCCCGAGTCAACAGCGCTACTGGCCGAGTGGATACCGCAACCACCGAAGAGACTGGTCGCGATGCAATGGCACAGCGACAGTTTTTCCATTCCACCCGGCGCCACTAAAATACTGGGTGGAGAATATTGCGAGAACCAGGCTTTCGTTGATGGCAACGTGCTGGGCATGCAGTTTCATATCGAGATCAACCTGGACAGCATCAGGCACTGGGCCATCGATCTCGAGGATAAACATCCGCCGGAATCCCCGAGCGTGCAGTCGGGTGAGACAATCATGTCGATGAATGACGAGAATTTTCCTGCCAGCAGGAAAATTGCCTGGCAGCTATACGAGCGCTGGCTGGAGTTTCTTTGACCTAGCGTCTTTCAAATTTTGTCGACAGGACGATGGAAGATTCCGTCCGCTTCACGCCTTCAAGTTCCCCAACATCATCCAGCAGCTGGTCAATATCTTCCGTGCTTGGTGCGGTGGCTTCCGCCAGCAGGTCAAAACTTCCACTCACGGTCCATAGCGCCTTTATATATGTCATGCGCTCAAGCGCCGAAATAAGCGGCTTGGCCTGCTTGGGCTCAACCACCAGGGCGATGAACGCCGAGACCTGCTTTCTCTGCCACTCGGGATTGAGCCTGACGGTAAAACCCTGGATCACGCCGTTACGCTTGAGACGATTCAGGCGCTCCTGCGCGGCGGTTCGTGATACGCCAAGCTGGCGCGCCAGGTTACTGATGCTGGCGCGGGCATCTTCCTGCAGCAGCCGAATGAGGGCCTCATCTTTATCGCCGAGAGAGGGGATCGTGTCCATACTTGGCATATTAACTATATATACTGTCATTTTCACTAAATATTTTTACATTTATGACAGTTTTACACCTACAATCTGACAGTTAACTGGTCGATACTTTGTTAAATCAACGATTTAACAAGAGGTGATCGACATGACCGTTTCCATGACCCACAAGCTGGTTGATGAACTGTCCCGCTATAACAGGCACAGTAATGACGGTCGCCTGAGCGAAGCGCGCAAGGTCGCTTCCTTTGAAAATACCGCAGCCATGATTCACGAGGAGGCACCGGACTACCCGGTACACTGTTTCTGCCCCGCTGACCTGCTGCAGCGCGTTGACCTTTTTGTCGATAACTTTCCGGGGAAAGTAGGATTCGCGGTGAAATCAAACGGCGAGCCGCTGGTTATTGAACAGCTTGTTAACTCTCGCCTGGCATTCTTTGATGCTGCCTCGCTCGCTGAAATAGAACTGGTTCGTTCAATGGATGCGAATGCCGTCATTCTTTATGACAACCCGGTGAAGTCCCGCGAAGAAATTCGCCAGGCTTATTTCATCCACGGCGTGCGTTCCTTTGCCCTTGATGATGAAAAAGAACTTGAAAAAATTCATTCCATCATTGGCGACGATCCGTCTGTACAGCTGACCGTGCGCTTCAAGATCAAGGGCGCATTTGCAGCACAGGATCTCAACAGCAAGTTTGGTGCGAGCCCGGATCAGGCAACCAGGCTGCTGTCCATGGTCGATGCTGCGGGCTATCGCGCTGCCCTCACCTTTCACCCCGGTTCGCAGTGTTATTCACCCTCTGCCTACAGTGACTTTATCTACGCGGCAGCGATGATCAGTGAGAAAGCCGGTGTTGATATTGTCATGCTCAATGTCGGCGGTGGTTTTCCTGCACACTACGAGAACAGCGACGTGCCGGAACTGGCTGACTACTTTGACGCCATCAGGACGCAGTTCAATCGCTATTTCGATAGTGAAAGCTGTGAGCTTGTCTGTGAACCCGGTCGTGCCCTGGTGGCAACGTCCGGCTCCCTGGTGTGCCGTGTAAAGCATCGCCGGGACGGCAACGTGATTTTTCTTAACGACGGCATCTATGGCGGATTCATGGAACAGCTCGTTGCCTACTTCAAGCTACCGAGACTCACCTATCGCGGTGACAAGCTGCTGCAGGATGAGCTGGAAGAGTTCACCGTTTACGGCCCCACCTGTGACTCCAGTGACTGCTTCAAGGAAACCATCGGGCTCCCGGCCAGCATAGCCGAGGGCGACTGGATTGAATTCGGCCTGAGTGGCGCCTATGGTTCAACAACAACCACGCGCTTTAACGGGTATGCATCCGACCAGTATGTGATTGTTGAAGAGGGTAGTGAATTCCCAACCCCCAGGGGAATCCAGGGTCAGTCTCACAAATAGGATGTGAGACTGGCTCTACTTACTCATTAAGTCACGGTACCAGTCAACAAAACCCTCTTCAAACTGCTCCAGCTCGGTAAAAGGCCCGGGCTGGTAGCGACGTGAATTGACGCCCTTCTGGTTATCTTCAATGATCCTCTTGTCGGCATGGGTAGTGATGTCCCACAACCAGGTCAGCTCTTCAAGCTTATAGTCTTTTCCTTCTTCAGCATCACCATTGACCAGCCAGCTGATTTCACAACTCGAGGTATCCTGGGTCAGTGGCTTGAAGTGATAAACCACAACGTGATCGCAATAGGCCAGGTAAAAAGTCATGGGGCCAATGTGCATATCCACCGTGCCCCCGTCATAGGCCTTGATGTCTCCCATCAGTGGTGCAACCGGCTTACCTTTTTTACTTCCGGTTAAGTGTCCATGGAGTAAGGGATAGCGATTATAGGAGCGGTCAATGCCAACACCACCTGAATCCAGCCAGTCGTTGTTAACGTCGATGGTTGTCAGGCCGCACTCTTCCGCACGCTCATAAAGCGCCTGGGTTAGTTCCTCCATGTCGGCTTCGGGGTAGGAGCGCCCATGTGCCTCGGCATATTCCGGGTGGGAAGGCACACAGTGATAACATTCACAGTAGTTCTCTACCGACAATTTCCAGTTTGCCTCAATGGGGTAGTCAATCTTGTGCGCAACCTTGGCCTTGTCCAGCTTATAGGGCTTGAGCGCCTCGTCCAGGTCTTCTTCGATGGGGGAAAAAGGTATTGGATCCTCATCAAAGTTGATAAACATCATGCCGTGGAAAACCTTGATGTTGATCTTGTGCAGTGGATACATTGTCTTGTCAAAGCCCGGCTTGGTGTGGTTGGCACCACGCAGGTTTCCGCTCTTTTCAAAACTCCAGCCGTGATAGGGGCAGACCAGCAGGTTCTTGTTGCCCGTCACTTCCTTGCAGATCCTTGAGCCACGATGACGGCAGACATTAAGTAGCGCGTTGATGGTGTCCTCGTTTTCACGAATGATAATCACGGACTCGGTATCAAATTCATACAGGATGTAATCACCCGGGTTGGGAATCTCGCTGACATGCCCGGCATACAACCAGGACTTCATGAAGATCCGCTCTATCTCGACCTTGTAGATCTCCGGGTCCCTGTAAAAACCCTGCTGCAGGGAATAACCGTCTTGCTGGTTCTCCAGTAATGTCGCTAAATTCGTTGCACTCATTTTCTTAACTCCTGCTAATTACATACTCCGGAACCCTTTAGCCCGGTATACATTTGTTGCTGATAATAATTACTATACTATTGCCTTCTAATATCGACTTCTTACTCCTCGAAGAAGAATAATGGTCATACTGCACAGCTTTTTTGATTTACAGGATCACTGTACTGCGGAACAGTTCAGCGAAGCGATTAATGCCCTTGCCACGCACCTGGTAGAAAAAAACCTGCTGTTGTCGCACCAGTTCATGGAAAGACAGGCCCATGATGGATACAACGCCGATGGGCCCGATTCCCATTTTTATCACGCCATGAAATTTGACGACCTGCAGCAGGCGATCCAGTGCTGGTCCTACATCGAGGAAGACAGCGAACCGATCAGGACGCTGCACGGTCGCATCAAGACCAGCGTCACCAATACGTCTTTTTCCCTGTACAGGGACTTTTCCTGATAGCAGCTCAAAAGCATTCATTAGACAGACCTCAAGTACCACTCGTAGTCCAGGTTGCTAATCTGCGCCTGGAACTGATCGCATTCACTTCGCCTGGTGAGTTCATAGGTACGACAAAACTCTTCACCCATGTAGGCCGGTAAAATTTCACTGGCCCTGAACCTGTCCAGCGCTGCCTCCCAGCGAATCGGCAGCTCAATTTCCTGGTCTTCAAACATGGTGCCTTCGGCCACCGGGTCAGTGGGTTCAAGGCCCTTGCTGATACCATGATGAATACCAGCGAACAGCGCCGCCATCACCAGGTATGGATTTGCGTCGGCGCCGGCCACGCGATGCTCCACCCGCATATTTTTTTGATCGCATACCGGGATCCGCAATGCCACGCCGCGGTGGTTATAGCCCCATGAGGGTGAAAGCGGTACAAAGGAATGGGGCTGCAGTCGTCGATAGGAATTGGCATTGGGTGCGAAGATCGCCATGCCATCGGCCATGGTTTGCTGCAGGCCGGCAATGGCGTTTTTCATTTTTGCGGAAATTGCCGGGGTCTCGCTCGAATCCGGGTTGGCAAAAATATTATTGCCCTGCTCGTCATAAACACTCACGTGGATGTGTAAGCCACTCCCGGCGTAATCCATGAATGGCTTGGCCATGAAAGAGGCACCGAGACCGTGCTTCATGCTGGTTCCCTTGATCACTCGTTTCAACATGGCGCCCTGGTCGCAGGCCTTGACCGGGTCATCCACGTGATGCAGGTTGATCTCAAACTGCCCCGGCGCAAACTCTCCCAGCGCCGTTGTCACAGGGATCCCCTGTAGTTCGCAGTTATTATGAATGTCCATGAGCAGGGCATCGTTTTCCCACAGGTCTTCCAGGGCGGAATACTGCAGGCCTTCCTGCTTCAGGTTTGTGCCCGGCACGCTACCCAGTTTCGGCGTGGGCACGGGACCATCACCGGCCTCCAGCAGGTAAAATTCAAACTCGGTGGCGACAACCACGCTAAGACCCATGTCCTTCAATTGCTGGTAGCATTTTTTCAGCACGAAGCGCGGGTCTGAAAAATACGGTTCGTCATCGAAACTCGCCATGGACAGGAATACCTGGGCGATGGGTGAATCAAGCCAGGGCACCGGTGCCAGCGTGCCAGCGACCGGGTAGGTTTTTACATCCGGATCCCCATCACGGGTGCCGATGCCAATCTCTACTGCGATTTCACCGCGACTGTCCACAAAAGGCGTTGAAGCACAGGTTTTCAGACCGCCATCGTAAAGCCCGTCAAATTCTTCCCTGCCGATCCGCTTACCACGTAATATGCCGTTGGTATCGGGCGAAAGAATTTCTAGCATCTTCGTGTCGGGATACTTTTGCAGGAACTCTTCGAGTTCTGTTGCACTTGCGCGATCGTCAATTTGCATCATCAGCTTCTTCCGTCAATGTTCTTTTCTCGCCACTCCAGCGCGGCCCTTGTTCCTTCCTCGGAGAGTATGCGATTAAATTCCTTCGACTCCGGTGTTTCCGTGGTTTCAATTTCAACGTCGATCTCAAGTGCCCTTAGCATGGCATCGCGCATGTTCATGCTTTCAAGGCTCATGTTAATGGCCTGCTTGGTGAGCCTGACCGCGAGCCGGTCATTGGCTGCGATGGTGCCTGCCATGGCCATGGCCTTCGCCTGTAACTGATCTTCATCAACCACGTGGTTGACCAGGCCGAGATCCAGTGCGCGCTCGGCACTGACCTTGTCATTGCCGGTGAGCAACAGTTCCTTTGCCTGCTTGGCGCCGATCACCCACGGCAGGATGAGGGCAACGATACCGCTACCGAACTTCACTTCCGGTGCGCCAAAACGCGTGCCTTCTGCGGCAATGGTGATATCACAGGCAGTGGCCATTTCCATTGCACTACCCAGGCAGTACTTGTGCACAGCGGCGATTGTTGGTTTCGGGCTGTCCCAGAAGCGCATGATGATGTCAAAGTTACGCCTGAGCTCGGCGCGCCAGAACTCGGTACTGTCGACACCCTCCTCTGCTTCCACGTCAAGATCAAAGCCCGCGGAGTAGGCCTTGCCTTCTCCCCTTAAAAGAATCGCACGCACGCCGTCATTACTTTCCGCCTCGTCCAGGGCCGCGTGCAGTTCCTTTACCATGTCCGGGCTGATGGCATTCAACTTACCAGGACGATTAAGGCTGATGATCGCCACCGGTCCGTCCTGGCTGTAGTTTATTGTTTTAAAATCAGGCACAGGCCTGCTCCTCGAAACCGGCTTCGCTTTTCGAAGCTGTTTTTAATACCAGCATTGCATCAAGCCCGCAGCAGCCGGACTCGCTCACAAGCAGGGGATTGATATCGAGTTCGCTTATTTCTTCACTAAAGGCAATGGCGATACCGGACAGGACGGCCGCCGCTTCGCAGTAGGCCTTAATATCTACAGCGGCCCGGCCCCGTGTTTCATCCAGCACCCTGCGCATTTTTAGTTTATCCAGCGCCCGCGTGGCAAAGGCTGCATCAAACGGCGGCATGAGCGCGAAGGTGTCCTTGATCACCTCGGCATGAATACCGCCAAGGCCCATTAACACCACCGGGCCAAACTGCGGGTCGTTGACGATACCAAGGATCATTTCTACTCCGTCTTCTTCGTGCATGCTCGCAAGCAACACCTTTGGCCCCAGCCGGGTGTGCAGATCGTCGTAGTGTGAAAGTAGCTGCTGCTCATTTTGAATTCCGAGTATCACACCACCCTGGTCGGATTTATGATTCATTCCGGGCATGGCAGTTTTAAGAACCAGTGGGTAAGCCAGCTGTGCTGCGGCGCTGGCGAGATCCTCCGCATTATCGGCCTGCCTCGCCTGTGCCATGGGAATGCCACAATCAGCCAGGAATGAAGTCGCCTCGAATTCATCGATGGCTGTCTTTTGCCGAAACACCTGCTGCCACTTCTTCACGATGGTTTCGGAAAGGGGCGAAGTTGAAACCCGCGGGCGCTGCAGGAAGTCGCGGTAGTTCATCATGCAACGTGCTCCCTGCAGGAAAGGCGCAACACCATCAAGCACGGGATATCCTTCCCGTGTTGTTTCAAGCACCAGGTCATCTTCGCCGATGCCCTGGCGTGCGGCTACGAGGAAAACCGGCTTGCCCGATGTCTCGTGACCGTGCCTGAGATAACCAATGTAGTCATTGTAGATCTTGCCTTCCGGCGCCCTGGCATGCACCACTGCACCAAGCGCGGCACCGGGGTCGCGCAACAGGCTGGCAAAGCACTTTTGCATGACCACGTGGTAGTCAGGCCCGCCCACGCTCCAGGCATCCAGTGGATTCACCGGCAGCAAACCGGGATCCAGTAATGACTCCAGCTCGTCACTGGTCGCAGGTGTGAGCTTCGTCAGTGCCACGTCGTATTCTTCTGCCTGGTCCACCAGCAGCTGGCGCTCACCGCCGGAGTCATGGATGGTTACCAGGCCACCCTCGGCAATATCGTGGGGCTGCGCAAACATGATGAGGCTGGTTGCCAGCACGTCGAGGTCTTCGACCCGCTGCACCCCGTAACGATCAAACAAGGCCTCGTACACGGCATCAACACCGGCCAGCGCACCGGAGTGTGACTCTGCCAGGCGTGATGAGAATTCTGTTTTACCCACCTTGATAACGAGGATGGGAATTTTCTTCCTCGCTGCTTTTTCAAAGGCGGCTACCAGCTTGCCCGGCTGCCGGCTGGTTTCCATGAACAGGCCGACAACCCGTGTTTCTTCCTGCTCAAGGGCGAAGTCCAGGTAATCTTCCAGCCCAACGGTGAGTTCCTGTCCCGTGGATACGGCAATATTGAAATCAATTCGCGGATCAACATCAACGATGGCAGACATGCCGGAACCGGACTGGCTAATAAGGGTCACGTTTCCTTCTGCCGCATGCCGCCGGGTATCAAAGCCGCAGGCAAGCACGCCCCTGTTGAAATGATAAAAGCCCATGCCGTTACCACCGCAAAGCAGTAAACCGGCTTCTTCTGCAAGACGCCTGATCCTCTCCTGCAGTGGAGGCGTGGTATCGTTCTCAAGGATCAGCGTGGAATAAATGGTCGCTGCTTTTATGCCATGCGCAATGGCGTCCTTGAGAGCATCCTCGATACGCTCATCGGAGACGGCAAAAATGACGTGTTCTACTTTTCCGGGTAGATCGCTTAACGACGCGAAACAGGGGACACCCTCGACTTCATCATAGCGCGGGTTGATGGCATAAAGCTCGCCCGCGTAGTTTCCAGCCAGCAGGTTTTCGATCACCATGTTGCCCACGACTTCCTTGCGCCGGGTGGCACCAACCACCGCGATGGAAGCAGGACACAGCAAGGGGTCAAGCCTGTGCGCCATGGAAATCAGTAGTCCGCAGGCGGGGTCTGTCTCCTCCTTGGCGGATCGAAAAACGGACCTTCAACAATACTGCAGCGAGCCATAAGGCGGTTCCATTTCAACTCGGTGTTGTAATAGATCTCGGCATACAGTTCATCACCTTCCCTGCCCCAGGGCATGTCCAGTGACGCAAGGGCAATATTCTTCTTTGCACTGGGAGACCAGGTTGCAGAGGTGACGTGACCCACCACCTTGTTACTGCCGTTATATATAAATGAATCATGGGCTGGCTTGTTGCCTTCAACATCAAGACGCACAAAGCGATAGCGCGAGCCCTGTTCCTTTTCCTTTAACAGCGCCTGGCGACCGTTAAACACGGGCTTGTCAAAATGAACCAGCCAGTCCAGGCCCAGCTCGTAGGGTGAGCGACCGCGCCCGGCACGCACAACGTTCAATGCCGGCACAAAATCGACCTCGGCCTGGATAAAACCGGCCTCGATGCGCACGATGTCCAGCGCGTGAGAACCAATTGGCTTGATACCAAAACTCTGGCCGGCTTCAAAAAGACGATCCCAGAGTAATTCTGCATCTTCGCTTTTCACCCACATCTCGTAACCAAGGTCCCCGGTAAAGCCGGTGCGTGACACCATCAGGTCCCTGCCCTCGAGGTTGAAACTCCTGTGCTGAAAGGGCTTGAGATTTTCAACACCCTCAAGCTGCATGGCCTTGAGTGTCTGGCAGGATGTGGGGCCCTGTACCGCGAGACCCACAACTTCATCGGTCTCGTCGTCAATCTCAACATCAAAACCCATGGCAGTGGCCATCAGCCAGTCCAGGTGTCGCTCCGCTGAACACAGGCGCCAGCTGTTCTCCTCAAGATGAAATACTGTCCCGTCATCCAGCACGTGGCCAAGGTCGTTACACCATGCGCCATACATCACGCGCCCCGGGGTCAGCCCGCTCATCTTTCTCGTCATCAGCTTGTCGAGGAAAGCGAGGCCATCCTTGCCGGTGATGCGGTACTTGATCATTGGTGTTAAATCAAAAACGCTGGTGGCATTACGCACGGCAAAATATTCTTCTTCCACCGTGCTGTAACAATCCACCGTGGTGTAAGCCTTCCACGGTGACCACAGGTTTGTTTCGCAAAGTTCTTTTGCGCGCGAGTAAAACGGCGTGTTGAGAAACCTGGCGTCTGCTTTTCTAACGCTCATGACTGCTGCCCTCCACTGCTGATCTCGTTCGCGGCGTTACGCCCCGCCAGCCCCATCACGCCACCGCCCGGGTGGGAACCGGCTCCACAAAGGTACAATCCTTTTACCGGTGTTGAGTACTGCGCGGCACCGGGTACCGGTCGCAGCATCATGAACTGGTCAAGGGTGTATTCACCGTGATGCCAGTGACCGCCGCTAATATTAAATTCAGATTCGATATCCACCGGTGTTAATAACTCCGAGGCACTGACCTGTTCCTTTATGCCCGGCGCATACTCTGCCAGTAAATCTATCACCAGGTTGGTGAATACCTCCTTGTTCGTGTCCCAGCCTGCGCGCAAGTTATAGGGTGCATATTGAACAATGGCAGACAGTACGTGCTTGCCCTCGGGAGCCAGGCTCTTGTCATGGATTGATGGAATGCTCACCTCGAGCGCGGGTGCATTGGAATATTCCCCGTACTTGGAGTGGTCAAAGGCCTTTTCAAGGTAATCAAGGTTTGGCGAAATAACCAGCCTCTGGCCAAGCTCGATTTCATTCAGCCCGCTAAATTCCGGCAGGCCATCAAGGGCCAGGTGTAATTTCGCAGCCTTGCCCTGCATGCGTATGTTATTTACGCGACGCGTAAAACCCGATTCAAGGTTTCGTGCCTCCACCAGTTGCAGGAAGGTGGTTTTTGGATCGGCATTGGAAACCACCAGGTCGCTGTTAAGTTTTTCACCCGCGACGGTTTCAACACCGGTGGCCCTGTCCACATCCAGTAACACGCGCCTAACCGCCACACCTGTTCGAATTTCAACGCCTGCAGCCTCGGCTGATTTTCTTAGCGCTGTACCAAGGCCACGCATGCCTTCCTCGGGCAGTGATACTGCCGTGTCGGTGCTGTCCAGCTGTCCGCTCAGGCGATAAAGATAGGTCAGCACCGAGTTGGGTGAACGGGGCCCGAGGTTGCTACCCAGCACGGCATCAAACCCAAGCGCACCTTTCAGCAACTCGTTATCAAAGCTTTCCTGCAGTACGTCATAGATATTGATGGCACCAATCCTCAGCAACTCGCGCATATCCTCGCGCCCCAGCATGCGTACACTTAAACCAAGCGAGGCAAGGTTCATGAGATCGGCAGGGTCCTTGTGCACCAGTCTCGGTGGCCGCTTCATGAAAGTTTTTTGCAGTATCTTTGAAAAGCGCCGTAGCTTGTCCTGGAAATCCCGGTAGGCCTGTTGCTCTGAAACGCCAATGCCATTCCCACTCAGGGAATCCCGCTTGAGTACCAGGTGCTCTCCTGCACTGGAAAGTGCAATGGTGGACAGGTCCGTGGCCGCCATTTTCAAACCATGTTGTTCAAGTGAGAGATCTGAAATCACCTGGGGGTGTAACAAGTTTAGAAGGTGAGCACAGGCTGAGACGGAAAAACCCTCGGCGAATTCCCTTGTTATCGCGGCGCCGCCTACCTGCTCGTTGGCTTCAAGAACAAGTACCTTGCGACCCGCCTTTGCCAGGTAGCTTGCGCAGACCAGGCCGTTGTGACCGGCACCAATAATTATCGTATCGAAATTACTCATCGCTAAAGGCCTCCGGAACAACGTTCTTCTTGCCCAGGTCGCCCAGGATCTCCCTCGCCGAGTTGAGACCCGGCGCGCCCATGACACCGCCACCCGGGTGAGTGCCGGAACCCGACATGTACAAACCTTTTACCGGGCCACGGTACTGTGCGTAACCGGGAAAGGGCCGGTTAAACAACAGCTGGTCCATGGTGAGCTCCCCTTGAAAGATATTGCCCTCGGTAAGGCCAACCTCGTTTTCAAGTTCACGGGGTGTCCTGATTTCTGCATGCAGGATGAGATCCTTGAAATCAGGACTGTATTCAGAAATCTGGTCGATAACCGTTTGGCCAAAGGCATCGCGCTGCTCATCGGTCCAGTCTTCACCATTGACCTTGGGCGGACAGTACTGCACGAAGACCGTCATCATGTGTTTCCCCGGTGGCGCCATGGTCGGGTCCACCTGGGTCGGGATTAAGGTATCGAGATAGGGATCCTTTGACCAGGTCCCGTTTTTCCAGTCGTCGTAGGCACGTTCCATGCGCTCCATGGAATCGATAAAGTGAAAGTCCGCCTTCAGTAACTCGTGGCCTTTTTCCATGGCCTTGAAGGTGGGCATGCCATCAAGGGCAATGTTGAGCTTTCCGGAAGAGCCCCTGATCTTGAAGTTCTTTGCCTTTGTCACGACATCGCCGGGCAGGTCATTCTCCTTCATGATGTTGAGGAAGGTGCGCTTGGGGTCGAGGTTGGAGATCACTATATCTGCGTAATGGTCATCGCCGTTTTCAAGGGCGACACCTTTTACCTCGCCATTCTTTACAATCACGTGGTCGACACCGGCATCGGTAAGAATTTCGCCACCGAAAGATTGAAAGGCAGAAGCCAGTGCCGTGGCAATGGAACCCATGCCACCGCGGGCAAAGCCCCAGGAGCCGATGCTGCCATCCACGTCACCCATGTAA
>CAZXDV010000052.1:0-14240 GCA_964639535.1 uncultured Enterobacteriaceae bacterium | reverse complement strand
CCGCCCAGGGCGGCTAGAAATCCTACCTCTTTGTTTTAAATGCTATTTTTATAACAAAGCCCGGCTGTTCAGCAGCAGGGCGCCGAAGCCTAACCGGGTATTGTGCGCTTGAAAATTTGGCCACTTGGCCCCATTATCCCTGTAAGTAATCATTCTATGGAGAAAGATTGAAATGAGTCAGAACCCCTCAGTCGTGAGTCGACCGGTCGAATCCATCCTGGCGACCAATAAAGTCATCCGCAACACCTACATGCTGCTGTCCATGACCCTTATTTTCAGTGCCGCCATGGCAGGGGTCGCAATGCTGATACAGGTGCCTTTTATGGTTGCGTTTGCCGGTGACATTGTTGCCTTGCTGTTGCTTTGGTTTGTCCTGCCCAGGTACAGGAATTCAGCCGCTGCCCTGCCACTGACCTTCATTTTCACCGGCCTTCTTGGTTTTGGCCTGGGTCCAATGCTGAACCACTACGTCGCAGCGCTATCCAACGGCGTCGAGTTGATCATGACGGCAACCGCCGGAACCGGTGCGATTTTTCTTGGCCTGTCAGGTTATGTCATGACCAGCAGGAAAGACTTCAGCTTCCTCGGAGGTTACGTGTTTGTCGGCATTATTGTCGCCATACTGGCCAGTATAGGGGCCATGATCTTTAATATTCCCTCGCTGTCACTGGCTGTTTCGGCCATGATGATCCTGCTCATGTCGGCTGCTATCCTGTTTGACACCAGCCGCATAATCCAGGGTGGCGAGACCAACTATGTCATGGCAACCATTTCGCTGTACCTGGATATACTTATCCTGTTCCAGCACCTGCTTCACCTTCTTGCGGTTTTTGCCGGAGACGATTAGAGCAGCGAATATAAGCAGTAGCACTTGAAAAACCCGGCCCAGAGCCGGGTTTTTTGTTGTATTTCTGGCTTTTACCCTTGTGAGCCCAAGCGGACTGCGCTAGGATTCGCGGGCTTTTAGCCTTCGTATTCGCGAGGGTTGATACATCAATCAGGAAAGTCATTGCTTGGGAGATTTCCACTATGAAAATCGGTGTGCCCAGAGAAGTTTACGAAGGGGAAAAACGTGTCGCAACTACACCCGAGGTTGCGGAAAAATTACAGAAACTTGGCTTTAGCGTTGCCATAGAGTCCGGTGCCGGCCTCGAAGCCAAGTTTTCCGATGACGCATATCGAGAAGCTTCGGTTGAAATTGTCAATGACACCCGTGAACTATGGTCGTCTTGCGACATTATTCTCAAGGTGCGGGCTCCAGGGGCTCATCCGGATCTGGGTTGCGACGAATCAGAATTACTCAGGGAAGGTCAGACGCTGATCAGTTTTATCTGGCCAGCACAAAATGAAGCACTTTTGAACACACTTGCCGCGAAAAAGGTGACTGTCCTGGCCATGGACAGCGTTCCAAGGATCTCCCGCGCCCAGAAAATGGATGCGCTGAGCTCCATGGCAAACATCGGTGGTTACCGGGCCGTGATTGAAGCGGCACAGCATTTTGGCCGATTTTTCACCGGGCAAATAACCGCTGCTGGAAAGATTCCGCCTGCCAAGGTGCTGGTGATTGGTGCGGGCGTTGCCGGACTGGCGGCTATTGGCGCAGCGAAGAGCCTGGGCGCAATCGTACGAGCCTTTGATACACGACCGGAAGTGAAGGAACAGGTGGAAAGCATGGATGGCGAATTCCTGCTGCTGGATTTTGAAGAAGACGGTTCCGGAGAAGGTGGCTATGCCAAGGTAATGAGTGAAGAATTCATCAAGGCAGAAATGGAACTATTTGCCGAGCAGGCAAAAGAAGTCGATATCATCATTACCACTGCACTTATTCCTGGAAAACCGGCCCCTGAGCTAATCACCGAGGCCATGGTTGAGAGCATGAAAGATGGCAGCGTCATTGTCGATCTTGCTGCAGAACAGGGCGGCAACTGTAAACTGACACAGAAAAACGAAGTAACAATCAAGCACGGTGTATCGATCATTGGCTACACCGACCTTCCAAGCAGATTACCGACACAGGCCAGCCAGCTATATTCAACAAACCTGAGACACCTGTTGACCGATATGTGCCCTGAAAAAGATGGCGAACTGGTTGTCGATATGGAAGACGAGGCCATTCGCGGAGCAACGGTCATTAATGGCGGTGAAATCACCTGGCCCCCTCCGGCTCCTAAACTTTCCGCAGCTCCTGCTGCCAAACCGGAACCGGCTGCACCAGCTGTCGCGGAGGAACCGCAAGAGGAAGCAAAACCCGGCCTTTTCCGGCAGCTGCTGCCCATGTTAATTGGTGGCCTGGCACTGCTGGGGCTCGGCTCTGTTGCACCTGAGTCGTTTATGAACCATTTCACGGTTTTTGTGCTGGCCTGCTTCGTGGGTTACATGGTGATCTGGAACGTTACAGCGTCACTCCATACTCCCCTGATGAGTGTCACCAATGCTATCAGCAGCATCATTATCATTGGCGCATTGATTCAAATTTCCGCCGACGTGCAGATAATCAAGATACTCGCCGGTATCGGAATCTTGATCACCAGTATCAATATCACCGGCGGATTTGCCGTCACCCAGCGCATGCTGCGCATGTTCCAGAAATAAGGAGTAACGGAAATGTCTGAAGGAGTAATTACAGTCTCATACATCGCAGCGACTATTCTGTTTATCCTCGCCCTGGGTGGGCTGAGCAACCAGGAGACTTCGCGCAAGGGTAATATGTACGGCATGATCGGTATGGCAATTGCAATTGTCGCCACCGTTTCAGCCCCCGGCGTCACCAGCTACATGGAAATTGTCATAGCCATGGCACTGGGTGGCATCATCGGCTATGTCCTTGCACAGAAAGTGGAAATGACACAAATGCCGGAGCTGGTTGCAATATTGCACAGCCTGGTTGGCCTCGCGGCTGTTCTCGTTGGCTATGCCAACTTCATGGATCCCTCGATCAGCTTTCCTACATCCATTGAAAAAACCATCCACGAAATTGAAATCTACATAGGCATCCTGATTGGTGCTGTCACTTTCTCGGGCTCGGTCATCGCTTTTGGAAAACTCAGTGGCAAAATTGGTGGTTCACCCATGCTGCTTCCAGCAAGGCACTGGCTGAACCTTGGTTTACTCATCGCCGCCATATGGTTTGGTGCCGATTTTGTTCACCAGGCTGAAACCGGCGGTGGAATGCAGCCACTGGTGATTATGACTGTCATCGCCCTGCTCTTCGGCATCCACATGGTTATGGCGATTGGTGGTGCCGATATGCCGGTTGTGGTGTCCATGCTAAACAGCTATTCGGGCTGGGCCGCATCAGCCACCGGTTTCATGCTTAGTAATGACCTGTTAATCGTAACCGGCGCCCTGGTAGGCAGTAGTGGTGCGATTCTCAGTTACATCATGTGCCGTGCCATGAACAGGCACTTTGTTTCGGTCATTGCCGGCGGGTTTGGAACTGAATCCACGTCTGCTGCGGCTGGCGCCGCCGAGGACCAGGGTGAAGTGGTTTCCGTGGATACCGATGAAGTCACTGAACTGCTCACCTCTGCAAAAGAAATTATGGTCATTCCAGGTTATGGCATGGCCGTGGCACAGGCCCAGCACACGGTCAACGAAATTACCCGTGCCCTCAAGGGCAAGGGCGTGAACGTGCGTTTTGGCATACACCCGGTTGCCGGACGTATGCCCGGACACATGAACGTTCTGCTGGCCGAAGCGAAGGTTCCCTATGATATCGTTTTTGAAATGGATGAAATAAATGATGACTTCCCCGACATCGATGTCTCGGTCATCATTGGCGCCAACGATATCGTCAACCCCTCCGCGCAGGAAGATCCAAACAGCCCCATCGCCGGTATGCCGGTACTCGAGTGCTGGAAAGGCACGACGACAATCGTTCTGAAAAGAAGCATGGCGACAGGCTACGCCGGTGTTCAGAACCCGCTCTTTTTCAAGGAAAACACCCGCATGTATTTCGGTGATGCGAAAGAGAGCCTGGATGCGGTACTGAAGAACCTCCTGCAGTAAGAAACGGGCTGGACTGTGAAGCAAAGTAAAAATCTGCTCGCCGTCGCCAGCCTGCTCCTGTGGGGCCTGGGCTTGCAGGTCATGGCGGACGTGGAGTATCTATCGTCCCCCGCCGTCAAGGATTTGAACCTGCCTTTTTCAGAGGCTGTCAGGGTCGATAACGTGCTCTACCTGTCCGGGCAAGTGGGTAACCTTCCCGGCAAAATGCAGCTGGTCGAGGGAGGGATCAAGGCGGAAACCCGACAAACCCTGGACAACATTCGCGCCACGCTTAATCGCTACGGCGCGAAAATGGACGACCTGGTGAAATGCACCATATTCCTCGCTGATATTGACGAGTGGCCCAGTATGAACGAGGTCTACAAGACCTACTTCGAGGAAAACTACCCGGCTCGAAGCGCTGTTGCCGGCAGTGGTCTTGCTCTTGGTGCCCGTGTTGAAATTGAGTGTATTGCCCACCTGGGGCAATAGCATCAGCTGAGTACTTCAAGCCCACCCATGTAGGGTTTCAAAGCATCAGGTATGGTCACAGAACCGTCTTCGTTCTGGTAGTTTTCCAATATCGCTATCAGGGTTCTTCCTACGGCGAGCCCTGAGCCATTCAGGGTATGTAAAGGTTCAGGTTTCCCCGTTTCAGGGTTACGCCATCGCGCCTTCATTCTCCTCGCCTGGAAGGCTTCAAAGTTACTACAGGAAGAAATTTCACGGTACTTTTCCTGCCCCGGCAACCAGACTTCGAGGTCGTAGGTCAGTGCCGATGAAAAGCCGATGTCTCCGCCACAAAGAATCACGACTCGATACGGCAGGTTCAGTTTCTGCAAAATTTGCTCCGCATTAGCAGTCAGTTCTTCCAGCGCCTGGTAGGAATCCTTCGGTTTCACCAGCTGCACAAGCTCAACCTTTTCAAATTGGTGCTGACGAATCATACCGCGGGTATCCTTTCCGTAAGATCCCGCTTCGCTTCGAAAGCAGGGAGAGTGACACACAAATTTTGCGGGTAGTTCATCGGCTTCGGCTATCCTGCTGCCATACATGTTGGTGACTGGCACCTCGGCAGTTGGAATCAGGTAAAAGCCATGTTCTTTCACGTGGAATAGATCAGCCTCGAATTTTGGCAATTGCCCCGTTCCGAAACAACTTTGCGCATTAACAAGGTACGGCACATTAACTTCAGTATAACCGTGCTCATTGCAGTGAGTATCCAGCATGAATTGCACGAGTGCACGGTGCAAGCGAGCCACGCCTGCTTTCATCACGACAAAGCGGGAACCGGTAATATTTACGGCTGTTTCAAAATCAAGTAAGCCCATGCCCTCGCCCAGTTCCACGTGGTCCCTGGGTGTAAAGTCAAATTCACGCCGTTCTCCCCAGCGCCTGACCTCCTGGTTTGCTTCCTCGTCCTTCCCTTCCGGTACCTTTTCGCTGGGAATGTTGGGAATGGCATGTGTCAGGGAATCCAGTCTCTGTTGAATATCCTCAAGCCGGGTCTCGGCCTCTTTCAGCCTGTCACCAAGAGATGCAACCTCATCCAGCAGAGGCTGTACGTCTTCTCCGGCAGCCTTGGCCTTCCCAATTCCCTTCGAGCGACTGTTTCTTTCTGCCTGGAGTTCCTGCACTTCAACCTGGGTAGTCTTTCTCTCAGCTTCAATGCTGGCGAGTCCATCGACATCAAGATCAAAACCTCGCACGGCCAGCCGGGCCCTGACACTCTCAATATCGTTTCTCAGTAATTGCGGATCTAACATTCTTACAAGGTTACCTGCTAATTAAGGTTAATCTACGACGGAATTATACCTGTCTTCCCAGCATCATACCCAGCCAGCAACCAAGCAGGCATAGCAAAACACTTAAAAGGATATTTATCCCTGCCCTGCTGAGCTCTCCTGATTCAACAAGGTTCATTGTTTCAATCGAGAAGGTTGAAAACGTGGTAAATGCCCCCAGCAAGCCGACGGTCAAGGCACTTCGCCATTCCGGGCTCATGTTGCCCCTGGCAATCATCCAGGTAAACAGAAAGCCCATAACAAATGAACCGATAATGTTGACCGCCATGGTGCCGTAAGGAAATCCCCGGCCAAGCACGCCGCTCACTCCATTCGACATCCAGAAGCGTAACAGTGCGCCTGTCGCTCCGCCTGCTGCAATCAGTAACAACTGTAGCACTAGTTTAATCCCCACCGGAAAAGCCTATTTTCTGGCATTCTTGTCCAGCTCCCTGAGTTGCGCAAGTTTCTCGGCTATTTTTATTTCAAGACCCCGTTCAACCGGGTAATAGTAACGTACCGGCCCCATTTCATCGGGAAAATAATTTTCACCTGCGGCGTAAGCGTCCGCTTCATCATGGACATAGCGATAGTCTTTTCCATGCCCCTGCTCCTTCATTAAACTTGTCGGGGCATTTTTTAAATGCACCGGAACGTCATGGGAAGGAAGTTGCTTAACATCTGCCATGACCTTGTTGAAGGCCTTGTAAACGGCATTACTCTTGGGCGCGCAGGCGAGAAAAACGATGGCCTGTGCAATTGCCAGCTCTCCTTCAGGGGAGCCCAGTCGCTGCTGCACTTCCCAGGCATCCAGCGCCATGGAAAGTGCACGGGGATCGGCGATGCCAATATCCTCGGACGCCATTCTCACCACCCGCCTGGCGATGTACAACGGGTCACAGCCCCCATCCAGCATCCTGGCAAACCAGTACAATGCAGCATCAGGCGAACTTCCCCGGACGCTCTTGTGCAAGGCCGAAATCTGGTCATAGAAGGCATCCCCACCCTTGTCAAAACGCCTTGTTGAGCCGCCGGCCAACACCTCGGCCACCAGGCTTTCCTCCAGTTCGTCATTTTCAGCAAGGTCTGAGGCCACTTCCAGGTAATTTAGTGCCCGCCTTGCATCGCCATCCGCGGCTTCAACCAGTCTCTGGTACACACCCTCTTCCACTTTTAGATGATTACCTGATCTACGCGCGTTCTCCGTTTCTACTGCTCGCCTTAATATTTCATGGATATCGCTGTCCTCAAGTGATTTGAGCACATAGACACGCGCGCGTGAAAGCAGGGCGTTGTTCAATTCAAACGAGGGGTTTTCTGTGGTGGCACCGATGAATGTCACGGTGCCGTCTTCTACAAAGGGTAAAAATGCGTCTTGCTGGGACTTGTTAAACCGATGAACCTCATCCACGAACAACACCGTGTCCTTCTGGTACACCTCCCGGTATTGCCTGGCCTGGTCGATGGCATTCCTGATGTCCTTTACACCACTTAAAACCGCAGACAGGGTCACAAACTGGGCATCGCACTGCGAGGCGATAATTCGAGCCAGTGTTGTCTTCCCGGTGCCCGGCGGTCCCCAGAACACCATCGAGTGAAGATGCCCTGATTCGATGGCGCTACGCAGGGGCTTACCCCTGCCCACCAGGTGACCCTGACCGCTAAATCCATCCAGCCCGGAAGGCCGCATTCTTTCCGGTAGCGGCCTGAACTCGGCGGATTCGCTCATGGCAGTGACATGCTATTCGCGGGCATCAATTACATCTATACCTTCAGGAATATTGAATTGAAACAGGGCTTCATCCAGCTCCGGATTACGCACCAGGTTATCGAGAACTATCTGGGTGGTGCGACCGAGGCTATCAAACAGGATCATCTGCTGCAGGTTGTCTCCCGCAAATGTAAGCCGAATCCCGTGATATTGAGACTCGGTATCTCTCGGGGTAAGTTCAAGCCAGGGATCTCCATTTTCATCTTCATTTTGCTCGACCACATAGTGGGCATTGATATCCATATCTCCACCGAGAATAGCCGCCGGGGAATCTTCAAGCAGCCCGGATACACCACGGATGGTTAGCTGTTCCAGGTCCTCATCGTAAATCCACAACGTTTCAGCGTCGCTGATTAGCTGTTGCAAATAGGGATCTGAATATGACCAGTGAAACATTCCCGGACGCTTCAGGTAAAGCACACCTGTGGAGGTTTCCAGCTCTTCACCGTACTGGTTCAACAATCGCTGGGTGAAATCTGCCTGCAATGTTTCCAGTCCACTTAGAAAGGTATCCAGCCTTGTCTGCTGGTCACCAGCCGCCAACTGCACAGGTACCAACGAAACACACAGGAACAATGCAGCAAGGCGCTTCAACATGCTTGTCCAGTCCGACTATTCATCTGCTGGTGGTGGCGGCGCAGCAAGCACTTCCCTGCTGCCGTTGGATTCAAGTGGGCCTACGAGGCCGCTGCTTTCCATTTCCTCGACCATCCGCGCAGCTCGGTTATAACCAACTTTCAGCCGTCTCTGGACATAGGAAATTGAGGCCTTCCTTGATTCGGTGACAATACGCACGGCTTCATCATAAAGCGGATCGGCATCCTCTGAAGCCGCCTCGATGCCGGGTATGGCCTCCGCCCCACCCTCATCCGGACCACGTACAATTTCATCCAGGTAATCAGGTTCTCCCCTGCTTTTCAGGTTCTCCACAACCGCATGTACCTCGTGATCATCAACAAAAGCACCGTGGACGCGCTCGGGGATACTGGTACCCCCCGGCAGGTACAGCATATCACCATGGCCAAGCAGGTTTTCTGCACCCATCTGGTCAAGAATTGTTCGGGAATCGACCTTTGATGAAACCTGGAAGGCAATCCTGCTGGGTACATTGGCCTTAATCAAGCCGGTGATGACGTCAACAGATGGACGCTGTGTCGCCAGCACAAGGTGGATCCCGGCAGCTCGTGCTTTTTGTGCAAGACGGGCAATCAGTTCCTCCACCTTTTTACCTACTGTCATCATCATGTCAGCAAGTTCGTCAACGATGACAATAATGAAGGGCAATTCTTCAAGCTCCGGTG
This sequence comes from uncultured Enterobacteriaceae bacterium, assembly GCA_964639535.1. Taxonomy (GTDB): domain Bacteria; phylum Pseudomonadota; class Gammaproteobacteria; order Eutrophobiales; family Eutrophobiaceae; genus WLWS01. The sequence continues at coordinate 5,397 of CAZXDV010000052.1, read as the reverse complement.
CAGTGTCTTCTTCACTGATGGGCTTGTATATGGGATCAAGAAGCGGTTGCCCGCTGTCAGCAGCTTCCTTTACCTTGCGATTAAACCCCGCAATATTACGAACACCCAGCAATGACATGAGCTTGTAGCGTCTCTCCATTTCAGCCACGCACCAGCGCAAGGCGTTACTTGCCTCCTTCATGTCAGTGACAACCGGCGCAAGTAAATGAGGGATCCCCTCGTAAACGGAAAGTTCCAGCATCTTGGGATCAATCATGATCAGTCGAACATCCCTGGCCGTTGCCTTGTACAGTATGCTGAGAATCATCGCATTCAGTGCAACAGATTTGCCTGAACCGGTCGTGCCCGCGACCAGCAGGTGGGGCATCTTACCGAGGTCAGTCACGACCGGCTTGCCGCTTATGTCCTTTCCGAGTGCAAGTACCATATTGGATTTGAGCGCCTCGTATTCCTTTGAGTTCAGTATTTCCCCCAGCGTGACCAGTTCCCTGTGCTCATTGGGTATCTCGATACCTATAACGGGCTTACCTGGAATTACGTCCACCACCCTGACGCTGACGACAGACATGGATCGAGCCAGGTCCTTGGCAAGGTTGTTAATCTGTGCTCCTTTCACGCCGGGTGCTGGATTTAGCTCAAAGCGCGTGATGACAGGTCCGGGATGTACCGCAACAACCTCAACACTGACACCAAAGTCCTTCAGTTTCAGTTCCAGCAAGCGCGACATTGCCTCAAGGGCTTCATCGGAGTAACCAGCATCGGAAGTTTTCGGCTCATCAAGCAACTCAAGGGGTGGCAGAGCGGCATCTGCTGGCATGGCAAACATCTGGGTCTGCTTCTCATGCTCCACCCTGACGCCGGAAGGTATTTCCTTTATAACAGGTTCGATCCTGGGAGGCGGCCTGTGCTCTGTTTTCTCTTTTTCTACCTTTACAACGCTTTCCCTTTCCTTCCTGGCCCGCCGGCCTTCATTCTGATCGCGAAGCTCAGCTATCAATACGCTCAAGCGGTTTGCACCTTCAAGCGTAAGCCTGCCGGTATTATCCATGAGCCACAACCAGGAAAGCCCGGTGTAAAGCGTGACGCCGATCAGGAACATTGCCAGCAGGATGAGAGTGCTTCCCAGCTGTCCAAAAATAACCCTCTGCGCAGAACCGACGGCATCACCAAAAATCCCCCCCGCACCACCGGGCTCGTGGGGAAGCCAGGCACCGGACTTGAAATGCAGCCAGGCCAGGCCACAGCCACCGGCCAGTAACAGCAGGAAGCCGACGATTCGCAGTCCAAGGAAAAAGTGGTTAATGGCTTGCTGCTGGTGGCGGGATTTGAACAAGCGCCAGCCATCAAATGCCATCACCAGCGGGAAGAAAAAGCCGAGATAGCCAAAAAGGTAGAGCAGGATGTTGGCAATCCAGGCACCTACGAAACCGCCGTGGTTTCGAATTTCTTCACTGGACACTGCCTGTGACCAGCCCGGGTCGCCCGGGTGGTAGCTGAACAGGGCTATGCACAGGTATGCAGCCAGCGCTGCGAGCGCGATAAAGCTGATTTCCTTGACGTTACGCACAACACGCCCGGGAGACTCAGCGCTTGATTTTCGTTTCCTGGAAGCCTGGGACACAGTTAATCTTGTTTAGGTACTAAGCACCATAGATGTATGTTTATAAAGAAAGAATTGTAACAGTTCACAGACTGGAATACATGACATAATTTAATGTGTTTTTGCATCATTTTCTATCCACGTACAATATTACCGCTTAATGCCCGCATTAAAACACATGTTAGCTTCCATACTGCTTATTGCCTTCCTGGCCTGGTTGCTCCTGGCTTTAATACTTTATGCCTACCAGCATAAGCTGATTTATCTCCCCGATGCAGAACTGGTTGCCTCGCCGGCAGACATAGGGCTCGAGTACGAAGACCTGGCCCTGCAGACTGACGACGGGTTGAACCTGCACGCCTGGTTTGTTCCTGCCGCTGAAAATTCACCGGTATTACTGTTTTTTCATGGTAATGCAGGAAATATTTCCCATCGCCTGGAATCTATTCAACTGTTTAACAAAATGGGTTTATCGGTCCTGATTATTGACTATCGTGGATATGGCTTAAGTGAAGGTACGCCCGGAGAACACGGCAGCTACTCCGACGCGAGGGCGGCATGGAATTACCTGAACAATCACAGGAATATCGCCGCAAATGAGATCATCATTTTCGGTCGTTCTCTTGGAGGCGGGGTTGCCAGCTGGCTTGCAAGTGAAAAAACACCGGCAGCCGTGATAATAGAATCGAGTTTCACTTCCATCATTGATATGGCTTCAGGTATGTATCCTTATATGCCTGTGCGCTGGCTTTGCCGTGTGAATTATCCCAGTACGGAACACCTGCCGAGGGTCGATGCCCCGGTCCTTGTTATTCACAGCGAAGAAGATGAACTTATTCCGTTCCACCACGGCCAGAAACTCTACGAATCCGCACCTGATCCAAAGACATTTGTGCAGATACAGGGGGGGCACAATGACGGCTTCCTGTTAAGCGAACCTCGCTACACATCCGAAATACGTGGTTTCCTGGAGAAACACGAAGTCCTCTAAATTGAGCTCCTAAATACCGTGTTGAAGCGCCTGGATCCTATAAATAAGGTGCAAATATGCTAGAATCCGCCCCAATTTCGAGGAGAAATCATGGCAAAGAAAACCTTGTACAAGGTGATGTTTCACAACCAGGGCAAGATTTACGAAGTCTATGCCAGGAGCGTGCACCAGGGAGTGATGTTTGGCTTTATTGAAATCGAGAAGCTTGTCTTTGGTGAAAAAAGCTCGCTCGTGGTCGACCCATCAGAGGAAAACCTCAAATCTGAATTTGAGAACGTGACTCGTACTTACATACCCATGCATTCCGTAATTCGTATCGATGAGGTCAGTAAGCAGGGGTCTGCCAAGATTACCGAGAGCCAGGGCGGCGAAAACATCATGCCCTTTCCTGTTTATACAAACGGGGAGGAGTCGCGCTAGGCTGGCGGGGTTAATCATGCCCGGGATGAGTATCCACATTCGTATCACCCTGGCCCTGGCCCTGGCTCTGGGCCTGGCACTTTTCCCGGCCAGTGCTGCTGACTGGAACATCGTCACACACAGCGATATGGATACAAATGTCACGACCAGTGTAGCCATAGTGGAAAATGACGAGGGATACTCCCTCGAGATATACAAGGATTCCGTTGACGCCGTGCGTGCACGTTTTAGCATGGCACAGGGCCTGCTTCGATTTCCGGAAAACTTTTGCCCCACGTTCCAGATTGATAAAGGAACAGCGAGGAACCGCTCCATTAATGACGCACCCTGCCTGTCTGGAAACAACTGGTCCGAATTTATTCTCGGCTACGTGGTGAATGGTGCTGTAGAATCAAAAGCGATATCCGGCCTGATGAACGGAGTGGGCTTAAGGTTTCGATTCAGGTTAGAGAACGGAGATTATCGTGAAACCCTCTTCTCTCTTACCGGCTCCAAGAGAGCAATATCCACCGCTCTTGGTACTGGAGTCGTTGATCAACAGGCGGCCGCGAACTAGGAAACCCTGCATAGAAAGTCTATCTGTAAACCACCTGTGCCTGGTTCGAATTATACAATCAAGCTCCAGCAAAGCCTGGATGCCTACTCTCCTGAAGACTGGAATCAGTTAAATTCGGATGACAATCCTTTCCTGCGTCACGAGTTTCTCCACGGGCTTGAAATAACAGGCTGCCTGGAGCCGGAAGGCTGGCACAGTCATCACATTTGCGTAGAAGATTCGGGGCAACTTGTTGCGGCCATGCCGCTTTACTTGCGTAACAACTCCTACGGTGAATTTATATTTGACTGGGCCTGGGCAGATGCCTACGAACGCGCAGGAGGCAAATACTACCCCAAGTTCGTCTCCGCCATCCCCTTTACACCGGTCCAGGGACATCGCTTGCTGGTTCAACCGGAACGCGATGATGCAAGCGAATTGAAGCAATTGCTTGTTCAAAGCCTGGTGCAGTCAGCACAAGCCAACAATATTTCCACCTGTCACTCGCTGTTCCCTGTTGAGGAGGACATTTCTTTTTACACCAGTGAAAAGTTCATGCGCAGGGACAGCTTCCAGTTTCACTGGTACAACCGCGGTTACAGGAATTTCGATGATTTTCTTTCCGGCCTGACCAGCAAAAAAAGAAAACAGATCAAGCGAGAGCGTCGCCAGGCCATCGAGGCGGGTATCGAAATCAGCGTATTGAAAGGAAGCGAAATCAGTGATGAACAGTGGCAGGTATTTTATGAATTTTACTGCTCAACGTTCTATCGGCGCTGGGGAAACCCTCGCCTCACCCTTGATTTTTTCAGGTTGCTTAGCGAAAAAATGCCCGGTCACACGCTCCTGATACTGGCCAGCCAGGAGTCGCAGTATATCGCGGGAGCATTTGCCATGCTTGGCAAGGACACACTCTATGGCAGGCATTGGGGTTGCAAAATCCAGCTTCCGTTCCTACATTTTGAGTTGTGCTATTATCAGACAATTGAATATTGCATAGAGCATGGGTTGACCACCCTGGATGCTGGAGTCCAGGGAGAACACAAGCTCAACCGTGGATTTGATCCAGTCCGGACTAATTCATGCCACTGGGTTAACCACGAGGGGTTTCGTGAAGCCATTGATGAATTCCTCACCAGGGAAAGCCGGGAAATCGACTTTCACCTGGGCAATATGAAAAAACACACTCCTTACAAGGAGGATCCAGGAAAAGATGACAATCCAGGGTAATGGTCAATCTGCCGAAAACCAGCTTTTCTGGGTGGCGGACAATACGATTGCGACGGATTTTCCGCCGGTCTCGCGAGCCCTGCGCGATCCAGACGGACTCCTTGCTATCGGGGGTGATCTTTCTCCTGGAAGACTCCTGCATGCCTACCGCCTTGGTATTTTTCCCTGGTACAGCGAAGGTCAACCCATACTATGGTGGTCACCCGATCCCAGATGTGTACTTGAACCGGGAAAGGTAAAAATCTCCCGGAGCCTCGCAAAACGAATCCGTAAAAACGAATATTTCATTTCCTACAATCGTTCGTTTGCAGATGTGATAAGGGCCTGCTCCTCTCCACGCGATCACTTTTCCGGCACGTGGATAACTGACGACATGATGAAGGCTTATCTTGAATTACATCGCCTTGGTTTCGCAATGTCCGTAGAGGCCTGGCACGAAGACAGGCTTGTAGGCGGTCTCTACGGTGTTTCCATTGGGAAAGTGTTTTTTGGTGAATCCATGTTCAGTCGACGAAGTGATGCTTCAAAGGTGGCCCTTGTTCACCTTTCCGAAACACTGGCTGACAAGGGGTTTCGACTGATTGACTGCCAGGTGCATTCCAGCCATTTGCAAAGCATGGG
>CAZXDV010000051.1:0-14454 GCA_964639535.1 uncultured Enterobacteriaceae bacterium | reverse complement strand
CGACAAAAGGCTCAGCGGATATCAAATCACCGTTGGTCCTGTCAATAATATAGAAAAAACCGTTCTTCGGTGCCTGCATTAATACCTTTCTTTTCTCTCCCTTGATATTTAGATCGGCAAGCATGATCTGCTGGGTGGCGGTAAAGTCCCAGGTATCGCCAGGAGCAGTCTGGTAATGCCAAACATACTCACCAGTATCGGCATTCAACGCGACTATGGAGGCCAGGAAAAGATTATCGCCGCCCCCCGGACTCCTTATGCGCTGGTTCCATGGCGTGCCGTTACCCACTCCAAGGTAAACGAGATTCAGATCCGGGTCGTAAACGATGGAATCCCACACAGTTCCACCACCACCGTACTTCCACCACTCACCGTTCCAGGTCTTGACAGCATCCTCAAGGATGGGGTTTTCAAAGGGTTCGGAAGGATCGCCGGGCACAGTGTAAAAACGCCAGGCCAGGTCGCCACTGGCGGCATCATAAGCCGTAACAAATCCGCGCGCGTCAAATTCTGCGCCACCGTTTCCTATGATCACCTTGCCATTAATTATTCGCGGTGCACCGGTGATGGTATAGCGCCGATCCGGTGGCGTGGTTTGCACGGACCAGCGTTCACTGCCGCTATTCATATCCAGTGCAATAAGCCGTCCATCCAGGGTGCCCACGTACACCATGTCACCCCAGGCGGCAAGCCCGCGATTGACGACGTCGCAACAGGCGTCCACACCCTTCTGTGGCGGCACCTGCGGATCGTACTCCCATAATAATTCACCGGTAGCGGCATTCAATGCGTAGACACGACTCCAGGTCCCGGTGGTGTACATGCGTCCATCAATGACAAGGGGGGTCGCTTCAAGACCTCGCTTTGAGGGCAGGTCATAATGCCATGCCAGCTTTAAGCGCCCGATGTTTTCCGCATTAATTTCTGCCAGCGGGCTGAAACGTTGCTCAGTATAGGTGCGCCCATGGGTCAACCAGTTATCAAGCTCGACGTCCGCGTTTACCAGTCGCTTATCGTCCAGGGCGATAGACACATTCGGCTCTACCTGCTTCATTGGCTCGACAATTCCTGGAGTCCCTGGAGTCCCTGGAGTTACTGCAGGTTCCGCTGCCTGCTGCGGTTCGGCGGGATCGCTGCAGGAGGCGAAAAGAAAAGCGAAAAATAATGCTGCAATTAACTGGTAATGAGATGCGAGCTTGTACAAGGTAATATGCTCCAGTGTGCGGGCTTGAGGGTAGTAACATATCAACAGCACTGGTGCTCCGCAACAATACTCTTTCGCGCGCCATCAGCAGCTATGGAACTAATGCTGGCATAATCTATCCATGAATATACTGCCCGCCGTTTAAAAGCCGCGGTAACACTCACACAATCAAGAGAGTCTTCACAATGCCGAGAATCAAAGCCAGTTTTCAAAACGAACGGGGAGAAAGCCTTTCCGGCCTCCTTGAAATACCCGAAGATTCTCCCAGGGCCTTTGCACTGTTTGCACATTGCTTTACATGCTCAAAAGATATTGCCGCGGCTTCAAGGATCACCCGTGGCCTTGCTGAAAAAGGAATCGCAGTTCTGCGCTTTGATTTTACCGGGCTTGGCAATAGCGATGGTGATTTCGCCAATACCAATTTCTCATCAAATATCCAGGACCTGGTGGCGGCAGCACAATATCTTGAGAGGGAGCACGCTGCCCCGGTGATGCTGATCGGGCACAGTCTTGGCGGCGCAGCAGTGCTGGCCGCGGCGCACCTGCTTGATTCCGTTAAAGCCGTCGTCACTATTGGTGCTCCATCAACTGCTCACCATGTTGAGCACCTTTTTGCGAATGCAAAGCAGGAAATACTGGACAATGAAGAAGCCACGGTGGACCTCGCCGGCAGAAACTTCACCATAAAGAAGCAGTTTATCGAGGACATTAACAGTTACAACGATACAGCTCACATCGCCAAACTGGACAGGGCGCTTCTCATCTTTCACTCGCCCGTGGATGAAACAGTCAGCATTGATGAAGCGGCAAAAATCTATACTGCAGCCCGCCACCCAAAGAGCTTTATCTCGCTGGAAAAAGCCGACCACCTGTTGTCGCGCCGCCAGGATTCTGAGTATGTATCAAGCGTCATTGCCAGCTGGGCGACACGTTATCTTCAGCTTGATGAGACAAGGCATGAAGCTTCTTCCGGCACAGCACCGGCTGTTGCAGCGGGCCAGGTGCTTGTGACGGAGCAAAACAGGGATTTCACACGGCGTATCTATACCGAGCATCATCAACTCCTTGCTGATGAGCCCACAAGCGTCGGTGGTGCAAACCTCGGGGCAAACCCCTACGAGTTACTGCTGGCCGCTCTTGGTGCATGCACCTCCATGACAATGCGTATGTACGCCAATCGAAAAAAACTGGCACTGGATGATGTCAAGGTCCTGCTTCAGCATGACCGTGTTCACGCCGAAGACTGTGAGGATTGCGAAAAGACCGAAGGTTTTGTTGATGTCATCAGGAAAACGATTTCAATGCATGGATCTCTTGATAAAGCGGAACGACAGCGCTTACTCGAGATAGCAGACCGCTGCCCGGTACACCTTACCTTGCACAATGAGATCAGGATTGAGACCAGCCTGGAGAACGACTGAGCAATCTATTCATTATTAACGGCATTCCATTGCACAATCTCCTCGAGCGCCTTTCTCTCGAGACTGGGGACTTTTGCGTCCTCGGCAGGATAGCCTACAGGCAAAAGTAATACCGCCGTTTCATTACCCGGTCGACCAAGTAATTCACCAAGAAAGCCCATCGGGTTGGGTGTATGAGTCAGGGTTGTCAAACCCATGTGATGAACTGCGGAAATAAAAAAGCCCGCGCTGATTCCAACGCTTTCCTCTACATAGTAATTTTTTATTTTTGAACCATCGCTATCTAACCTGTAGCGTTCTTTAAAAAGCACCACGACCCAGGGTGCGTCAGTGATATGTTCCTTTACCCAGTCTGTCCCCAGCTTCGCAAGTGCAAGACGCCAGTCATCACTCATGCGCTCGGTGTATGTTTTATATTCCTCCTCTTCGGTAGCCGCTCGAATCTTGTTCTTTAATTCCTGATCATCAATAGCCACGTATTTCCAGGGTTGAACATGTGCTCCCGAGGGAGCGGTGCCGGCAGTTTTTATCGCATATTCGATCAGCTCACGGGGTACAGGCTCGTCAGAAAAATGCCGGGTCGTCCGCCTTTCATTACATTCGTCGTACCAGTCCCTGGCTCGTTGCAGCATTTGTTCCTGCGGGTATCGCTTGAATCGCAAGGGCTCGTATACGGGTTCAGGCAAGTCCGGATACATTCGCTGGTACTCTGTCTTGTTGCTCATCGCTTCATCTCTTCTGTTTCGCTTCAGAAATAAACCTGCTAATACGCTCCATTCCCCTGTCGATATCTTCCATGGAACAGGCGTATGAAAATCGTAAATGCCGGGGACCATCATCGTTTGACTTACAAAAATGGGAATCAGCCAGCACCGCAACACCCACCTCCTGCAGGAGGCGATGCGCCAGTGCTGCGCTACCCGGAATATTTAGAGCCTCACACAACCCGGTAACATCAGGCCACGCATAGAATGCGCCAGCAGGTACCAGGCACTCGACACCTTCCAGGTCATTCAAGCTTGAGACTATGTGGTCGCGGCGTTCCCTGAATACACTGCGCATCTCGTCCACACCATCCTGCGGACCTGACAGTGCCGCTATCGCTGCGTACTGGTTCGGGTGGGCTGCACATGAGCTCGTGTTCGTCACCATTCGGGAAAATACATCGGCCAGCTGTCTATTAACAGCAAAGCCGACGCGCCAGCCTGTCATCGAGTAGGTCTTGGAAACGGAATCAACGATGACGGTTCGTTCCTGCATTCCGCTGGCTGAGGCTATACTGGCAAAATCATCATCGTAGACAAAGGCCGAATAGGGCTCATCGGATAACACCCAAATCTGCTCCCTGCTCCTGATCACTTCGGCAACTGCCTCAAGAAAGCGTCGACTGTATACCCGGCCGCTTGGATTGTGAGGACTGTTTATAATTAACAGGCGGGTGTTATCGTTAATCCTTGATTCCAGTTCGTCCAGCTCCCGCTTTTCATCAGACCTTGCTGGAACCGGTAACGGTACCGCCACCGCGCCCTGGTGTGTAACCTGGTTTTCATACACGGGAAAGCCCGGCACGGGATAAATAACCTCGTGCCCCCGTCCATACTCCGTGACGGCCTGGATCGTATACTCGATGAAAGGTTTTGCCCCGGCCCCGCAAATCACCTCGTCTGGTTGAACATCAATATTCCGTGAACAGGAAATATAATTTGCTACAGCTTTTCTGAGCCGGGCAATCCCCGCAGACTCCGTGTAACCGGTGTTTCCTTCTCTCATCGCCTTGATGGCAGCATTGCAGGCGTGTTCCGGTGTTGGAAAATCCGGCTGGCCTATACAGAACGATATGATATCGCGGCCCTGCTTGCGCAACATTTCTATTTCAGAAAGAACGGAAAATGCATTTTCCGTTCCCAGCAGCCTGGCTCTTTCCGATATTTCAGTCATTACCTTGAATTGTGTATTATCTAATTACCTTTTCTATCACAAACTCCCATTCACGGCACATACATTGTTTACTACCCTGGCCAATAATTTTCGCTGGATAACATTACTTGGTGGTCCCTTGCTGGGCCTGCTGGTTTACTTCATGGTTCCGGCTTCATTCAACGGCCTTGATAACGAGGTGGTCAACATTGGCCACGCCGGAAAAGTAACTGCTGCGCTGGCTTGCTGGATGGCTACCTGGTGGCTGGGTGAATCCATCCCGATCTATGCGACGGCCCTGCTGCCGCTGGCTGTACTGCCACTTGCCGGGGCAAGAACCATGAAAGAAGCTGCACTGGGCTATGCACATCCACTAATTTTTCTTTTTGTTGGCGGCTTCATGCTGGCGCTGGCACTTGAACGCTGGAATTTACATAAGCGCTTTGCGCTGACCGTATTAAGAACGATTGGAACATCACCGCAGAAAATTGTTGGCGGCTTCATGTTTGTCTGCGCGGTAATGAGCATGTGGATTACGAACACTGCAACGACACTCGTCATGCTTCCAATAGCACTGAGTGTACTGGCCATTTACGAAAACCAGTTCCCTGACAAGCCCAACCTGTCCCTTTGCCTCCTGCTGGGAATCGCCTATGCATCATCGATAGGGGGCACCGGCACCATTGTAGGCACAGTGCCAAATATATTTACTGCTTCTTTCCTGGAAAGTGAGCTCGATATAAAAATTTCTTTCATTCAATGGATGACTTTTGGCGTCCCTTTTGTTGCCCTGTTTGTACCCCTGGCCTGGCTACTTCTAACTCGTTTTATTTACCCTGTTGATAATGAATCGATACCCGAAGATGTGCTTGATACTAAACCGGAACCCTGGAATATGGGCGCGCGCCTGACGCTTTGTGTATTCCTGTTTACAGCATTCTGCTGGATGTTCCGCCCCCTGCTTATAAAGCTGCCTGCGCTTCAGTACCTCAGCGACAGTGGAATTGCCATCATCGCGGCGCTGTTACTCTTTGTGATTCCCAGCGACATAGATAAAAAGGAGTTTCTTATTGACTGGGAAACGGCCGTAAAGATCCCCTGGGGTATTATCATCCTCCTTGGTGGTGGTATATCCCTGGCCACGGCCATCAGTAGTAATGGAGTCAGCGAGTTGCTTGCAAGCTATCTCAGCGGATTGGGAACAGTCCACCCCTTGATAATGAGTCTTGCGGTTGTCAGTTTTATTATTTTCCTCACCGAGCTCACCAGTAACACGGCCACTACAACAGCCCTGGTCCCCATGTTTGCCGCAATGGCGGTGGGCCTGGATATTGCGCCTGTGTCCATCATCCTGCCTGCGACAATAGCCGCAAGCTGTGCCTTCATGCTCCCGGTGGCGACACCACCCAATGCCATAGTTTTTGGTTCCGGTAAGTTACGAATTCCGCAAATGGCCAGGGCCGGTATCTGGCTAAACCTGTCAGGAATCATCGTGATTACCGTATTGAGCTACTACCTTATCGAAATCCTGTTTTAGACTCCGCTGCAGGGAGTTTAAAAACATTAATTATTCACCTGATAGACGGGAAAGTTTCCCAATGTACTTTGTTGTGACTGCATTAATATTCAGGCTAAGACATTACTCACATATTTATCATGCAGCCAACACAAGTCTTTTCCGCCCTGCTTCTTTTTTTCTTTGTTCCATTGGTTTGCTTCTCTACCGATGGCGAGGTCATCCACCCGAACCTGGACGCCTGTCGCGAGGCTGCACTGGCGGTTAAAGCGGGTAACGTCATAAAAGTGGAATTAAAACAGGAAAAGCAAAGCGAGATTTACGAATTTGACATTCGCGACAGCAAGAACAGGGACTGGGATATCGAGTGCGATGTGGCCACGGCAAAGATTGTCGAGATTGAAGAAGAAGCCCTTGGCACCAACGATCCCCGCTTTCGTGAATACATGAAGATTCACCTGGCGAAGGCAAAGGAGATCGGTCTGGGTTTATACCCCGGTGAAATTATTGAGATTGAGTTTGAACTGGAGGAAGACGGTAAAGCCGTTTATGAATTTGATATTGCCACTGAAAATGGCAAAGAGATGAAAATCGAAATAGATGCTGCCACGGGAGAGGTACACGAGGAAACCCGGGAAATATGGCAGATCGGCTATGAATAGCGCTTTATTACATTTATTATCGGCAGATCAAGCCTGCCCGATATATGTAAAAGCGTGTTTTATAAGAATAAACCGGCTTATTTAACTTCGAATCGTCTAACAGGCCTTGCCAGTCTACTGGCCGGGCTCAGCCTGCTCGGCGCCTGTGCCAAGCAGGCGTATGTTGCGTCCCCTATCGATACCGAAGCTTCCTTTGCCAGTGTAATTGAGAAGGCGCCGGACGAAGCAGGCTTTAGGTCCTTTCTTGATGAAAACGGCTATGACACGGAACCCTGGCCGCTGCAGCAATGGGATATCGACACCCTTACACTATCCGGTTTGTATTTTGACCCGCAGCTAAAAGCAGAGCTCGCCGGTCTCGCCATATTTGATGCAGAGACTGATATCGCCAGCCAACGCCGTAACCCGCGACTATCAGTGCCTCTTGAGCACCGCGCCGAAGACCGCGGCACACCCTGGTCCTTTGGGCTTGTCACGCAGATCCTCTACGAGAGAAAAGACAAGCGTCTCGCAAGGATTGCACAGGCCCAGGCAAAAAAGCAGGCGGCCCGTGTACGACTGCAGCAGAACGCCTGGAAAATGTATATAGGAATGCATCGTGACCTGGTTGCCTATCGAAATGCAAGCAAGCGCCAGGAACTCCTTGATTTGCAGGAAGCCCTGTTGCAGGAAGGACTTGAACTTGTCCAGCGTCGTTTTGACCTGGGCAGGGCCAGCCGTTTTGAAGTGTCCAGTGCCCGGCTGGAGTTGCAGCGGTGGAAACTGGAACGTAGTAGCCAGGAAGCCGTCACGCTTGATGCATTCCAGAGACTCAGTAACCGAACCGGCCTGGCAAGCGGAAAAGTAAACCGTGACAATATAACACTGGAATCATCCGAACCCGGGCATCCTTCCTTTCTCAGCAAACTGGACAATGGCTCACACGCTTACCTCCTTGAACATTACGATATCAGGGCCGGGCTGTTTGAGTACATGTCCTTTGAAGCCGCGCTGAAATTTGAAATTGAGAAGCAATATCCTGATATAAACCTGTCCCCGGGTTTCGTACTTGAGCAAGGCGATAATATCTGGTCCCTCGGGGCTCAATGGTTTTTGCCCCTGTTTCATAATAATGATGGGCAGATAGCAAAAGCTCTCGCTCAAAGGGAATACAAGCAGCGCCAGTTCATTGCCCTTCAAACCAAGCTTTATAACGATCTGAAAAACCGCTATCAGAAGTTTCAAAACGCTTCAGCTTCCTGGCATGAAGCGAAACAACTGGTGAAGGAACTTGAGAGCAGGCAGGCTACGCTGGTTCGACAGCATGAATTGGGGTACACCGACAGGTTGAGCCTGGTCACTTCACAACTGGAAACCCTGCGGGCCAGGCTTTCAGTACTGGGACTGGAACTTGCCCGGCTGAATACGCTTATCGCGCTTGAAGAAATAGTTCAAATACCTGTTCATAGTACAATTCAGTTTGAACGTTGGCTGGATTACCTTGAAAACAGCCTGAGTGGAAACATTTAATAATGAATAGATTATATTTCATCCTGATCCTGCTGTTGCTTGGCGCCGGCGCTTTTTTCGTACTTGATACCCTGGAAATTACAGAAATCGTTTCAAGTAATGAGGATGATGACGATGATAATGACGACGACGATGAACTGGAGGCGAGACAGGGGCTGATAGATGGCAGGCTCGTCGTTCGACTGTCGCCGGAAACGCAAAAAACTGCCGGGATCCGGACACGCCCAACTCAAGACATACAACTCGAGGCAGAAGATTATGCATTTGCCAATGTCGTAGACATAAACACCCTGCTTGATTTACGCGCAGTATTTTTAAAATTACAGGCTCAGCGTGAAGTATTACAGGCCGTCCTGCAAAATGCAGAAACTGTCTACCAGCAGCTCAAGGTCCTTAACGAAGAAGCAGGTAACATTTCTTCCAACGAACTACAGGCTGCGCATACAAAAGTGCTGGAAACACGGGCACAGGTCAACGCGGTTGACACCGATCTTGAATCAACACAACTCTCCATGCTGCAAAACTGGGGTGACGAATTGACTTCGCTGGCACTAAAGCCCGGGTCTGAATTATTTCAGCGCCTGTTAAAGCGGGAAGAAGTCATCGTCCTGCTTTCACTAAGTGCGGACCAGGCGCTTTCTGAAAACGAAGCTTTCGTATTCATAAATCGCGTTGATAACAGGTCAAAAGCCAGGAAGGCCTATTATTTATCAAAAGCCTCATCAACAGACCAGGTACTGCAGGGAGAGACACACCTTTACCGAACTGCTGCACAAGGCCTGCGCACGGGTATGCGATTGTATGCCTGGTTACCAGGTACAGGCTTTAGCGGGACAGGAATCAATATACCTGTTGAGTCAATTATCTGGTATGCCGGCAAACCCTGGGCGTACGTACAGGAAGATAAGGAAACTTTTACCCGTCGTAGCCTGATCGATCCAGTTCAGTCAAATAACACCTGGCTTGTCAGGGAAAATTTTGAAATCGGGGAAAAAATAGTCGTCAGCGGCGCACAGACCCTGCTTTCAGAAGAGTTCAAGTTTGCGATACCGGACGAGGACGATGACTAGTTATCGATGCTTTTTATAAATACTCCCAATAGCCGATAATGCTTTCAGCACTCGTACGTTTTTCAATTAACTACCGAGGTGTTGTCATCGCGCTGGCCTCGCTCCTGGTAATTTACAGTGTTTACCAGTTATCTCGCGCCGGTCTTGATATTTTCCCGGAGTTCTCCCCAAACCTTATCGTGGTGCAAACCGAGGCTCCGGGTTATTCCACCGAGCAGGTTGAAGTACTGGTAACCCGAAGAATTGAAACTGCCCTGTCAGGCCTGATTGGCATTGACCACATTCGATCCGAATCCATACAGGGCTTGTCTGTAGTCAACGTGTATTTTGAGGAAGACACTGACATTTACCGTAATCGCCAGCTTATCTCTGAAAGACTGTCGGGCCTGGTTAACAATTTGCCAGCGGGCGTGGGGCCGGCGATACCCGTTCCCATGGCGTCGTCCTCGGCGACAATCCTGACCATGGGTGTAACCTCTGATACGCGTAGCCTGCTGGAACTGAGATCTATAGTCGACTGGAACCTGGTTCCAACCATACTGAGTGTTCCGGGTGTTGCCGATGTGAATGTCTTTGGTGGCGAGGTAAAGCAACTGCAGATCAAGCTGGATGAAGACAAGCTGAGGATTTACGGCATCGGCGTCAACGAAGTGGTTACCGCAGCGCGACAGGCAACGGGCATTTTTGGTGCTGGCTTTATCGAGAACAGTAACCAGCGGCTCACGCTGAGTATCGAGGGTCTTCCCGACAATGTGGAGGAACTGGGTCGCGTGGTCGTACGTCATGCAAACGGCGTAAGTGTGACGCTTTCTGATGTGGCTGATATTGAGCTTGGAGCCCAGCCGGCTTTTGGAAAAGGTGCAATCATGGGCAAGGAAGGCGTGGTGCTCATGGTTATTGGCCAATACGGGGCCAATACTCTGAATGTATCCAATGCTGTCGAGGAAGCCATTAGCGGGCTTGGAAGGATTTTCGCCGTCAACGACATCCAGTTCCATCCAACCCTGTTCCGGCCGGCTAATTATATTGAGCGCTCTGTCTCCAGCATCACCGGGCACCTGTTTATAGGCGGTATCCTCGTTGTCGCAGTACTGGCACTGTTCCTGTTTAACTTAAGGACTGCGCTCATCTCGGTACTGGCAATACCCCTGTCACTGCTTAGTGCCATTTTAATCCTGCTACAAAACGGCGTTAACCTGAACATCATGGTGATCGGTGGCCTGGCTATTGCGCTTGGCGAGGTCGTTGATGACGCCATCATAGATACCGAGAATATTTACCGACGACTCAGGCAGAATCGACTGCTGGCGGATCCCCTCCCTATGAAAGAGGTAGTCTACAACGCATCCATGGAGGTCAGGGGTTCTGTTGTTTATGCGAGCTTTATTGTTGCACTGGTTTTTGTACCACTGTTACATCTCAGCGGTATCACCGGGCGATTATTTGAGCCGCTGGGCCTGGCATACATCCTCTCTATCATGATGTCACTGCTGGTGGCCTTAACCGTGACACCGGCGCTGTGTTACCTTTTGCTGGCAAGGGATAGTCTCAGCGACAGCGAACCACCGATTATTCGCAGGTTACAACCGCTCTATGCATCAGCCCTTGGGTGGGTCAGTCGTTACCCCTACCCTGTACTTGTATCAACCCTCACCCTGTGTTTACTCGGGGTGTCGGTGTTACCGGGCGTTGGAGGACAGTTCATTCCGAACCTGCGTGAAGGCCACTATATTGTGCACACCTCCAGCATTTCCGGTACATCACTTGATGAATCATTGCGTATTGGAAAGCAGCTCACCAATTCCTTCCTGGATATCCCCGGCGTAGTATCGGTTTCACAATGGGCCGGACGTGCCAAGCGAGGTGCAGATACCTTTGGTACCCACTACAGCGAATTTGAGGTTGACCTTGACTACAATCTCTCAGGCAGCGAACAGCAGGAAGTGCTGGATGAGATCAGGGACATCCTCGAGGCCTTTCCCGGTATTCGTTACGAAGCCTACAATTTTCTCTCGGAACGCATCTACGAAACTATATCGGGTTATACCACGCCTATTGTTGTCAATATTTACGGCAATGATTTAAATGCACTTGACCGAAAGGCTACCGAGGTTGCTGCGGTAATGCGTGAAATCGAAGGCACCTACGGTGTACAGGTGCAGTCATCAACGCAAACACCCCTGTTACATATTGCCCTGAAGCTTGACACCCTGAGACAACACGGTCTCAAGCCTGTTGAAGTCGTCAACACGATCAAGACGGCATTTGAAGGTACGGTGGTATCCCGCTACCAGGAAGACAATCGCATCTTTGACATCGCTGTGACTGTTCCTGAGAACAGGAAGCAAAATTCACTGGATGTGATTAATCTTCCCATTATGACGCCAAGCGGTCAGATGTTTACCCTGGCCGACTTTGCCACTATCGAGCAACGTGCCGGACGTTACAGCATACTTCACCAGGACGGGCAACGACTGCAAAGTATCACCAGCCATGTCAGGGATCGGGATGTAGTCAGTCTCATGGATGAGTTGGAGAAAACTGTGCTTGAAGAAGTACAGTTCAGTGCAGAACTCTACCCGGAGTTTACCGGCGCGGCCATTGAGCAGGCAAAAGCGCGCGAAGAGCTTATAATCCTGTCACTGCTGGTAATGGCCGTGGTAATGATGCTGATATTTGTTGCTATCAACAGTTTTCGCCACGTTGTATTGATGTTATTGAACCTGCCCTTTGCACTGGTGGGCGGTGTTGTTGCCGTGCTGATTTCCGGCGGTGGCCTTTCCGTCGGCTCGCTGGTGGGTTTTGTCACGCTGTTTGGCATCACGATTCGTAACTCCATCATGCTGGTATCCCATTACCAGTTCCTGGTCGAAGAGGAAGGCCTGCCCTGGAACCTCGACGTTGCCATAAAGGGAGCACAGGAGCGATTGCCTTCTATTCTCATGACTGCACTGGTTACTGCGCTGGCCATGCTACCCATTGCCATTGGCAGCGACAATCCGGGCCGGGAAATAATGGGGCCGATGGCCGCTATCATTATCGGTGGGCTGGCCTCGTCCACCATCCTCAACCTGCTCGTTATGCCAGCGGTTATGCTGAAATTTGGACGCTTTAAGCCTTCCTGAGCGCCGTTCATGCCGGCTTGACAGCGGCATTTCTTTGACTAAAATAAAGAAAGTAATTACTTTCTTTTTAATCAGCCTGCCGTGGGGGTGAATGCTATGAGCAGCGTCTTGAAACTGGATATTGACAGCCTGGTGGCAAACCAGCGCGAGGGATATTCCCTGGAACAGCCATTTTACCAGTCCGCGGAGATTTTCCAGCGCGATATGGATCGCCTGCTCAACCAGCGCTGGTTACTCGTGGACCATGAAAGCCGAATACCGAACAAGGGAGATTACTTCCTGTTCGAAATCGGGAACGAATCCATCATTATCATCCGTGAATCCGAGGACAAGGTTAACGCTTTTTTTAATGTCTGCCGACACAGGGGGTCACGGATTTGCCTGGAACACCAGGGTAACAAGGGCCTGCTAACCTGTCCCTACCACGCATGGGTATACGATCTTGAAGGAAAGCTCAGGCCCCCCCGGCTTATGCCTGAAGGCTTTGACCATACCCGGTTTAACCTGCATCCCTGCCATGCCAGGGTATTTCACGGAATGATTTTTGTCTGTCTCAGCAAGGACACACCACCGGATTTTGATTCCGAGTTTGCCGAGTACAACGAGATCATGGATTTCCACGGTTTCAAGGACGCAAAGATCGCGGTCAAGCGTGATTATCCCAATGCCTGCAACTGGAAACTGGTAGTGGAGAACTTTATCGAGTGCTATCACTGTGCGCCAGCGCACGCGGAATACTGTGCCGTGCACCCGGAAGACCAGTTGCTTGCCCTTGGCGCGGGCCCGGGCTCCGGCCCGGCTGCGGCGCTTGAAGCATACGAGGGACAGTGGAACGAATGGAAGGAGAAAACCCGCGCGCTGGGTCACCCCCTGCCTGAAATTGAAGGCGACGAAAATACTTTACACCTGCAGCAGCTTTCCCGTTTGCCCATCAATGACAAGGGCTTCAAGTCCGAGACGAGAGATGGCACACCCGGTTGCTCGAAATTAATGGGCAAGTTCAATGACTGGGACGAAGGTGAGTCGGCCATCGTGTTTAATCCCGTTTCCTACATACTGGCCTTTAATGACTTTGCCATGATGACGCGATTCACACCACGTGACGCCGTAAATACCGATGTTCAGATGAGCTGGCTGGTACACAAGGATGCGGTGGAAGGGGTAGATTACGATCCGGACAACATTGCCTGGGTCTGGGATGTGACTATCAAGCAGGACAAGAAAATCACTGAAGATAATAACGCCGGTATCGCTTCAAGCCGCTATCAACCCGGGCCTTACTCCGAGCACGAGTCCATGGTAATGACATTTATCAAGTGGTATCTAAAAAGTATTACCTAGACCGTGCATCATTTCCTGCACCGAGGCTGCGCTAACGCGGCAATGTGAACCGCACTGCTTTTGAAAATATGGAATACATCAATTTCCACTTCCCTTTTCCAGGCGAATACTTACAAACACAAACAAGGGTGCAGCCAGCAGGCAGGATACCAGTGCCAGGTTGCCGATACCGGAGAGGGACACCAGCTCCGCGATAAAACCACCGGTGCCGATCCCGACTGAATAAGAAAAGAACATCACACCGCCCATGGCTGCCGCCAGGCGCCCACTTGGATCCAGGGCTGATGCGGTCCCCGCAATAATGTAAGGCCCGATAAAAAGATAGAAAAAGTTGTAAATGAACAGGCCCGTCGCGAATAATTCAAGCGTGCTTGCCCTGGTCACCATAACTGCCGCGACAGCACAAATAACAGAGGCTAGCGCAAGGGGTACTGCACGTCCAAGACGAGTCCCCAGCCACGCAGCAAAAAGCGATCCGGAGACCATGAATATCGTGGCCATGGACAATACTCGCCCCATCTCTTCAACAGATAGACCGACATTTTGCGTTCCCATGCGTTCAACAAAGGCCCATAGCGCACCAAGCCCCACATTCACCAGTATCGTGGCGAGTATATGAAGACCCGCGAGCGACCACCTGATTGACGCTTTTCCAGTAATCTCTCCATCGGTGCTGCCAGGTGCATTAA
>CAZXDV010000050.1:0-14919 GCA_964639535.1 uncultured Enterobacteriaceae bacterium | reverse complement strand
TGAAGCCGAAAAAAAGTGAAAGATCTGGTCAACCTGGTTTTGCTTGTAATGACCATGGCATGCAACCATGCCGTCGCATCAGGACAGGTACCTGCATTTAAAATCGAGGCACTGGCTGATGATGTTTTCCTGCACACCTCGTACAGGGACATAAAAGGTTATGGCGTGCTTGACTCCAACGGTCTCATTGTCATTGATGGAGATGCAGCCTACCTGGTTGACACACCATGGTCCGAAGAAGATACCGCGAGACTGCTTGCCTGGCTGACGCAACGAGGTTATGAACTGAAGGCCTCTGTCTCAACTCACTGGCATGATGACCGCACGGCAGGTATTGGCCTGCTCAATTCCAAAAAGATACCTACCTATGCGTCAAGGCTCACCAACCGTGTATTACGGGAAAAGGAATTGCCGCTGGCAACACACGTCTTTGACTCCGAGGTCTTCACCCTGTTGGAGGACAGGATTGAACTGTTTTACCCGGGCCCGGGGCACAGCGAAGACAACATCGTGGCCTGGCTACCACGACAAAAGCTGTTATTTGGTGGATGTCTTTTGCGGGCAATGGGCTGGAAAAGTGCGGGCAACCTGTCCGATGCGAACCTGGGCGAGTGGGGCAATAGTATCAGGAGGATTGAAAACAGGTATCCGGAAATTCACCTGGTTGTGCCGGGGCACGGTGAACCGGGACGCGAACAGATGATGGACCACACTTTTAGTATTGTTACGGCTGCCAGTAAAAAAAGATGATGCATGCTGTTTTCGTCTATACTCGTACTGAAAAGATAAAATAAAAAACGGTAAATCCCACTATGACACCTGCACCAGTTAAAGAGCTTATTTCCATGGACGACCTGGACAAGCTGGATATCCGCCTCGGAACCATTAGCGAAGTATCCGGCGTTGAGAAATCCGAAAAGCTGGTAAAACTCATCGTTGACTTTGGCGATCATCAACGCTCTATCCTCGCCGGCATTGGTAAGGAAAGAGAACAGCCCGAGGAGATCAAGGGCAAACAGGCGTTGTTTGTGGTCAACCTGCCTGAACGTAAAATGGCAGGTGAGGTTTCACAGGGCATGATGTTTGATATCGGTTATGCTGATGGCGTTTTGCCCTGCCTTGCCGTACCCGAAAGACCCATGCCCGATGGTAGCAGGGCTGGATAACTGTAATCGGAGAATTGCCTTGAAAATAATCTATTCACTCGTTTTTATGTTTACCTGCATACTTGCTGGCAGTGCGCAGGCCGAGAACCAGGTGTCAAAAGCCGACTATATTGATACGGTTTTTAAAATGTCATCGGCCGAGGAGCTTTGCATGGCTTTTGTGAAAGAAGGCTACGTGGAAGAAAAAGGCTGCGTCGACAAGCTCAGGAAGGCAGATAGCCAATGTCGAAAAAAGGTCTCGGACCTGTTTCCCGGTGACCGTATCGAAGGCGATGGTAACGACTTGCTTGGACAGATCCTGCTTTGCCGGGTTTCACTGTTAAAGGGCATGGAGTTTCCAGCAAAGGCAAACTAGTCCGAGCGACACTCTTCGCGGCTGACATGAGACGATTACAATATCGGGATATTTTCCTCACGGTTCAGCTTGTTGTACTACTGCTTGCCAGTTTTGCCTGTTCAAACACCGCTGATGTCGTAAAGAAACAAACCGCGGTCAACGACAATTTCATCATAAGCGGTGCCCGGGTATTTGATGGTAAGAAAATCATCACGGATGTGGATGTCCTGGTACGTGATGGAAAGATCGCCGGGATTGGTAAGTCTCTTGATTCCCGCGGTAGCAAGGTCATTGATGCTCGCGGTCACACGCTCGTACCCGGGTTTATTGACGCTCACACCCACACGGAATCCGTAGAACAGTTACAGCAGGCGCTGGGCTTTGGCGTCACCACCGTGCTGGATATGGGGACCTTTCCCCAGCATGACAGCATGCTTCGACAGGCAGCCGCTTCGCGCAGGGATGTCGCTGACTTCTTTTCTTCCGGCATCGCGATTACCCGGGCAGGTGGCCATTTCACAGAGTACGGCATAGACGTTCCGACGCTTGACGATGTTGCGAATGCCGAAGCCTTCGTCGAAGAACGATACCGGCTTGGTGCAGACTATATAAAGATCATGATCAACGGGGTTCGTCATGAGAAACAGGACGTGCCGATATTAAGCCCGGAGACTGTTCACGCCGTTGTCAGGGCAGCCCACGCCAGGGGCCTGCTTGTCTGGGCCCATGTTGAAAGTGGCAAGGATGTCCGGCTTGCAGTCGAGGCCCGGGTGGATGGACTGGTTCATTACTGGCGAGACTCTGGCAGCGAGCCCGCCCTTGCGAAACTACTGGCCGATAGCGGGATCGAAGTGGTGTCCGGCGACCTTACCGTGATAGATGGTTTCATCAACGTAGGACCGAAATCGATACTCGAGGATAAGCATCTTGCTCCAAAACTGTCGGCGAATTCCCGTAAGCAACTTGGCAAGGAGCTCAAGGCTCCGGACGGTTTGACCATGGAAAAAAGTTTTGCGGCATTTCGTAGCCTCATAGATGCCAACGTCGTGCTTCTCGCCGGCACCGATGCATTCAACGGTAACCCTCGTATTGTTCATGGTGCCAGTTACCACCGTATGCTGGAACTTTATGTTGCTGCTGGCCTGACACCACTTCAAACACTGCAGAGCGCAACCGCTTCCATCGCTGATACCTTTGGGCTACACGACCGCGGAAAGATAGAAGTTGGAAGGCGCGCAGATCTCGTCCTGCTGGACGGGGATCCGACCCGCGAAATCAGGGAAACGCGAAAAATTCTCAGGGTTTGGCGAGAGGGAAAAGAGTTCACCGGCTATTGAGGGCACGACAGCATGAGTAAATATTATCCCGCGGAAAAACTTTCATTTAATAAAGCGCCGGTGCGTGGCGGCGTTGATATGGAGAAAAGTATCGTATGGGAAGGCGACTTTGGTATGCGCTCCGCCTACTTTCGAATGCCAGCAGGAATGACTATTCCACGGCATACACACCCATTGTGGGTACAGGTGATGGTCGTTGAAGGGGAAATAGAAGTGGAAACGGAAGTCGACGGGAAAGTCCGTATCTCAGCCGGGGGCTGTTATTTTGTAGAACCCGGTGATACTCACACCGAGACAGCAGTAATAGACAGTACCGTGCTTGTCACCCAGGGTGAGGACCGACCCGGGTTCCAGTAAGATTTTCACAGTCACCGGGATAAGGATCAGATGTTTAATTCGACACAAGAGAAGATCAAGGAAGTGGAAAAGAAAATCATGATGATGGGCGTATACGATACACCCGGCATGCTGATGATTGGACTGTGGGCTTATGCAAGATTCGCCAGTGACGGCAAACCCTTTCACCCTGCGTTGTCCAGTGAGCTTGTACAGAACGGGCTGCTTTTCGGGGGTATCGCCATTGTCGCCGTGTGTGGAATCCAGGTGGTGAAACTCACACTGAGAAAAGCCGAGCTTACAAGGGAACTCGACAGCCAGCAGGGCGACAGCTAGCCACCGCTGAGTTTTTTAACCAGTCGATACAGGAACTCCTGCCCTTCGAAAAAACTCTCAACACCGATCCTCTCGTTCTGGCCGTGAGCACGATTGTCATCAATGTCACTGAATATACCTGACACGCCATATACCGGGATGCCATTTCCGCGCAGGTAGCGGGCATCCGTTGCGCCGGTACTCATAATGGGGATGACAGGCAGATCCGGCCATATTTCGTCGGTGACCGACTCGATCGCACCAATAATTTCGGGTGTAAGCGGAGAAGCGGGCGATATCGTACCGCCCTTGCCCTCTGTGATAACCACGTTCTCGTTGGCAATGACATATTCAAGGGTATCTTTTACATCCTGGACTGAGCCGTCTGGCAGGATACGACAGTTGACCGTAGCAGTTGCCCGCTGTGGCAGGGCGTTATCGCGGTGTCCGCCATTGATCATGGTTGCCACGCAGGTCGTTCGCAGGCGCGAATTATAAAATGGTGTGTTGGCCAGGTAGGCTATGGCAGCATCATCAGGCGGTTCCTGCAGGACACCCTGCATGGCCTTCTTCAATGGCCCCTCCTGCAACTCTGCAGTACGTTCAAAAAAGGCTCGCGTCACTTCATTAAGTCTAACAGGAAAGTCATAGTCGCGAATTCGGGCAAGCGCATCAGCCAGGTGATAGATGGCATTGTCTTTTACAGGCAACGAACTGTGACCACCACTGTTGGTGAACTCGATACTAAAAGACTGATAGATCTTTTCACTGGCCTGTACATTGTTGGAAATATGCTGGCCATTTTTACTCGCACCACCGCCACCCTCGTTGAGGGCGTATTCCGCATCGATCAATTCACGGTGTTCTTCAACAAGCCACTTCACGCCATTTTGCGGACCACCTTCTTCATCCGCCGTCAGCGCAATAATGATATCCCGATCCGGGACAAAACCTTCCTCCTTGTATCGAATAAAGTTTGCTACGTGTATGGCAGCTTCATCCTTGTCATCAATGGTGCCCCTGCCCCAGTAGTAACCATCTTTTTCGGTGAAGGTAAACGGATCCAGTTCCCAGTCATCCGGGTTTGCTTCGACAACGTCAATGTGTGCCAGTAGCAGTAGCGGTTCGCGCCCAGAGCCATTGCCACGATAACGGGCAATGAGATTACCCTTGGTTTCGGCAGGCTGCATTACTTTCACATCGTCCTTATCAAAACCTGCATCAATAAGACGCTTTGCCATGGCTTCCGCAACTTTAGTTGCACTGCCGGTGCTATGGGTACTGTCGATTTCCACCATCTCTTTTAAAAATGCCTTTGCCATTTGCTGGTGAGGCAACAGCTCACTGTCGGTAGATACAGTGCTTTCCTCGGGCGCAGGAATCTTTGAGTCCATTCCTGTTGCCGCGCTACTTTCCACCTCGCTCTTATCATCACTGCAGGCGCCCAGCACAAGCAGCATGCAACACGCTATACCCAGGTACTTCTTTTTATATGACATCACTCTCTCCATCCAGGCTGGCTGTTCAGGCCATCAGTTCTTTTATCGGTACACTGGCATCGGCCAGCTTGTCCCGGTCCGGTGATACCTTGCCGCTAATCAGGCGCTTGCCCATCATGAACTCGGGTGGTTTATTCACGGCGTCAACAGATATGATCACACCGTCTTTCAGGTAAAAGGCAGCAAAGCTTCGGCTACCCTCGATATCACCGCGTATCACCACTTCGTCGTAACCCTGGGATAAACCGGCAATCTGTAACTTGAGATCATACTGGTCTGACCAGAACCAGGGTAAAGCATCATAGGCCTGGTCCTTTCCACAAAGACTCAGGGCTGCTGTCCTGGCCTGGTCGGATGCATTTTGCACAGACTCGAGGCGAATATCCCTGCCGTAAAAGGCGTTGGGATGAAATGTACAGTCACCCGCTGCGACGATGTCCGGATCTGATGTTCGAGCAAACTTGTCCACGACAATACCGTTGTTCACCTCGAGCCCGGCGGCCTCGGCAAGTTCCACGTTGGGTAATATACCAACGCCAATCACCACGAGATCCGCATCGTGGGTACTGCCGTCATTACATACTACCTTTTGCACCGAGCCCTCGCCTTCAAAAGCTTCAAGTCCCACTCCACAGAGAATATTGACGCCCTCTTCCAGGTGAATACGCTGGTAGAAGGCGGAGATTTCCGGTGTCGTGATTCTTTGCAATACACGCTCCATCATCTCGATCACGGTTACTTCCATTCCAAGCTTTCGAAGCACGGCCGCAGTTTCAAGACCGATGTATCCACCACCGATAATGACCGCTTTTTTACCTTCACCCGTGCGCGAACGTATCCTGTCCACATCCGCCGCATCACGCAGGTAGTAAATGCCCTCGAGATCCACGCCGGGCATATCAATCTTTCGCACCCGCGAACCGGTGGTCAGTGCCAGCTTGTCCCAGTTCAACGTTTCGCCGTTATCGAGGGTGACTGACTTATTCTCCCTGTCAATGCTCTCGACGCGGGTGTTTAGCATGAACTCAACATCAGCGTTGTCATACACGTTCTGTGGCTTGATATAGATTTCATCCATGGTCTTTTCGCCGGACAGAAAAGTCTTCGAAAGCGGTGGACGGTGATAGGGGATCCAGGCTTCATCGCCGATGACGACAATACGTCCTTCCCACCCTTCCTGGCGCAGGGTAGGTGCAAGTTGTGCCGCTGCATGGCTGGCACCTATGATAATGCAGGTTTGACTCATTTAGCTCTCCAGTAACAGGCTGTCAATTCCTGGTACGCCGCTGAGGAGCGTACATGGGCGTATTAACAGCGTGTCCGTATTCCAGTCATAGTGAAACGCGACTTGCCTTTTCTAATTATAACGTCGCAACTACACTATGTATTGCCGAACATAGTTTGTTTAGCTCATCGTCAGAAATTATGTAGGGCGGCATGACGTAAACCAGTTTTCCAAAGGGTCTGACCCAGGTACCGGCGTCAACAAACTGTTGCGGCACCACGTGCATATCCACTGGTGTATCCACTTCTACTACACCGATTGCACCCAGGACACGCACATCTACCACGTTGCTTAGCTCAGCACAGGGAGCGAGACCATGCTTAAGTCCGTTTTCGATTGCGTCAACTTTGGTTTTCCAATCTTCGTCCAAGAGTAATTCGATACTGGCCAGTGCCACGCTGCATGCAAGCGGGTTGGCCATGAAGGTCGGGCCATGCATGAATACGCCCTCACCTTCTCTTGAAATAACCCTGCTCACCTCGTCCGTGGCGAGGGTTGCGGCCAGTGTCATGCAGCCGCCGGTAAGTGCCTTACCCACGCACATGATATCCGGGCTGATATCGGCGTGTTCGCAGGCAAACAGCTTTCCACTTCGCCCAAAACCAGTAGCGATCTCATCGGCGATGAGCAGTACCTCGTATTCATCACAAAGCTCACGTGCGCGCCTGAGATACGTGGGATGATAAAAGCGCATGCCACCCGCACCCTGCACTATCGGTTCAAGTATCAGTGCAGCCAGCTCTTCACTGTGCCCTGAAAGAAGTAGCCTGAGGGATTCGATGTCACCTTCGTCCCATTCATTGTCGTAAGGAATACCGGGGGCATCGGCAAAGTAATGTTTAGTGAGCACGTCATTAAAAAGGCTGTGCATTCCGGTAACCGGATCACAGGTGGCCATGGCACCAAGCGTGTCACCGTGGTAGGCCTGCCGCAGGCACAGCATTTTTTGCTTTCGCTCCTTGCCCCGCGCCGCCCAGTATTGAATAGCCATCTTCAGGGCAACCTCTACTGAGACTGACCCGGAGTCGCTGAAAAATACGCGCTCGAGCCCGGCGGGGCTGAGCTCGACCAGTTTTTCTGCAAGCCTGATAGCCGGCTCATGGGTCAAACCACCAAACATCACGTGGGACATGTCGCCCAGCTGTGCCTCGATAGCCTGGTTGAGGACGGGATGATTGTAGCCATGGATAACACACCACCAGGACGCCATGCCATCAATAATCTTGCTGCCGTCTGCAAGCTCCAGGTAAACACCCCTGGCTGATTTCACGGGAAACACCGCCGGTGGGTTAATGGTGCTTGAATAAGGGTGCCACAGGCACGCGGCGTCCCTCTCCCTCAGTTCGTCGAAGCTCTTCGTCATTAGCTAGTAACCCAGCGCTACACCGTCCTTTCGACTTTCAGATGCAGCCTCGTAGCCACCTTCGTTGGCGCAACGAATGGCCTGGTAACCACCAAAGCCAAAACCCATGTCATCATTCACAAATTTATGACCGCGCTTTTCAAGTTCTGTAATAACTTCTTCCTCAAAACCGTCTTCCACCACCAGGCCTCCTCCATCCTGCAGGCTGTCGTTGACCGTCCCTGTGGGTTGCGATGAACCATCGTGACGCCAGCGAGGCTGATCCCCGGCTTCCTGCAACCCCATATCAAAATCAATGATGTTTGAAATCACCTGCAGGTGTCCCTGGGGCTGCATGTCACCGCCCATCACGCCAAAACTCATGACGGGTTTACCGTCACGCATGATGAAAGCGGGAATGATTGTCTGGAAAGGTCTCTTTGCAGGCTGGTAAACATTGGCGTGGTTTGCATCCATGGAAAAAGACATGCCACGATTTTGCAGGGCAAAGCCGGTACCGGGCACAACAACTCCCGAGCCAAAGGGATGAAAGATACTCTGTATCAGGGAGACCATGTTGCCCTCGCTGTCTGCACAGGTGAGATACACGGTATCGCTTGAAAGCGGGCCCGGTTCACCCGCTTTAACCGCCATGGCGGCAGAGTCGTTGATCATCGACATACGCTGCCGGCAGTAATCTTCACCGAGGAGCTGCTCAACAGGCACATCGGCAAAGTCCATGTCCGCGTAATAACGAGCGCGGTCTTCAAATGCCAGCTTCTTGATCTCTACCATGTGGTGAATGAGGTCCGCACTGGCTGGTTGCATATCGGAAACACTCATGCTGTTTAACATCTGGAACATCTGCAGCGCTGCCAGCCCCTGGCCATTTGGCGGTAACTCGTGCACATCGTAGCCGCGGTAGTTAACAGACAGGGTCTCCACCCAGCCCGATTGATGCGTGTCGAAGTCCTGCATTGACAGGTAACCACCATGCTCTTTCATAAATGAAGTCAGCGTGCTGGCCAACTCGCCGCGATAGAAAAAATCCGGTCCACTCTCGGCAATACCTGCATAGCTGGCAGCGAGATCGGGGTTACGAAATGAAGTACCATTCCCGGGAGCATTGGAACCCGGTCGGTAAAGATCGCTAAAGGCCCCGGCGACCTTGCCATCAAGCAGGCTGGAAAATTTTTGCCACTCGCCAGCGATCACCGGTGTCACCTCGAAGCCGTTTTCTGCGTAGTGGATAGCCGGTGCCAGTAACTCCTTCATGGGCAGGCGTCCCAACCTTTCATGCAGTTTGAACCAGCCATCCACGGCCCCCGGCACAGAAACGGCAAGGGGGCCATGCATGGGTATCTGCTCAAGACTATTTTCCTGCAAAACCGCCTGCAGCTGTTCGCGGGTAAGCGCGGAAGCTGAACGTCCACTGCCGTTAAAACCGCACAGCCGGCCACTGCCAGCGTCCCAGAGGATGGCGAAAATGTCGCCGCCAATACCACACATGTGAGGCTCCACGAGGCCAAGTGCAGCGTTCACAGCAATAGCCGCATCCACGGCGCTGCCCCCCTGCCTGAGAATCTCCAGTCCTATTTCCGAAGCAAGTGGCTGGCTACTGGCAACGGCACCGTTTGCCGCTCTAATTGTTCCATCTTCTTGCATTCAACGAAAACTACACCTTCCTGTGCCTACTTGCCAGCGCAGAGTTTCTTCATCATGATGAAGTCCGTCATGAGTGAATCAAAGGGTACAGGAATTGTCGAGGCGCGAGGCCTGGTCAAGGATTTCGGCAGCTTTCGCGCTGTCGATGGCGTCGATCTTGATGTCCCCGAGGGAGGTTGCTTTGGCCTGCTGGGTCCCAACGGGGCGGGGAAGACAACCATGCTAAGAATGATTCTTGGACAAAGTCGGCAGTCTGAAGGCCGGTTGAAAGTCCTGGGACAATCGATGCCGGACTGTACGCGCGAGGTGCGGAGACGTATCGGTGTCGTGCCGCAGATGGATAACCTTGACGTGGAGTTAACGGTACTGGAAAACCTGCAGATCTATGTCAGCTTTTTTGATCTCAACTATGACAATCACCGCGATTACATAGATGAACTCATCACCTCCGTTGAACTCGACGATAAGCGCCATACCCGTATCGACACCCTCTCCGGCGGCATGAAACGACGCCTGAGTATTGCACGTGCGCTGGTTAATCGCCCGCAGCTCCTTATCCTGGATGAACCCACCACCGGGCTTGATCCGCAGGTTCGACACATGATCTGGTCACGCCTGCGCGAGCTAAAAAACCAGGGCACGACCCTGTTACTGACCACGCACTACATGGAGGAAGCTGAGCGCCTGTGTGATGACCTGGTCGTCATAGACAAGGGCAGGATCCTCAAGCAGGGCAACCCGAGGAACATGATCAGGGAAAGCGTGGAATCTGATGTCATCGAGATACACGGTCATAATGTGGATACGCTGGACTTACTGCGGGATATTAACAACCTGCGCATCGAGCAGGTGGACGAGACGCTCTATTGCTTCACCAATTCTCCGGTCTCCGTCATCGAGAAACTGGAACACAGCAAGGGACTAACCTGGCTGCATCGCCCTGCCAATCTTGAAGATGTGTTTCTTCGCCTTACCGGCCGCGAGCTAACGGAGGCACAGTAGTGGACTGGCGCTTACCCAGCATTCGAAGCAGCATGCTCTCCGTGTGGCGCAGGGACTGGCTGGTCTGGCGCAAGATGGCAGCGACCAGTGCAATGTTTAATTTTGGCGAGCCCTTTATTTACCTGATGGGACTGGGACTTGGACTGGGCGCCTTTATCGGGGAAATGGACGGGGTGTCCTACCTGACATTTCTCGCCAGTGGATTGATTGCCTCCTCCGCCATGAATACGGCAACCTACGAGGGGCTATTCTCGGTGTATACGCGCATGGTGCCGCAGCAAACCTATGAAGGAATGCTGGCCACTTCACTCGAAGTGGATGACATCGTTGCCGGGGAAATGCTCTGGTGTGCCACCAAGGGACTGATGAGCAGCACAGCCATCCTGATCGTCGGGTTTATTGTTGGTGCGATTCAGCACTGGCAGGCGATCCTTTGCCTGCCGTTTTTCTTTCTCACCGGTCTTTGTTTTGCCGGCCCGGCCATTCTCGTGGCATCACTGGCTCGCTCCTATGACTACTTTAATTACTACGTCACGCTACTGTTAACACCCATGTTCATATTCTGTGGCGTGTTTTACCCGGCACGGACCCTTCCGGATTTCCTGCAGCCCCTCTTGCAGGCCCTGCCATTGACCCATGCCATCGCCCTGGTCAGGCCGCTGGCGTCGACCGGGCAGCTCGACACCGTGTGGCCCCACGTACTGGTACTGTCAGCCTATGCCCTTGCCGGTTACTACCTCGCGGTGGTCCTGGTTCGACGTCGACTGATAAGCTAAGTCTCTGAATCTAAGGATGTAATTTGCCGGGGTTAAGGGTGCTGATTTTCTTTTTCCGGCGTTATATAGTGTTCGACTCGCCGCACAACAATAATTGAGGACATCGAATATGGCTGCACAAATGAAAGAGACCCACTTCGGCGCCTGCCCCCATGATTGCCCGGACACCTGCTCCATGGTGTTTGAAGTGGAAAATGGAAAGCTCACCGGTGTAAAAGGAAACAAGGATCATCCCATGACACGAGGTGGTCTCTGCGTGAAATTAAAGGACTATGAAAAACGTCACTACCACGAGGATCGACTGCTTTATCCAATGAAGCGCGTTGGTCCCAAGGGCAGCAAGCAATTTGAACGTATCAGCTGGGATGATGCATTAAACGAAGTTGTCTCACGCTGGAAAGATATCATTGCCGAGCACGGCCCGGAGGCCATCCTGCCCTACAGTTACCTCGGGCACCAGGGCCTGGTGCATGGATTAAACGGCGGTGATGCATTCTTTAACAAGATGGGTGCCACTGTATGTGAACGTACCTTTTGCGGTGAAGGTTCTGCCACGGCCTGGGTACTGACCCACGGCCCCAGCAGCGGTGTAGACCCGGAAAGCTTTGTACATGCGAAGTACATTGTCATCTGGGGATGCAACAGTGTCAGCACCAACCTGCACCACTGGCATTTCGTCGAAGACGCAAGGAAGAATGGTGCAAAGATCGTAGTCATCGATCCTTATAAATCACGCACTGCAAAACAGGCCGACTGGCATATTCCCGTGAAACCCGGCACCGATGGTGCACTGGCCATGGCCATGATTCACACCATTATCGAAGAAGACCTTATCGACAAGGACTATGTTGAAAACTACACCGAGGGTTTTGACAAGCTTGCCGAACGTGCAAAGGATCGCAGCCCCGAGTGGGCCGCCGAGATCACCGGCATTCCTGCAGAAGATATTCGTACCTTTGCGAGGGAATACGCGGCAAACAATCCATCTGCAATTCGTGTTGGTGTTGCCGTTGAACGAAACTGGGGCGGTGGCCAGGCGATTCGGGCGATTTGCTGCCTGCCTTCCCTGACCGGTTCCTGGCGCGAGGTGGGTGGTGGTATATACCAGATGACTTTCTGGGAGCATCCCTATGCGCTGGACCAGATTTCACGACCGGACTTCATTCCCGAAGGTACGCGCGTGGTAAACAACCTGCAGCTGGGACGGGCCCTGACCGGTGAGCTGGATCTCGACCCGCCCATCATGTCGATGATGTGCTGGAACTCCAACCCGGTTACCCAGGCGCCTGAAGGTGACAAGATCATCAAGGGCCTGGAAAGGGAAGACCTCTTCCTGGTCTCAGCCGAGCACTTTATCTCTGACACGGCAGCCTATGCCGATATCGTGTTGCCGGCTGCCATGGGCGCCGAGATGGAAGACATCATTCTTTCCTGGGGCCACAACTACTTCACCTATAACACCAAGTGCACCGAGCCACCGGGTGAAGCATTATCCAATAACGAAATTTTCCGACGCCTGGCAGCGCTCATGGGTTACGAGGAAGACCGCTTCAAGTGGTCAGATAGCGAATGCCTGGAACACTTTATCAACTGGGATTCCCCGGCCTGTGAAGGTATTGACCTGGATTACCTTCGTGAACACGGCTATGCGCGTATCGGAATCGGCGGCCCGGATGACCGTGCACCACACAAGGAAGGCAACTTTCCTACACCATCGGGCAAGTGCGAGTTTTATTCCGAGACAGCTTCCAACGGAAACTTCGTGGTAGGGCCTTTCAGGCAAATGTACGAAGGTATGCAGCCAGGTAATGCAGAGCCGCTGGATAACCTGCCGGATTACATGCCCTCAAAGGAATCTCCCGAGAGCAACCCGGAGCTGGCAAAGAAATACCCGCTCAATATCATTGCACCAAAAAGCCATGGTTTCCTGAATTCCTGCTACGCCAACATGGACCACAAGATCAAGGGCCAGGGCGAGCAGTTCGTCATGCTTAGCGAAGCAGACGCATCTGCACGCAGTATCAGTGACGGCCAGACGGTGCGAGTGTTCAATGACCGCGGTGCCTACGAAGCGGTGGCAAAGATTACCGATGACGTAAGTGCAGGGTTGGTTATCACCACGCTGGGTTACTGGCGGCAGCTAAACAAGGGAACCTGTAATGTCGTGGCATCGGCAGACTTTGCTGACATGGGTCATGCGCCGCGAGTTTTTGACAGCCTTGTTGAAGTTGAAGCAGTTTAACTAAGTAAAACCGTGAAAGGCGGGTAAGCTTGCTTATCCGCCTTTTTTATTTTCGAGGATAGAGTAATGAGTGTGACAAGAGTTTTTCTCCACGCCGAGTTCCAGGTTTCACAGCCTTTTGATGAAATCGAGTGGCCGGAGGTCAATGAAAAAATGAAACAGTTTCCCGGTCTTAAATCCAAGACCTGGTTGAGTGGCTTGAGCAATAATAGCCTGGGCGGCTTTTATGAATTCGATTCCGTGGAAAACGCGCAGAACTATATTGATAACTTGCTTGTGCCTTTTGCCGGGCGAGTCGGAGGGAACTTGTCGGTGAAGCTCTATAATGGTGATGTTGTAGAGGAAGCCAGTAAAGGCATGGATTCCCCTTACTATTGATAGTTACAGTTGAGTATGCTTCGACTGTTTGGACAGAACGCGGACTCGCTGTAAATACATCCATGTAAGCTCCTCACCGGCCTACCATTGTTCATCTTTTGAATGGCATGTTATCCCTGCCGCTGAGGGTCCGCTTTTATGTCCAACCAGTCGCTTCGCTGGTATTGATCTTCTCACGGTCCCTCAGCGCGAGATCAATCAATAACCTTACTTCGCAATTTCTTAATTTTTGATTTTCGCGACTTGCTATCCAGGCGCTTTTCCCTTGACGCCCTTGTAGGCTTCGTGGCTTTTCTTTTTTTCGGAACAGCAATCAGTTTTGCAACAACGGCTTTTAATCTTTCCAATGCGTCCTGCTGATTTTTTTCACGCGTGCGAAATCGCTGTGCCTTGATTACCAGCACGCCGTCCTTGTTAATACGACTGTCCCTGCTATTGAGCAGGCGCTGCTTGTGGGTTTCAACCAGCGATGAGGCCATGATGTCAAAACGAAGATGAATGGCAGAAGAAACCTTGTTGACGTTCTGTCCCCCTGCCCCCTGGGCACGGATAGCCCTTATTTCGATCTCGTCGTCAGCAATGGAAACCCTGCTTGTGATCCTGATCATGGCTGTAAACAAAAAAAGGCCCTTCACAGGGCCTTTTTATTACTGGTGTAATTGAAAGCTGACCAGTTCATCAATAACTAGTCAGTCCTTTCAGTAATTTCCAGCAGGTGATAACCAAACTGGGTTTGTACCGGGCCGTGCACCGTGTTCAGTTCACCGCTGAAAACCACCTCGTCAAATTCCTTGACCATTTGCCCGGGGCCAAACTGTCCAAGGTCACCACCGCGGGCACCTGACGGGCATGAGGAATGTTCTTTTGCGACCTCGGCAAAGTCGGCGCCGTCCTCTATCTGCTGCTTCAGTTCATTACATTTATCTTCAGTGTCTACCAATATGTGTCGTGCGCTTGCGCTTGCCATCCTGCGATCCCCTTGTATAGTAAGTGGTGAATTAAAAACGCATTTAATCATCTTGTTCCACAATTGAAAACTACTGTTTATGAAATATGTCGAAATCACTGAGCCAGGTGGCCCCGATGTGCTGCAGCTGCGCGAAACCGAAGAACCGACACCCGGTCCCGGCCAGGTTCTGGTAAAGGTCCAGGCCGCCGGTGTAAATCGACCAGACTGTATTCAGCGTGCCGGTTTCTATCCACCACCACCTGGTGCATCCGAGATACCCGGGCTTGAAA
>CAZXDV010000049.1:0-14972 GCA_964639535.1 uncultured Enterobacteriaceae bacterium | reverse complement strand
GCTCCTGTTCGTCATGCGGCAAGAACTCATGCAGCGGCGGGTCGAGCAGGCGGATCGT
Organism: uncultured Enterobacteriaceae bacterium; assembly: GCA_964639535.1. Taxonomy (GTDB): domain Bacteria; phylum Pseudomonadota; class Gammaproteobacteria; order Eutrophobiales; family Eutrophobiaceae; genus WLWS01. The sequence continues at coordinate 14,914 of CAZXDV010000049.1, read as the reverse complement.
GACCGGCTGCCCGGCCATGATCTCGAACAGGTCTTCGAAATCCTTGCGCTGCATTGGCAGGATCTTGTCGAGCGCCGCGCGCCGGCCGCTCTCGTCTTCGGCACAAATCATCTCGCGCATCGCAAGAATGCGATCCGCCTCGAAGAACATGTGCTCGGTGCGGCACAAGCCAATCCCTTCGGCACCGAAGCTGCGCGCCTGCTCGGCATCGCGCGGCGTATCGGCATTGGTGCGCACGCCCAACTTTCGTGCGGCATCGGCCCAGCCCATCACGACACCGAAGTCTCCCGACAATTCCGGCTGGCGCATTTTCACGGAGCCATTGAGCACTTCGCCGGTCGCCCCATCGATGGTGATGACGTCGCCCTTGTTGAAGGTCTGCCCACCGACCGTCATCGTTTGCGCGCCGTAGTCGATGCGCAACGCGCCGGCGCCCGACACACAGGGCCGGCCCATACCGCGGGCAACCACTGCCGCGTGGCTCGTCATGCCGCCGCGGGTCGTGAGAATGCCAGCGGCCGCATGCATGCCGTGAATGTCTTCCGGGCTGGTTTCACGTCGAACCAGGATTACGCTGTCACCATTTTCGGTCCGCGCCACGGCTTCATCGGCTGTAAATACGGGGTACCCGGAGGCAGCCCCGGGTGAGGCGGCGAGACCTTTTGTCAGTACCTGTTTCCTGGCGCGCGGGTCAAAAGAGGGCAGTAGCAGCTGGTTAAGATCGTTGGCAGGAACCCTGAGAAGCGCGGTTTTCTGGCTGATACGTTTTTCCTTAACCATGTCCACCGCGATTTTCACCGCCGCCGCACCGGTACGCTTGCCCGTTCTTGTTTGCAGCATGTAGAGCTTACCTCTCTCGATGGTAAACTCGATGTCCTGCATGTCACGGTAATGCCCTTCCAGGGTTTTCTTTACCTTTAGCAACTGGCTGTAAATCCTCGGGCGCCACTTTTTCATCAGGCTTACCGGCTGGGGTGTGCGAATTCCTGCGACAACATCCTCCCCTTGAGCATTGATAAGAAACTCACCGTAGAATTCGTTCTTCCCGGTTGACGGGTCACGGGTAAAGGCGACGCCGGTTCCTGAATCGTCACCCATGTTGCCAAATACCATGGACTGGATATTCACCGCGGTGCCCAGCAGCCCGCGGATATCATTGATGCGACGATAGGTTACCGCGCGTGGAATGTTCCAGCTCTGGAATACAGCCTCAACCGCCTTTTCCATTTGCCTGTAGGGATCCTGGGGAAAGCTTTCACCGGTATGCTTCCTGTAAACCCCCTTGTAGGCGTCGATGAGTTCCCTAAGGCCTTCCTCATCAAGATCCGTATCCTCTTTGACGCCGTGGCGTTTCTTGATCTTCTCAAACTGGTCTTCAAAGTGGTGATGGTCGATACCCATTACCACGTCACCAAACATGTTGATAAGTCGACGATAGGCATCCAGCGCAAAGCGGCTGTTGCCGGTCTGTTTTTCAAGACCCTTGATGGACTTATCATTAAGCCCCAGGTTCAGCACCGTATCCATCATACCGGGCATGCTGACCGCGGCCCCGCTTCGTACTGACACAAGCAGGGGATCCTTGCTGTCCCCGAAACCCTTGCCGGTTTCCTTTTCAAGACGCTGCATGTTCTTGCGGATGTCATCCACCAGGCCGGGCGGCAGCGCAGACAGCCTGTTGTACTCGGCGCAGCATTCCGTGGTGATGGTAAAGCCGGCGGGAACGGGCAGGCCGATGCTGGTCATTTCCGCCAGGTTGGCACCCTTGCCACCCAGCAGGTCCCCCATGTCCCGGTTACCTTCTGTCAGCTTGCTGCCGAAATAGTAAATGCGCTTGTCGCCAGACATGCCCCGTTTTTGCCCATGATAGTTATATTCATTAGGTAGCAGGTGACCAGGCCCTCTTCTTCCCGGTCACGGCAGGATACCGATTCTTGTTATATTCTATTTTATCGGCGTTTTTCTATCGACACGAATTTCTGATCTTCCGGGCCGGTATAGTTGGCGCTGGGTCGAATTATCTTGCCGTCGACACGCTGTTCCATGGCATGGGCGGCCCAGCCCGTCACCCGTGAAATAACAAACAGCGGGGTGAACATGGATGTTGGTACACCCATCATGTTGTATGAGACCGCTGAAAACCAGTCAAGATTTGGAAACATCTTCTTTTCGTCCCACATCACTGATTCAAGGCGTTCGGCAATATCAAACATCTTCATGTTGCCCTGGCTTTCAGACAGCTGTTTTGCCACGCGCTTGATGACTTCATTTCTTGGGTCAGAAATGGTGTAAACCGGGTGACCGAAACCGATGATGATTTCCTTCTTCGCCATGCGTTCGCGAATATCCGCTTCAGCTTCGTCGGCGTTGTCATAGCGACTTTGAATGTCAAAGGCCACTTCATTGGCGCCACCGTGTTTCGGTCCGCGTAGCGCGCCGATACCGCCGCAAATAGCCGAGTACATATCTGAACCGGTGCCCACGACCACTCGAGTGGCAAAGGTCGAGGCGTTGAACTCGTGCTCGGCATAGAGAATAAGAGAGGTGTGCATGGCGCGAACCCATTCCTCGCTGGGCGCCTCTCCATGCAGCATGTGCAGCAGGTGGCCCCCGATAGAATCGTCGTCGGTATTGACATCGATTCGAACACCGTTGTGGGTGAACTGGTACCAGTACATCAGCATGGAACCAAGGCAGGCCAGGAGCTTGTCGGAAATGTCTCTCGCCGCGGCGGGTGCCTGCTCGGTGGCCTCGGGTAATATCGTGCCCAGCATGGAGCAGCCGGTACGCAGGACATCCATGGGGTGCGCTGCAGCGGGAATAAGCTCAAGGGCGTTTTGCAGTAGTTCCGGCAGGCCGCGCAGGGATTTAAGCTTTCTCTTGTAACTGGCAAGTTCAGCCTTGTTCGGCAGCTTGCCATGAATTAACAGGTGAGCGACTTCTTCGAACTCACAGGTCTCGGCCATATCAAGAATGTCGTAACCCCGGTAATGCAGGTCGTTACCGCTTCGGCCGACCGTGCACAGGGCGGTGTTACCGGCCGCGACGCCCGAGAGCGCGACGGATTTCTTTGGCTTAAATGCTTTTTTCTTTTCGGCCATCAGCCTTCCCCCTTTGAAAATAATTCGTCAAGTTTTTGTTCGTATTCGTGGTAGCCGAGGATGTCATACATTTCCTCGCGTGTTTGCATGATGTCGATGACGTTGCGTTGATGACCATCCTTGATAAGCGCTTCGTAAAATGACATGGCGCCCTTGTTCATGGCCCTGTATGCGCCGCAGCAGTAGAGCACGATATCTACCCCCACCTCGCCCAGTTCCTGGGTTGAGAACAGTGGTGTCTTGCCAAACTCGGTGATGTTGGCGAGGAAGGGCACATCAATTGCGGCACGGAATTCCTGGTACTGTTCAAGGGTTTGCATGGCCTCGGGAAAAATCATGTCTGCACCGGCCTCAACGCAGGCCTGGGCCCGTTCTATGGCAGACTGCATTCCCTCTACCGCCAGCGCGTCGGTACGCGCCATGATCACGAAACTTTCATCGCTGCGGGCATCCACCGCTGCCTTGATGCGATCGACCATTTCTTCCTGCGAGACAATGGCCTTGTTGGGTCGGTGACCGCAGCGTTTTTCTGCCACCTGGTCTTCCATGTGCATGGCGCCGGCGCCGGCCTTGATCAGGCTGCGCGTGGTGCGTGCAATATTGAAGGCGCCACCAAAACCCGTGTCGACATCAACCATCAGCGGTAGTGGGCACACGTCGGTAATCCTCCTTATATCCACCAGCAGGTCTTCAAGGGCGCTGATACCCAGGTCCGGTATGCCAAGGGAATTGGCAGCCAGTCCCCCGCCGGAAAGATAAATGGCCTTGTGACCGGCACGTTCGGCCATGCGTGCTGCCAGTGCCGTGATGGTGCCCACCACCTGCAAGGGCTGATTGTCTTTAACTGCCTGGCGAAAGGCCTGGCCCGCTGTCGTAGTCATTCCTGTTTTTCTCCTTCACCCTGGAATTGTTGCTCTATGTGTTTTTGCGCGGTACTGATGTGGCGCCGCATTAATAGCTCGGCCAGTTCCTCATCCTTTTGCTCTATTGCCTGGCAAATTTGTCGATGCTCAGATAATGCCCGTTCCGGTCGTGAACTTATTCGGCTGGAGCGGAAGCGGTACATGCGTATCAGGTGATACAGCTCGCTACAGAGGAATTCCACGAGTCTCTGGTTTTTACTCCCCTGTATGATGCGATAGTGAAAATCAAAATCTCCTTCATGCTGAAAGTATTCGCGTCCATCACTTTTTTGAATACTCAGCTCGTGTTCATCCAGCAGGTTTTTCAGCTCCGACACTTCCTTCTCACTCATGTGCCTGCAGGCCAGTCGTGCGGCCATGCCTTCAAGAGCCTCGCGCATCTGGTAAATTTCCTGTAGCTGCTTCACGTGCAGGCTTACCACGCGGGCGCCAACGTGGGGGACGCGGGCTACCAGGTGGAGTCCTTCCAGTCGACGAATAGCCTCGCGCAGCGGACCACGACTGACCTTGTAGCTGCGGGCCAGGTCGGGTTCGCTGATCTTGCTTCCTGACGGAATATCCCCGCGGACAATGGCGGTGATCAGCTCTTCGCTAAGCCTGTCAGCGATGGTCTGGGTATCACGGTTAAGTGCTGTATCCATGGCAGATTGTCAACAAAAACGTCGAATTGAGGCTGTAATTATATTTTAAGCGGGGGATATAGCAAATATTGTCGACAATATACTTGATTCTTAATTAACCTCTATATTCAAAAAACATTAATGGTAAAAAGCACTTGGGGCAGAGTGACAAGGACTTACATTAGCAAGCTGGAGTTCGCCAATGGCCCAAACATCGTTAAATAGGCTGAATTGATTCGGACCGGTACAATGCATTCAAAATCAAAAAAGTTGATTCTCTGATGAGTATTTCTGCGCAAATAAGCCGTCGTCGTTTTCTGCAACGGGCAGGTGCATCAATTGCAGTAGGGGCGGCAGTGACCAGTCTACCGGCCTGCGCCACCAGCAAGCTGGGAACGAAGGGCGGCAGGTTGGCCCGCGAGATCACCCGGCTCAACGGCCTGGAGCTTTCTTCAGCGATCAGGAGTCGCCAGTTTTCCTGCCAGGAAGTGATGCAGGCATACCTGGATCAAATAGAAATACTCAATCCCGTTTACAACGCCATTGTTTCCCTTGGCGATCGGGAGGCGCTGATGAAGCAGGCGTCCCGTTATGATAATGAACTGAGTGCGGGACAATACCGTGGCTGGATGCACGGCTTTCCTTTTTCTATCAAGGATCTTGCGGATGCAAAGGGATACCTTTCATCATACGGCTCCCCCATTTTCCGGAATAACATTGCGACGAAGGATTCTATCCATGTAGAACGCATCAGGAATGCCGGTGCCATCATCATCGGTAAAACCAATGTGCCTGAATTTGGACTGGGCTCACATACCTACAACCCGGTCTTTGGTCCCAGCCTGAACCCCTATGATGCAAAGAGCTCAGTGGGTGGCAGCAGTGGTGGTGCCGCGGCCAGCCTTGCCCTGCAAACCTCGCCGGTGGCAGATGGCAGTGACCTGATGGGATCCCTGCGCAACCCAGGCGCATTCAACAATGTTATCGGTTTTCGCCCGACCCCGGGTCTTGTACCCCTGAGCCGATCTTACAAGGAAGAATTGCCCTGTAATGGCCCCATGGGTCGCAACGTTGCGGACACCGCGATGTTGCTGTCCACCATGGCCGGTTTTGATCCACGTTCACCCAGCTCTCTTAATTCTGATCCCCGTGAATTTACCAGGCCACTGCAGCGTGACTTTAAGGATGTACGTGTTGGCTGGCTGGGGAACTACGACGGTTACCTGGCAATGGAGGATGGCGTGCTGTCCCTGTGCGAGGATGCCATGAAAAATTTTGAAACGGTCGGCTGCCGCGTCGAAGCGGTAAAGCTTGATTACTCGATGGAGGAATTATGGCAAACCTGGTTGACCTTCAGGCACTGGCTGGTGCGTTCACGGGGCCTGGCGCTGTACGAGGATCCGAAGAAAAGGGCACTGTTGAAACCTGAATTTGTATGGGAAGTTGAGGGTGGGGCAAATTTAAGTGGTGATGATGTCTCCCGGGCATCCGCTGCACGGGCGAGGTGGTACGCAGCCCTTGAAAAGGCATTTGCAAAGTATGACTACCTGGTGCTACCGACAGCCCAGGTGTTTCCTTTTGATGCCCAGGAGCACTGGCCGAAAGAAATAGCCGGCAAGCAAATGGACACCTACCATCGCTGGATGGAAGTGGTTATTGGCGGTACCCTTTCGGGCTGTCCTGTCGCTAATGTACCGGCGGGGTTTGGCAAGCGTGGCCTGCCAATGGGCTTGCAGATCATTGCGCGGCGTTACCAGGATTTTTCCTGCCTGCAAATGGCCTATGCCTATGAACAGGCGGCGAGATGGAACCTGGATAAGGTACCCCCGGTACTGTCGTAGGCGCGTAATAAATATTGCTTAAAAATAGCGGAGAGAAAAAATCATGAAAGCAGTGGTATTACCCGAAATTGGTGGACCGGAAAAACTGGAGATCAGGGAAGTGGAAACCCCGCAACCCGGTAATGGTGAAGTACGGGTGAAGCTGAAGACTTCGGCACTCAATCGCAGGGACTACTGGATGACTGTTGGCAAGTATCCGGGTACGACTTTACCCTGCACTGCAGGTTCTGATGGCGCCGGCGTTATTGACGCGGTTGGTCCGGGTGGTGATGAGTCACTGCTTGGCAAGGAAGTCGTAGTTTACCCGGCGCGGGCCTGGGGCGATGAAGAGCACCGCTATGGACCGGATTTTCGCGTGCTTGGCATGCCCGACCAGGGCACCTTTGCCGAGTACATCTGCATACCCGATACGGACTTTCTCGATAAACCTTCCCACTTAAGCTGGGAACAGACGGCTGCGATCCCGCTGGCTGGCCTGACCAGCTGGCGCGCCCTGGTCACCCACGGGGAAGTGAAGGCAGGACAGAAAGTACTGGTCACCGCCGCTGGAAGTGGTGTGTCTACCTTTGCTATCCAGTGGGCAGCAGCACTGGGTGCGAAGGTGTACGTGACGAGCGGCAGCCAGGGAAAAATCGACAAGGCGAAAACGCTTGGTGCAGTCAATGGTGTGAGTTACCGGGAAGAGGGATTCACCAATACCCTGAAAGAAATGGCAGGCGGTTTTGACATCATCATTGATTCTGCCGGTGGTGACGACATGAACGCCGTGTTAAGCACCCTCGTAAATGGTGGTCGCTATATCTTCTTTGGTGCAACCCTTGGAAACCCGTCCATGGGTCTTGAGATGGCGAAGAACTTTCTGCGTCATATTCGAATCCAGGGAACAACCATGGGTTCACCGGCGGAATTTGCCGCCATGTTTGATTTCGTCAACAAGCACAGGATTGAACCACTCATCCATGATGTACTTCCCATGGATGAAGCTGTGGCCGCGCACAAGTTGCTGGAGTCATTTGGCCAGGCGGGCAAGATCGTGTTGCGTAATGAAGCTGATTGATGTCTGGGTAAATTGCCCGAGCCGGGAAGTGGCCGAGGCAATTTCCTCTCAATTGCTGAATCGGCGAATGGTTGCCTGCTCAAACACCTATCCTGCAATCCGTAGTAGCTATCACTGGAAGGGCGCGATTGAAAGCGAGGAGGAATACCCGCTGTTGCTGAAAACAAGGGAAAGTCTTTTTGGCGCGGTGTCGTCACTGATTTCTGAACTGCACCCCTATGAAACCCCCGGCATTATTGCCCTGCCCATTGAGCAGGTGAACGATGAATACCGGGATTGGCTGATCGCTGAAACCAGCGAAGGCGCCTAGATAATTTTATCCCTTCTCAGGGTTTCGACTTCGTCGGCTGTTTTTCCCAGGATTTCCCGCAGTACATAGTCGCTGTCTTCACCGAGCATAGGTGGTGCCTTCGTGTACTCGATTTTCGTGTTGGAAAACTTGATCGGGTTGGCCACGCCTTTCACCCTGCCGGCCTGGGGATGATCCTGTTCAATCTGCATTCCCCTGTGAATGACCTGGGGGTCATTGAACACGTCTTCAATGGTGTTGATTGGGCCGCAGGGCACGGCGACAGACTGCAGTGAATCGATCCACTCACGTGTCGTCCTGGTCCTGGTGATTTGTTCCATTGCCGGGATCAGCTCCGCGCGGTTTTGATTTCTCAGGGGATTGGTGGTGAAACGTGCATCGCTGGCCAGTTCAGGGCAAGCGGCTTCTGTACAAAAACGCTGGAACTGGCCGTCGTTGCCAATAGCAATAACCACGTATCCATCGCGGCTTGGAAACGGCTGGTAGGGTGTCAGGTTGGGGTGCTGGGCACCGGTTCGTTGCGGACATTCGCCGCTGACAAAGTAATTGGATGCCTGGTTGGCCAGCCAGCTCACCTGGGTATCCAGCAAGGCCATATCAATGTGCTGCCCTTCGCCAGTTTGATGACGGTGGTGCAGGGCAGAAAGGATGGCAATGGTGGAATACATGCCGGTGGTCAGGTCCCCGACCGCAACCCCGACCCGCTGTGGGCCTGCACCCGCTTCGCCGTCTGCCACGCCGGTAATACTCATGAGCCCGCCCATGGCCTGGATCAGGTAATCGTAGCCGGCATGATGGGCGAGGGGACCGTCCTGGCCAAAGCCAGTGATAGAGCAGTAGATGATATCTTCCCTGGCCTTGCGGATGTCCTCGTAGCCAAGGCCCTTCTTTGCCAGGCCGCCGGTTTTGAAATTCTCGATTAGCACATCAGACTGGCGCGCCAGCTGCAGCACGATCTCACGCCCCTGTTCACTGCCAATGTCCAATGTAAGTGAGTGCTTACCTCTATTGGTGCTGAGGTAATATGCGGATTCACCGTCTGAGCTTTCATCACCGCCGGTCGCCCATGGCGGACCCCACTGGCGCGTATCATCGCCGCTTTCGGGCCGTTCGACCTTGATGACCTGTGCGCCTAGATCCGCCAGGATCTGGCTGCACCAGGGCCCGGCCAGGATACGACTCAGGTCAAGAACACGAATACCGCCTAATGGTCCGGCCATGGCTTACCTGCCGAGAAAGGGTGAGATGTTCTCTCCGATGTGATGCAGGCGCGGTCCCAGTTCGTCGCGAAGGGTTGCCATGCTCAGGGCAAACGCGGGGCCGCCGCAGCTCATTGCCATGACATTCTTCCCATCCGCACTCACAAGAGGTATCGCTGCCGTACGGGTATCCTTGCGCCATTCCCTGTCCACGATGCAAAACCCCTGTTCCTTGATCTGTCGCCTGGCATCATCAATACGCGCTTTCAGTTCCTCCCATTCTTCACCGTAGGCATCGGCCAGCTGCTGGAAAATTTCTTCCCGCTGCAGATCGTCAATCGCGGAAAGCCAGGCACGTCCGATGGCAGAGCGGGCAATCTCAAGGCGCGCTCCAACATCAAGTCTCAGGGTAGTGGACGAGTTGCCACAGCATTCATCAAGGTAAACCATGCTGAGACGGTCGCGTGCACCGAGGGCTACGGAACAGCCTCCGTGGTTGGCCAGTTCTGACATCTGGTCATGGGCAAGATGGCGAATAGCCAGGCCACTGAGGAGCGGGTAGCCCAGCGACAGGACACCGGGTCCAAGCTCATACTTCCCATCTTCCTTGCTTTGCTGCAGGTAACCCATTTCACTCAGGGTGTAGGTGAGACGGGTAATAGTAGGTTTGGGTATGCGAGTAAGCTCGGAGATTTCCTTGTTACTCATGCGGCCCACCTGGGACTGGAATGCGCGAAGTACTTCCAGGCCCCTGGCAAGGGCGGTAATAAATTTCCTGTCCTGTCTCTTGTCGATGCCGTGGGATTCAAAATCCAGGACCAGTGGTTTGAGTGCTGCGCGGGGCAGGGCTTGCTGTGCCTGTGCCATTTGATTGCCTCCGACTAGAATAATTAGCGTAGTTTATTTTACTTTTTATGTTAATAATTTCACAATAGCAAGTATTAATTAATTATAGTTCCGCATAGTAAAAATATAAAAGTTGCATTGGAAAATGAAAGATTTCTCAAAAGATGAGCTGCAGATGGGCATTATCGGTGCCGGCGTCATGGGACGCGGCATAGCGCAGGTGGCCGCAGCAGCAGGTGTGCAGGTCATGCTGTTTGATCTTGATGGCGAGGCTGTTGAAGACGCCATCGGCTTTGTCTCTGGCATGTTTAAACGTGCGGCTGAAAAGGGACGAATGACTGCCGCGGAGGCAGATGCTGCCCTGGCCCGTATCAAGGCAAGCCCCGACCTTGCCGGCCTCGCGGCTGCCGACATCGTTATCGAAGCGGTGGTGGAAAAACTCGAGGTGAAGCAGTCCCTGTTTGGTCAGTTGGAGGAGCTTGTCTCCGATGAGTGCATACTGGCGACAAACACGTCGTCACTGTCGGTTACCGCCGTTGCGGCCAGTGCGCGAAACCCCGGTCGCGTTGCCGGCTTCCATTTTTTTAACCCGGTTCCACTGATGAAGCTCGTTGAAGTTATCTCTGCGCTTCGAACCGACGAACAGGTTGGCCGTCAATTGCATGCTCTCACCCTGAGACTTGGGCACACGCCGGTGATGGTAAACGACTCTCCCGGGTTCCTGGTTAACCATGCGGGTCGTGGGCTAATTACCGAGGGTCTTCGCCTGCTTCATGAGAATGTGACTGATGTACAAACCGTGGATGAGGTTGTGCGGGATTGCATGGGTTTCAGGATGGGGCCGTTTGAACTAATGGATCTTACTGGTCTTGATGTCACTTTCCCTGCGTCACAGCAGGTCTACACGCAGTACTTTAATGAGCCTCGCGTGCGACCCACGCCACTGCAGCAAAGAAGGTACACGGCTGGACTGCTGGGAAGAAAAACCGGTGAGGGGTTTTATCGCTACCTTGATGGGCAGAAGCAGGAACACGCAAGGGACACTGCTGCAGGCATGAAAGTCACCCGGCAATTCTGGGTGGACCCGGAATATCCTGACCTGGCCGATGCTGCCAGGGCAATGCTTGAAAAGGCCGGGGTAAGCATAGACCGTGGTGATCAGCCCGCCAGCGACAGTATCATTATCGTGACACCACTGGGCAAGGACACCAGCTCAACAATCGTTGAAAAAGGTCTTGATGGTGAGAGGGTGGTGGCAGTGGATGCGCTGTTCCCCGGGGAAGCACGGCTTACCATGATGGCCAGTCCGGCGACAGGGGAAGAGGTGCTACGCGAGGCACAGGCTGCTTTCTCTTTTGAAGGCAGGGCGGTTGCCCTTATTCGAGATAGCGGTGGCTTTATCAGCCAGAGAATCGTGGCAAGCATTGTTAACATCGCCAGTGACATTGCGCAGCAGGGTATCGCTGCACCGGCAGATATTGATACGGGTGCCAGGCTGGCACTGGGCTATCCTGAAGGTCCCCTGGCGCTGGGTGACAGGATAGGGGCAAAGCGTGTGCTTTCAATCCTTGAAAACCTGCTCGAAGTTTACGGCGATCCACGTTATCGTCCCAGCCCCTGGTTAAAACGCCGGGCGCAGTTGGGTTTGTCATTACTTGCCGGGGAGTAGGCGTCGATTCATAAAGAACAATTGAGGAAAGTTAAATGACCGAAGCAGTGATATTTGATGGTATCCGTTCCCCCATAGGAAAACACGGCGGGGCACTTTCAAAAATACGACCCGATGAACTCCTGGCAGCAACCATCAAGGGCCTGGTGAGTCGCTCGGACTTCGATCTCAGCCTGCTGGAAGATGTTATCTGTGGTGATAGTAACCAGGCTGGTGAGGATTGCCGCAATGTCGCCCGAAACGCGGGCCTGCTGGCAGGTCTGCCGCTTGTTGTTGGTGGGCAAACCGTCAATCGCCTGTGTGGAAGCGGTGCGGCCGCCGTGATAGATGCCTCCCGAGCGATTCGCTGTGGCGAGGGAAACATGTTTATCTCCGGCGGCGTGGAAAGCATGAGTCGCGCGCCCTGGATCATGTCTAAAGCCGAGTCTGCCTACGCCCGCGACCAGCTCAACGATTGGCTGGCGTTTTCCGAACCCGCGCTTTTACAAGGAGTTCGGTAGCGAGACCATGCCGGAGACCGCAGATAATATTGCGAAGGATCTCGACATCAGTCGTGAAGACAGCGATATTTTTGCAGCCGCCTCGCAAAAAAAATATGCCGATGCCCTGGCGGATGGCTTTTATACTGAAGAAATACTTCCCATTGAAGCACCCGGGCCGACGCGTAAATCGCCCAGCGTGATGGTGGATGCGGACGAACACCCGAGGCCAGGATCGACGCTTGAGAAGCTGGCGAATCTCAGGGCTCTTTACCCCGATGGTGTGGTCACGGCGGGTAATGCTTCCGGTATCAATGACGGTGCTGTAGCACTGCTTCTTGGTGATCGCGAGTTCGGAGAGAAGCTTGGACTTAAACCCCGGGCAAGGATCATGGCTGGTGCCATCGCCGGGCTGGAGCCCAGGGTCATGGGACTGGGACCGGTACCCGCTTCGCAAAAAGCATTGCAACGAGCGGGTATAGAGTTAAAAGACCTTGATGTGATCGAAGTCAATGAAGCCTTTGCTACGCAGGTGCTAGGATGCCTGAAGCAACTCGGCCTGCCGTTTGACGATGAAAGGGTTAACCCAAACGGTGGTGCGATTGCAATCGGTCACCCGCTGGGAGCTTCTGGCGCACGGCTCACTTTGACAGCAATGCGACAGCTTGAAAGGACCGGTGGCCGTTACGCACTTGTAACCATGTGTATTGGCCTGGGCCAGGGAATCGCCCTGGTCATCGAAAGAATATAAAGACAGGGCAGTTATCGAGAGAACGCGGAGAACTGAATTTATGGCCTTAACCATCGACAAGCTGGATCACTGGATACGTCATCGCTTCAAGGAATTAAACACCTCGCTTGAAGAATATTACCTGGGCAAGGAGACGCTCATTGTCCATGATGATACGACGAGACCCCTTACCGACTCCCTCATAGGAGAAGGCAGGGAGTTGATCGCGGCCATTCTTGCGAACCCGGATGATATTCCCGCTGCCTACGAGAGACGTTTTCACCTTTTGGGTAATGTCGGCATGTACATGGCAGCATGCCGTAGACACGAGGTGGATGAGCCGCTTGAAAATGGATACTCGCCCCTGGCTGAAGCTTCAACCATAGCTTCGCAGCTGGGTTCGGCACTGGGTGTTGCCCCGCGCTTCATGGCAACCCACCTGCAGCTTTACAACCGTGCAGAGGGTGGTTTTTACCGAACATTCACTGCTCTTGATGATGAAAGGATCTTTGTTGATTACAACACGCTCGGCCTGTTTGCATATGCAAAGGCAGCTGATGCGCTGGTGAGGGCCATGCGTCTTGGTGTAACTCACCCGATCATGGCTTACCTGTTCAGGCAGGCGAAGGACTCCCTCGATGAAGTTCTTAAATTTAACCAGCTGCTTGATAATGACCTGGACGTGAAGCGGTTCTTTTACAACGTGCGTCCCTACTACAAGCCTTATCGTGTGGGCAGGCGCGACTTTCGTGGCGCCAATGCCGGCGACTTTGCCGGGGTAAATGAAATTGACCTGTTGCTGGGCCTTTGTTCAAGGGATGATCCTGTTTACCTTGATGTCATCATTGATAAGAAGGCTTACATGCCGTATTCGGAGCAGGAGCGCCTGCAGGATGCTATTGCCCAGACAAGTTTCCTCGACCAGTTCCTGGCCGAAATGGAAGAAAACAGCAAGCTGGAAACTTACCAGGAAAACCTCGCAGTATTTCTCGAGGTCTGCAAAGCACACGGACTTGCCTATGCATATCACCATGATGAACTGGTGAGAAAATATATTGAAGATCCATCGGTACATATTCCCGAAACACAAAAAGACAGGCTCACCGCCAGTGGCCCGCCGCTACCGGTGTTACTTCGTGCGCTTGAAAGATTGCGGGACCTGAGAATGGGTGCGGATCGCGATGATATTCCAAGTCGTTACAGGGACCTGGAAAAACTTCGTGGCATACTTTGAGCTTTATTCGGCTTTCGCGGTTTTCAGATTAACCATGTAAATGCCCGACATCACCAGGGCGAGGCCGAGCAGTACGCCCCGGGTAAAGGGTTCTGAGAGAAAGACCACCCCGCACAGCACACCAAACAGTGGCGTGAGAAATGTATAGGTGGCAAGACGGTTGGCGGGATAGTGAGCAATAAGCCAGAACCAGGTCAGGTAGCTGGCAAATGCAACTATCACACCCTGGAACGCGAGACAGGCAAGCACCACCGGTGTAAGTGAAGTCACACCGGATTCCCCCAGTAACACCGAGAATATCGGCAGCAGTAAGGCTGAAACCAGCAACTGGTAGAACAGTGTTCGGCTGGGTTCTATCGCCACAAGTTTTGTCACCCTGATTAACACCGTGGTCGCACCCCAGAATATTGCGCCAACGAAACAGAGCAGGTCACCCATCCAGGCACGTCCGCCAAGCACAGTAATGCCCTCGGCAAACGTGACGATAACACCACAAAATGCCAGCAGCATGCCCAACAGTTGTAACCTGCCAAGTCTTTCCTTTGGCACAAGCAGGTGAACACCCAGGGCAACAACAAAAGGTGATGTGTAAATAAAGATAACAGCGCGGGAAGCGGAGGTGTATTCAAGACCCCAGTAAATCAATCCAAACTCAAGCGCAAACAACAGGCCAGCACCTATACCCGGGACCAGCGTATTATCTTTTTTGAAAGCGGGGATGCGGCGAAAAAACATCCAGGCCGTGAGACAGAGAACTGCAATAACAGAGCGAATTCCAGCCTGCATCAGCGGTGATATCCCGGTTGCAGCCAGCTTGATGGTGATTTGCGCAAAGCCCCAGAGAAAACAGAGCAATAACATCAGCCCTATGGCAAGTGCATCAAGATGATCGCGTCGCTCAAACA
>CAZXDV010000048.1:5442-15135 GCA_964639535.1 uncultured Enterobacteriaceae bacterium | reverse complement strand
GTGTTAAGTATCGGGTAGCGCTTTGACTTTTCTTCCTGGGTAACAAGGTAAGCGAAAGGTTTTGTCTGCAGGGGTACACCCGAGATAAAGCTATCTTTTGATGGTTGTTTGCGATAAGTGAGGATCAAGGTAAACAGGGAGATAACGAATAACAGCACTATCGCAATAGGCAAGCCATACCATAACCAGAAGTTAACCTGTTCCGGTTCGGCAGTGGGCGAGACAATCCTGATTTCCGGTTGCCCCTGGGCTACCGGTGCCGGTGAAGGTGATGGGGTCGGTGCCGGGGCCTGGACAGGCCTCTGTGCTGGCCTGGAAAGTGCAGTGCCTGCGAGGGATACTGGCACTCTGAAATCAATATCGCCAATATCACTGGAGAACTGCAGTTCCACAGTGGTAGAAGGGCGAGTAAGCACATTTCCGAGGGCAGAAAGATCCACGGTAAATTCGCCACCGGTGTTTACGTTTTTGAAAACTTCACGATAGAACCGGCCTGGTAAGTCAAAGGCCTCGTTCGATTCCGTGAAAATTCCGCCGGTTTCTTCGCTCAACCTTCTAAGGGTCTGCAGGGCGACCGACAGCGAGACAGAGCGAGGAAATCCGACGCTGTTTATCACCACGCCTTTTTTTCGGGCAGCCTTTACCACGTCATTGTGAAAGTAGGCTTTATCCTCAGCCTGGCCATCAGAGAACAGGTATATAATCTTTCTCTTTGATGCAGTACGCGACAGCTTTTCGATTGTCAGGAGTAGTGAGCGGTATAGTTCTGTCGTTCGCCCTTCTGCTTTTAACCCGGTAAGGGCAGTGGATATGCGGGAACTACTTGAGCCGAGCGGGGCGAGTATTTTCAACTTCTTGTCAAATGCTGCGATACCAAGTTTATAGTTCCCGGTGCTGGATGCGATGATTTCCTGGATTTGCAGTACGTTTTTATTAATTACGTTTTGACGCCCCGGGTCACTTGTATCAACCAGGAAAAAGATCGAGACAGATTCGTCGGGAAAATTCGAGTTTATAGAGACAGGCAGGTCGGTTTTTGCAGCCGTTGCAGTGACATTAATTACACGCCCACCAAGAAGTGGCCTGTAGCTGCAGGATAGTTGCTCGCCTAAGGTCTGCTCGCAGCGAAGGTCGAGGCCATCACTTATTCGATCCCAGCCCAGTACAGGAGCGCTGGGCGACATCATTGTAAGCAACACTATACATAAGAAGAATTTACGACTAATGGGTGCTGTCATCTATTTATCCGGTATGAGTGGGTCCGGTAAATCATAAAACTGCATGTTCGTGGAAATTTGTCCCAATCGTGTTGCATCTTCAACCTGGATTTTTCCCGTGGTGTCGTCAGGTTCCTCTATTTCACCGAGCAAGGCAATGTTTTTACTCAACTTGGCATTCGCAATGACGACTTTTTCATAGAGGTCGTTTGTATAAGGGAACCTGTATGCCCTCGGTGGCGTATTCGTGCTCATGTCATCTATGTGCATTAGCCAGAGATAAATTGAACCCTCATCGCCAGTAATCTTGTCCGGTTGCTCTACGTGAGCAGAAATCAGCCTGAAGTTACTGGGTGGAATTTGCTCTGTAGGCCAACCCAGTAGTGGTGGAAAAGACATGTAGCTAATTACATAAAAGACAGAGGTCACGATGATCGTGGCTGCCTTTACAGGCCAGGACCATTTGGAATACAGATTTACGCTCAAGAGCAGTATAGCAACCAGGATATAAGCTGCTATTAATCCCCATATACTTAAGGTAACCAAAATATTTCTCCTTGATATTATTCAAACGAAACGAGTTTTTTGGGAAGAAAGTTGAGTCCGTAAATCTTGCCGTCTCCCCCGATTTTGAATCTTAAGGCTGTTTTTTCATCTCCTGCTTTTTCCAGGTGCACGATACCGTAATAGATAACTTCAAGTGCCGGATTGACCTTAACAAGGCGGACATTAACATCTACAGGCTTTGAAGTTTCTGTTGCATAGTAATGCAGATTAACTACGTATTCCCCTTTTACCACCCCTCGAATGGTCACAACTTCCTGGTTTAGCGGGTTCTGGATGGTTTCCCCATTGATATCAATAGTATCGTTGAGAAGCCCCCTGTCATCCCGGTCGAGGTGCAGCAATCCTGCCTCAGGTGCCCTGAACCAGATTACCTGTCCATCGGGATCCTCAACCCAGGTATCGATGTCATCGGGACTATTATCCTCCCAGGTAATAGTCAGAATATATTCCGCTTTTGGGTCAATCAATCCTGACTTCGCATCAGGATTCATAAACATGATCGCTACCAGGAAAAGGAAAGTGAACCCCAGCAGCGCATTAAACAGTAAGTCCGTAAACGGATCAGATTCCTGTCGCCGTCTTTTGTACATTCGCTCAGGCTACATGGTTTAGTTTGGGCAATATGTACACACTGCTGAGGTGCTTGGCTGCATCAATAATATCGTCAGCGCCACGGTCCAGCATATGGTACTGCATGCCAGCGAGGATGCTGCAAACAAGCCCCGCGAAAGTAGTGAACAGGGCAGTACCCATACCAGAACTCATGTGCTTGAGAATTTTCTGCACTGTACTGAGGTCAAAGTCCGTAACGTTTGATACGGTACCCAGCATGAGAACGAAACCGACAATGGTACCCAGCAATCCCAGTTTCACCATGACATCAGCACAGAACCAACCAGCGTCATGAGGCTTCTTTAAGCGGGCCTCGTAAACTTCGAGTAAGTCGTTACTTTGTCGAGATGTTTCTGAATTATTATTGATGCTTTCGTGTTCCGTCTTGTAAATCAGGTCATGCAGGTATTCAGACAAAACGGAGTCCGGCAGTACGTGACTGCCATTAACATGGACCACTCCATCATCAAGGCGAACGGCCAGGTTTTTCTCATTCGTTCGTAAAAGTTTCTCAATATTCATTGTCAGGTTTAACTGGCTCGACAGGTACCAGGCACGGGTACAGCAATGCAGGGTGACAACAAAATAGAGAAGCGTTATAGCCCAGGATATCCTGCTTTTATCTCCAGCGAACAGAAGCATCAGGATGTCTTCTCTCCAGGTGACATAAAGGGCAAACACGATCAGACCTGTAAGTATCATCCAGGCCAGCAGCAAATGATGGTAATCTTTTTTCAATGTTTTATTCCCTGGTATTTGTTTGTTATTCAGCTATGTCAATCTGTTCGCTTCTTTCAAGTTCGGGCCAATCAGTAGCAGCAAATTCGACAATTTCCCGAACCTCTGTATTCACTTCTCTCGTAACCTTGTTAAGAGCAATGTTCGAGGAGTCCTCGGGATAAAGTGACGCAAAAATTATGCGCTCTTCACCTTTGTCATACACAGATAGTCGTTGAGGACAGAAACGGACGTATTCGGGGGCCAGCTCAAGCATCCTTTTCGCATAGCTCAAGTTACAAAACAATATCACCTCGTTATCGGGAAAGCCAGTTGAACCCCGTTCCCTTATTGCTTTGCCAATGTGCAGGCGCACGTTGATCCTGAAATTCCGTTCCGTAATAGCAAACTCAGCATCTTCAAGTATATGCAGAACAGGTTTATCGCTGCTAACCTGGAGATAATCTCGCCTGTCCTGTTCGCATCCAGCGATAAAAAACACGAGCCCAATAAGCAGAACATAAGGCCGGGTCACATGGCGCAAGGTGCATAGCCCCAGGGCGGGGAAACGAAATTTCATTTCACTCTCTTATTGTTACGCGGGTACCAATCGACACGTATTCGCGAAGAGTGGTGATCTCACTGTTAGTCATGGCAATACATCCTTCGGTCCAGTTCATCGCTTCATGTATCTGCAATCGCTCATCCGTGGTTTCCCCCAGTCCATGAATACCAATATATCCACCCAGCGGGGTATTTTGTGGTGGTTTCTGTCTGCCCTTGAAGGCAAACGCGATTCTCTTGAAGTCTTTCGCCGTAATCACAGAGTTCTTGTATCCATACCAGGCATCAAGCAGGTTGGGGTAGTCAATTTGCATAAAGAAATGAAACTTGCTGTCCGACTTGAAATCCATGATCTTGTAAACACCGATGGGTGTTTTATTGTCGCCAAGACGTCGCTTGGTGCCCTTGCCGCCTTTTCCAAGTGATATGTTGAAACTACGTACGGTCCTTTCTCCCTTTACAACGTGTAATAGCTTCTCCGACTTGGAAATTAGTAGCTGGTAGGCGTCGTCAATTGCCAGGACATTGAACGGAAGGAGAACACTGGTAAGCAGGAGGATATGTCCTATCCAGGGATGAACCGCGGGGGCATGATGTGTTCCACTGGTAGAACAATTGGCTAAGCTATTGGCCTGGCACATAAACGTGAATTAATGTCTCAAATCAAGACATTATGTCACTTTGCCCGGATTCGGCAAACGCCCAGGCAGGATTTGTTAAGCAGCTTGAGATCAAACAAGGGCCCCGAAGAGCCCTTGCCGTTTAATACAAAGTAACGATGTTATTTGTTGTTGATGTACATGGTTACTTCGAAACCAAAACGAATATCATCGTATTGTGGTGTTTCCCAACTCATGAGTATCCTCCTGTTAAGAAAATTTAAAGTTTACCGGTAAGCCGGCTACTTATTCACAGCGAAAATGATGCCAATTTCCGTGCAAGGTATATAAATATCAATATAAACAATGACTAAGCTTGCTATTTAAGGAGTCTTGAGGTGACTCCCGCTGCCTGAGAAGCGCAAAACTGGTTCGCTTGGCACACTACAATTGGTCTATATGAACCACATCAGTATCGAGTATACTGGCCCTATGCTTTCCCGCCGTCGCTCATTGAAAAATCTCCTGCTTATCCACGAAGTGGCATTTTTGCTGCTGGTTGCGGTAACCGGGGCTCTCGGTGGTCTGTCTGCCTATTTCTGGCAGGAAACCTCTTCCGAGTCGGTGCGTATAAACAACCTGATTTTTGTCACTGAGCAGATTCGCAGTGAACTATTCCGGCAAATTCAGCAGGTCATCAGGGCGAGACTCACCGAGGATCAAAGTGCCTATAACCAGTATCGCGCAAATTCCCGTCGCATCAGCGAACTTTTTAACGAACTGCGCAGAAACTCGCTTTCAAGGGAAGAAGCAGAGCTCATCCAGGAACTGCAGTATTCATACAGGGTTATTCAAAATGATATGAATGCGATTTTTACCGATCCTTATCTTTTGAACAGCGCGATTCGCCTGCAGATTGTTGACCCGAGATTTTCACAGCGTTTAACAGCGGTATTCGAGGGAAAGTACCTGCGTTTCAAATCCAATCTCACGGATAAACACGCGGAACTGGACCGCACCATTGCAGTGTGGACGGAATATGCACCGATACTTATACCCGTGTTTTTTCTTGTCGCCCTGGTGCTTGTGCTGTTTACACGTCATTTTCTTATTCATGGTTTCGTCAGGCCGCTGGCGTCAATCATAGAGGGTGCGGCTATCATGCGTCGCGGTGAACTGGAACATCGTATTCCCGAAAGGGGGGTTGAAGAAGTAGCTGAAATCAGCGACGCCCTGAATTCCATGGCCGAGGATCTCTCCAGCAGCAGGGATGCCCTCGTGGAAACAGAGAGGCAGGCTGCGCTTGGTGCGCTCATACCGGTGGTGGCACACAACGTTCGCAATCCCCTTGCCAGTATTCGAGCGACAGCACAAATGCTTGATGATGTTAACGACCAGGAGGAACTGAAAGAAAGTAGCCAGGCAATCATGGATACGATTGACCGCCTGGGGCGCTGGGTCAGTGCCCTCGTGTCCTATCTTCACCCACTAAAGCCACAGTTCAGAAGAGTGACGGCTTCTCATTTGTTTGAATCCAGCCTGATTATGCTTGATTCCAAAATTGCCGAAAAAAAACTTGAGCTGCGGCGAACTGACTGGGAGCTGGATATCGAATTATATGTAGACCCGGACTTGATGGAGCAGGCGCTTTACTGCCTTTTAGCCAACGCGGTCGAAGCATCAGGCAGTGGCGATGAGATTGAACTATCAATGCACAAGGACGCAGATGAATTCAACCTGGTCATAAAAGACCAGGGGCCCGGGCTGAAATTCAGTCCGGAGCAGGGCAACCTTGAACCTGGTCCATCTACTAAAAAGTTTGGCACAGGCCTGGGAATACCAGTGGCCTACAAAATATGCCAGGCGCACGGATGGAAACTTGATTTTGACAGTACATCAAATGGCACAAGGGTCATCGTGAGCTGTCCATTAAATCAAAATGAAGAGACGTGAAAATGACGACTGATTCAAATGTACCCATCGACCCGGCAGTAGTACCGGTCATTGAAAAAAACATTCTCATCGTAGAAGACGAAGATGTGTTTGCCCGGGCGGTTAATAAAAAACTCACTCGGGAAGGATTTACCTGCCACGTGTGCCCGACCCTGGAAATAGCCAGGAGCAACTATAAAGAGCACTCGCCTGATCTCATCCTGCTGGATATGCGGCTCCCTGACGGGTCGGGCCTGGATTTTCTTGAAGAGATTGGAAACAAGTCCGGTAAGCCCTTGCCTGTCCTTGCCATGTCTGCTTACGGCGAAATTGAAGATGCGGTATCAGCGATGAAACTGGGCGCCGCTGACTACCTTAAGAAGCCAGTTGACCTTGAAGAACTATTGATTAATGTCAGGAAGGTGCTTGAGAAAGACGAGTTGACCAGGAAACTCGATTACTCCAGCACCAGGGAGAAACACGCTGTTGAGGGAGTTGATTTCCTTGGCAACTGTGCCGAGATCGAGGGCGTAAGGAGACAGGTATCGCGGATTGCCGAACTCGGCAAGAACAGCCAGGCAATTCCGCCAACGGTATTGATTCTTGGTGAGACCGGCAGTGGCAAGGATGTGGTTGCGCGCCTGTTGCATGCCAACAGTGCAAGAAAAAGCAGGCCTTTCGTGCACGTCGATTGTGCCAGCCTACCAAAGGACCTGATGGAAGCCGAGTTGTTTGGTCACGAAAAAGGGGCGTTCACAAACGCGCACACCGCGAGAGCCGGCTTGATCGAGGCCGCCGAAGACGGGCTCCTGTTCCTGGACGAAATCGGTGAATTACCACTGGATCTCCAGTCAAAGCTTCTCGCGGTGCTGGAACGTCGCATCATGAGGCGGATTGGTTCATCGCAGGAACATTCAGTCGCAGCATGGTTCATGGCAGCGACAAACAAGGATATTGAAACACTGGCTGCGACAGGTGAATTCCGATCAGATTTATACTACCGCCTGAACGTATTGACCATCTCCATGCCTCCCTTACGTCAAAGAGGCGACGACATCATTCTGCTGGCGGATCACTTCGCGCAGCAGACGGCAAAACGTTACGGCTTGTCTACACCTGGCATAGCCAGGGACACGAAAACGGCGATGATGGATTACCCCTGGCCCGGCAACGTGAGAGAACTTAAACACATGATAGAGCGCGCGGTGTTACTCAGTGGTGGCGACGATATTTCTCCTGACTTACTTCAGCTCCCGGGCGCAGTTAATGAGAGTGTTACTCCTGCAGCGGTTGATAGCAATGCAACGCTGGAGTCTGCCGAACTTGGCCTTATAAAACAGGCGATGGAAAGAACCAATGGAAATGTATCAAAGGCTGCCAGGGAACTTGGTATCACCAGGATGGCACTGCGCTACAGGTTAAAGAAACACGGCCTGCAGTAAAGCGGAATTCGGCATGCAACTTAATGCAGTTTCATTCTCGGGCGGTTTCGTCGCGTGAGAATGTTGGCAATGGTAGTTAGCCCGGTGCGAATATAGCCATGCAGGGCAACCTGGTGCATCTTGTACAGGGACAGGTAAACAAAACGCGCCAGCAATCCTTCTATGAAGATACTGCTTGACCATATCTTGGCTATGTTTCCCATCAGGTTACCAACCGTCGAATAACGACTCAGGTTGATCAGGGATCCGTAATCAACATAATGATACTCAGGTAGATCAGTCTCTCCATTGACACGCTTTTTCATGCTTTTTACCAGCATGCTGGCCTGTTGATGTGCAGCCTGGGCCCGTGGAGGAACACTGTCACCCGTTTGCGGATCGGTGCAGGCAGCGCAATCGCCAAACGCAAAAATGTTCTCGTCCCGGGTTGTCTGCAAACTGGAGTTCACCAGCAGCTGGTTGATTCGGTTGCATTCAAGCCCGTCAATGTCTGCAAGAAACTGTGGTGCCTTGATACCAGCAGCCCAAACCAGTATGCCCGCGTTTACTGTTTTGCCGCTCTCTGTTTCAAAACCGGAATCCGATGCCCGGGTAATACGCTCGTTGGTAAGTACATCGATGCCAATATTTTCCAACTGCTTCTGAACTTCTGCGGACATGTGTTCGGGCAACCCGGGAAGCACACGGTTTGCAGCTTCGATGATTGTGATCTTGAGCTGTTTCTCGGCGTCGATGCCATCCAGGCCATACCGTATTAACTGCCGGGTAGACTCAAATAATTCTGCTGCAAGTTCAACACCTGTTGCACCGGCACCTGCGATAGCAATGTGCAGCTGGTTTTCACTGGTTTCCCCGGTGCTTGTATGTGCCGTGTAGCAGCTCTTCAGCAAATGCTGGTGAAAAGCATCGGCTTCAGATTGCTTATCAATAAAATGACAGTGTTCCGTTACCCCGGGCACGCCAAAGTCATTGGAAATACTGCCGACGGACATGATGAGGGTGTCATACTGGAATGTTCGAGCGGGGATGTACTCGGCTCCACCTGTATCAATTGCAGGAGCTGTAGTCACAGTTCTATTATCGCGGTCCACCTTGACTACCTTGCCCAGCCTGAACCTGAAATGATGCCAGTTTGCCTGTGCGAGGTAACTCAATTCATCTTCATGGGAGTTCAATGAACCCGCAGCAACTTCATGCAAAAGTGGTTTCCAGAGGTGGGTCAGGCTTGCATCAATCAGCGTGACTTCGATTTCATTTTTCTTTGAAAACAGATCGCCGAGGCGGGTTGCCAGTTCCAGCCCGCCGGCGCCACCGCCGACTATTACGATTCGATGACTAATTCCCATATTCTTTGAAAGGCAATGATCCAGTTTTTTCTGACAAGGTGCTGCGTGTGTATAATGGCAGCATAATAACACAGCAGCATTCGCGCTATTGGAGAAATGCATGGACAAAGAAACACAAACAGAACTTGAAGCGGCAGCCTTTAGAAGGCTTGTTCAACATTTAAGGGATAATACGGACGTGCAAAACATTGACCTGATGATACTGGCAAACTTCTGCCGTAATTGCCTGTCCAAGTGGTATCTCGCCGCTGCCGAAGAGCGCGACGTTGCTCTTGATATGGAACAGGCCCGGGAAATCATCTACGGTATGCCGTATTCAGAGTGGAAGGATAAGTACCAGGCCGAGGCGACCCAGGAACAAAAAGATGCCTATGCCGCGAGGCAGGCAAAGTAGCTGAAACCAGCCTGTTCCTGGTAAGCAGGAGGTGCTTTGCAGGGCGTCTGCCAACTTTCCCGACCCATTAATTTCGGGAGTTCCTTGGCGAAACCTGGATATTGAATGAAAACGACAGGAAGTGACGAAACTGGTGCCTGAATGAGAGATTCGACAATCCTGAGTGGATCAGGATTGGACGATGCGCAGCATCGCCCGTAGGGCAGACGCCATGGAGGGCGTCTGTCAGCTTTCCCGACCAACTAATATCGGGAGTTCCTTGGCGAAACCTGGATATTGAATGAAAACGACAGGAAGTGACGA
>CAZXDV010000048.1:0-5342 GCA_964639535.1 uncultured Enterobacteriaceae bacterium | reverse complement strand
AACTGGTGCCGGATGAGAGATTCGAACTCCCGACCATCCGCTTACAAGGCGGGCGCTCTACCGGGCTGAGCTAATCCGGCAAGGATTGATGAATTTCACAATTCTCTCGCTACCGCGAGGGCTGCACAAAGTATAAGATCAACCTTTCAATTACAAGTATTTTCCTGTCTTTGTAGCGTGTTCCAAAGCCTGGGCTGGTGCACGCAATTTCGGTGTCGGGCAAGTGCCCTCAGGGCACGTGAATGAAGGGTGGGCTGTTTTGACGCTGGAACACCAGCTATTTTACCTATTCCATCACTTTAGGTAGCTAATTATTTGATTTACATAAATAAAGCAATTAACATCACTTGCTGATCAACTTCTTGATAAAACTCGGGGCCGTCCGCGGAACACAAATAAGCCATGAAAATCCTAATAATCGATGACTCTGCTGATTTTCGTGCCTTGCTGCGTCTTTACCTGAACAAGGAACTGGATTCCCCGGATATCGAAGAATACGACCTGGAAAACCTGGGCAAGCCGGCTGACAATTTCGACTGGTCTGCTTATAACCTGGTATTCCTGGATTACCAGCTGGGCGAAGACGAAGATGGCCTGGACTGGTTGAAAGAATTTCGAAACAAGCCCAACTTTCCCCCGACCGTTATCCTCACTGCTGAAGGCGATGAGTACATCGCGGTGCGAGCTGTAAAACTCGGCGCCGCTGATTACATCAATAAAAAGGATGTATCGCCCAAGCGCCTCAAGGAACTTGTCGAGGATGCAATTGAATTTGGCGAGGAAGTCGTGGTGGAGCAGCAATCCATGATGGACGATGCAACCCGCATTATCAAAAAGATAAATACTGAAAAGGAAGCATTGCCTGAGCAAAATCTCGATATTGGTTACAAGTTTGTTCGCCTGATTGGGCAGGGAGCCATGTCACACGTGTATCTTGCGGAGCGCGTCATCGACAAGCAGTCACTGGTTTTAAAGGTACTTGATCTGACCAAGGCCGAGTCCCAGACCCTGATTGACCGATTCCTGCTTGAAGCTGAGCTGATTGCCGACCTTGATACACCTTTTGTGGTGAAAATTTATGAGCACGGGATGACCGAAAACTACGGGTATATTGCCATGGAGTTTTTTTCCCGCGGCGATCTCAAGCAACGCATGGAATTAGATATATCGCCCGAGGTCGCATTCAATTACATGCAGCACATCTGTTATGGACTATCAGCCATACATCGAATTGGTGTCGTGCACCGTGATTTAAAACCCGCAAATATCATGTTTCGCGGTGACGATAGCCTGGCCCTGGCAGACTTTGGTATATCCAAGCGCATAGAGCAGGGCACCGGTCTAACAAGTATCGGGCAGGTCCTCGGTACACCCCACTACATGAGCCCGGAACAGGGCGAGGCCCTCAGCGTGGATGGCAGGGCAGATATTTACAGCGCCGGCATTCTCCTTTTTGAACTATTGACGGGTGAAAAACCTTTCAAGGCGCAGACCCCGGCGGCGCTGATTTACCAGCATGTTCATGGAGATATTCCGCTGCTACCCGAGGCACTGTCAAAATACCAGGAAATCATAAACCGCACCCTGGCCAAGAAACCGGAAGATCGCTACCAGACAGCAATGGAGTTGATATACGTGCTCGAGGAAGCGGAGCGGGATTTTCAATAGCCGGATTACCGGACTTTTTCCTGGCTGAATGCCAGTGACAGGATCATCTCAAATGAGTCTCCGCATTCGCCTCAGCATCCTCATCACAGTATTGTTCATATCGGTATTTATCGGAGCGGGTGTATTCCTGATCCAAAGCGCACGGGACACGGTACTGGAGGACATAAATTCCAGTGCGTCGCACACATTGAAGCTGGTGGAGGCCTTGCTGGAGAGTGTTGAAGAAATCGATGAGCCGGCAATTCAGCAGCTGGTTCTTGAAAATCTTTCACAAATGGTTACAGGCAGGGACCTGCAAATTGTTATCAAGAGATATTCCGAGGGACTGAAACCATTTCCGCCGGCCTCAAGGCCGGAAATAAAAACCGGTGCACCTGGCTGGTTTGTTGAAATGGTGCAGCCCCCACCGCTGGAGTTCAGGCGCATTATTTCCCTGGCAGGAGTCAGCGGTGTAGAGGTCATTATCCTGGCGGATCCCTCGGCGGAGATAACCGAGGTCTGGTTTGAGACAAGGAATGTTCTTTTCTTCCTGATGCTGTTTATTATCCTTGCAAACTTCCTGCTTTATTTTGCTCTTGGTCGCTACCTGTCACCTATTTCTTCTATTCTTACCGCACTTGAACGCATTGAGCACGGTGACTATCGCCAGCGTCTTCCGCAGTACGAGTTACCAGAGCTTTCCAGGATATCTGACCGGGTAAATCACATGGCTGATGTTTTACTGGCCAGTAGAAACGAAAATCGCAAGCTCGCGCAAAAAACACTTGCGATCCAGGAGCAGGAGCGACGCCACCTGGCCCAGGAACTTCATGATGAGCTGGGGCAGTCCCTGTCCGCTATCAAGGCTATTGCAGTTTCAATTGAACAGCAGGCTGATGAAAGCGAGGCTTCGATTCGAAACAACGCGGTCACCATTGGCTCTTTTTCAGAGCGCATGTACGAAGTGGCAAGGAACATGATGCAACGACTTAGACCTACGGTACTTGATGAACTTGGCTTGCTGGTTGCTTTACAGGAAATGATCGACGACTGGAACCAGCGCCACGGTGATGTTTTTTGTCACTTTAACTGCCGTGGCGATATTTCCGGGCTGGATGAAGATGTTAACATTCACCTGTACAGGATAATCCAGGAGAGCCTGACCAACGTCATCAAGCATTCAAAAGCCGAGGAAGTCTTCATTGACCTGGAACGGGGTGCAAGTAATCTCGAAATTAGTATCCGTGATGACGGTTGTGGATTTGAGCCCGAGGGAATTAATCGCGGGCTGGGCCTGCTGGGCATGCAGGAAAGGGTAGAGGCGGTAAATGGAAAAATATCTATTGATAGTAGTACGGGTAGTGGAGTACATATCGAAATAATATTACCCCTGCAAACGACACAGGGCGTAGAGACAAGTGGAGTAGCTTAAATGATAAATGTGATGCTTGTAGACGATCATGCCGTTGTACGTGCGGGATACCGGGTGCTGCTGGAAAATGCAGAAGATATTGAAATTGTTGCGGAGGCTGAGACTGGTGAGCAGGCCTGCAAAGCCTATGTAGATCACGGCCCTGATGTCATCGTGATGGACCTTTCCCTGCCCGGGATGGGAGGACTGGAAGCGATACGTCGAATCATCGCGCGGGATTCAAAAGCGAGGATCCTGGTGTTTAGCATGCATGAAAACACCGTGTTCGTGGACCAGGCTCTCAATGCGGGAGCAATGGGTTACATCACCAAGAACTGCGCACCTGACGTCTTGTTGAATGCCATCAGGGATATTGCCGGCGGCGGGATTTTCCTGGCCCCGGACATTGCGCAACACCTGGCATTTCAAAAGTCACGAGGACAGGATTCTCCGTTTTCAATCCTGTCTACCCGTGAATTTGAAATATTTTGCCTGCTCGCTGAAGGCCTCAACACCAGCCAGATAGCCAAGCGGCTATCCCTGAGTTACAAGACCGTGTCGAATTACACAACGCAAATCAAGAGCAAGCTTGATGTTGGCACCGTTGCCGAGATCGCCCGCCTGGCAATCAGTCACAACATCGTGCAGGTATAAGCCGCAACTAGTCGTCGACTACGACACCCCAGGGAAACTTTCCAACCTCGATTGTCTTGATGTTGGTATTGCTGTCGGTATCGATGACGCTAACGGTGCCGCTAACACCATCAGTAGTGAAAATACGTTTGCCATCACGTGTTTTTGCGAGGCCCCAGGTACGTTTACCAACTGGAATGCCCTTTATCAGCTCCATCTTATCGGCATCCATTACCAGTATCTGGTTGGCCCTGCCGCCGGCGACGTAGATTGTTTTTTCATCATTACTCAGCAGGATGTCCTTGGGCTTGGCTTTTTCATCGGCAATCTTGGCCTTGGAAAGAATTTTAAACTCTTTCATGTCAACTTTTTTCACTTCTCCACTGATCTCGGAAGTTGAATAGGCCAGGTCACCGGCCTTGTTAAAAACCGCTGACCTCGGTCGTGCACCGACGAGAATATTGGCGACGATGTTGTGACTGGGGACTTCAATCACATGTAACATGTTGGTTGATTCGCTGGTGACGATGACATGCTTGCCAGTAGGAGAGATGGCGACGCCCTCGGGTTCCAGACCCACGGGGATTTCCGCTACCTGGCTACCGTCTTTGGGATTGAACGCCGTGGCTTTTGCGTCATCCTCGTTGGAAATATAAATATTGCCATTCGGGTGAACTGCGAATGTTTCCGGATCGGAGCCAGACTGGAATTTCCTCAGTACTTCGAGGCTGGACGGGTCCACGACAGCGATCAGGTTTTCTTCACTGACCGCAACGTAAAGCTCCTTGCCGTCCGGTGACAAACCGATGCCCCGTGGTCGATCGCCGATGGCGATAGTGGCCTCCACTTCGAGCGTGCTGCCGTTAATGACGCTGATGTCATTGCTACGTTCGTTGGTTACAAATATTCTACCTGTGCCTGCGGCATACAGGGCCGGGCTGGTGAAAACGCAAAGTAGTATCAACTGGCGAAGAAAATTCATTGACTGCTCCTGTTAATTTATTTGTTTTGAATCGTTTATGCTGTCCAAGTTCCTTGTTACTTGACACATTCTTTTAGTCCAAGACTATCAATGTCGCTGGAAATGCCCCGTACCGGTGCCTCTCCCAGTAATTTACTACCTTCCACGATCAGCATGGGCTGGCGTAATTGCCCGGTTTCCCGAAAAGTCATATTGATGCCTTTTTGACCATCAAAGGCCAGCTCATTTTTCAGGAAAGCGAGAAGCGCCGGTGCACTGTCCAGCTGGTTCCTGGCAATGGCATCTGAACTCATCTTGATGGCGGCCCAGCCTGCCCAGGCATGGTCGTCCATCGCAATGCCGAAAGCTTTACGATATCGCTTGTTAAGATCCCGGGCCGCGAATTTCACAAAATCACCGTGCCATGTTTGAGCGACTACGCTGGAAGCGGGGTTCTTCTGCTGCCATTGTTGCACTGCATCCTCTCTCATCTTGTTACTGGCGATAACGTGAAGTACGTTTGGCATGCAGCGTGCGCGAAGCTCATCGTCCTCGAGCACCAGGTTAAATACCGGGTAGGTGGGGAAGGATGACTGGATCGCGCCAAGTTCCTCGGCATTGCTTGCCACGAAAATAGCCAGCAGGTTTTCATTGGAGGCGGGAATGCCTGAGGCACTGTCGTAAGTATCA
>CAZXDV010000047.1:0-15192 GCA_964639535.1 uncultured Enterobacteriaceae bacterium | reverse complement strand
AAAACCTCAATCTGTCCGCATTCGGGCGGCAGCGCATAAAATTAAACAACCTACAAGGTTGTCAAGGTAACTCGAGCACAGCTCGAAGAAATCGCGAAGACAAAGGAACCGGATTTAACCGCTGCCGATCTTGATGCCGCCGTTCGTACCATCGCCGGTACCGCGCGCAGTATGGGCCTGGAAACGGAGGGCGTTTAGATATGGCAAATTTAAGCAAGCGTGCAAAGCTCATCGAGGAAAAAGTCGATCCGGATAAAAATTACCCGGTACTTGAAGCATTTGAATTATTGAAAGAATGCTCCTCTGTGAAATTCGATGAATCTGTGGAAGTGGCGGTCAATCTTGGCGTGGATCCACGCAAGTCAGACCAGGCGATCAGGGGGTCTACCGTGTTACCCCGTGGCACCGGCAAGTCTGTGAAAATTGCCGTGTTCACCCAGGGTGAGCCTGCAGATGAAGCTAAGGCTGCCGGTGCAGACTATGTCGGCATGCAGGAACTCGTGGATGAAATTAATGGCGGGCTTGATGATTTCGGCGTGGTTATCGCCACACCTGACGCGATGCCGGTCGTAAGCAAGCTCGGTAAGGTCCTTGGCCCGCGCGGGCTAATGCCAAACCCCAAGACGGGTACCGTGACAAAGGATGTAAAACAGGCTGTAGAGAATGCCAAGGCTGGCCAGGTTCGGTTTAGAACCGACAAGAACGGCATTATCCATGGTGCTATCGGCAAGGTTTCTTTTGAAGCCGATGCATTGCGTGAAAACCTTGAAGTGCTGTTGGCTGACCTGAACAAGGCCAAGCCCAGCACAGCAAAGGGCATTTATATGAAGAAGATCACCGTGTCCACAACCATGGGCCCGGGATTGGTACTGGACCAGGCTAGCCTGTCCAGTTGATTTGATAGTAGGGCCGGATTTATCCGGCCAATTGGTCGAATGAATTCGACCCTACTTGGCTTACTCCACTGTTTACGGTGGGAAGCCTGTAAAAGGGAAGTAAATTAAAGACTTTGGGTTGGTGTAAGGAAACACCAACCGTCAAAGACCGCAGGTGTTCCTGTCGCGGCACGAAAGCAGGAACTTAATGTAAATCAGATTTACCTGCGCAGGCGGTGCTACCCGATCAGATTTTTGAGACGGTCACTGTAGTTGAAACACCGGTAAGGACATGGAAATTGATGTATCAGGTTCCTGCCGGGAATGTAACAGGAGGAAGTAATTTTGAGTCTTAATCTGGAGCAAAAAAAGGCAATTGTCGAAGAAGTTGCCGAAGTTGCAAACCAGGCTCCCTCCGCTGTAGCGGCCGAATATATTGGTTTGAGCGTGTCTGAAATGACGGAACTCCGTCAAAACGCACGTAATGCCGGTATCTACCTCAGGGTTGTTCGAAACACTCTGGCGCGCAGAGCGCTGGAAGGCACGAAATTCGACTGCATGCGGGAAGAGATGGTTGGTCCGCTCATCCTGGCCTTCGCCAACGAAGAACCAGGTTCAGCGGCAAGAGTTATCCGCGACTTCGCAAAAGAAAACGACAAGCTTGTTGCAAAGCTCGTGTCCCTGGACGGCAAGTTACTCAATGCCGCTGATCTTGATCGGCTGGCGAGTATGCCCAACCAGGACGAAGCCAGGGCGATGTTGCTCGGTCTACTGCAGGCACCGATGTCCAAGATGGTGCGCACACTTGCAGAGCCCGGTGGCAAGTTTGCCCGCTTGCTGGCCGCAAAACGCGATCAGCAGCAGGCCGCCTGAGCAGGCAACGAACCAAATATATTGTTAAAAAATTAAATTATCAGGAGTAATACAAATGGCTGTTTCAAAAGATGAAATCAAAGAAGCTTTAAGTCAGCTGCCAGTGCTTGAACTGGTTGACCTTATATCTGAACTGGAAGAGGAGTGGGGTGTTTCCGCTGCTGCTCCCGTTGCCGTCGCCGCTGCCCCGGCTGCTGGTGATGGAGCTGGTGCTGCCGAAGAGAAGACCGAGTTTGATGTTGTGATGGGTAGTTTTGGCGACAACAAGGTTGCGGTTATCAAGGTTGTTCGCGCAATCACCGGAATGGGTCTGAAGGAAGCCAAGGACATGGTCGAAGGCGCACCTTCCACGGTTAAGGAAGGAGCTACCAAGGAAGAAGCCGAGGATATCAAGAAGCAACTGGAAGAAGCCGGCGCCAGCGTCGAGCTCAAGTAAAGGACTTGCTGGAAAAATCCGGGGGTAATTTAGCGATTACCCCCGGTCCAGTTTTTTAACTGGGGCACTCCTTGTGCCTGCTGTAGCGACGGGTCTGCAAGCTGTACTCAAGCGAACAGACCTGAATTTGATTATGTATTTTGACCGTGAGGATGTGTAATGACCTATTCTTACACTGAGAAGAAGCGAATCCGCAAGGATTTTGGAAAATTGAGAAGCGTGCTGGACACGCCTTATTTACTGGCTA
Source organism: uncultured Enterobacteriaceae bacterium (assembly GCA_964639535.1). GTDB lineage: Bacteria > Pseudomonadota > Gammaproteobacteria > Eutrophobiales > Eutrophobiaceae > WLWS01. Next base: position 12,761 of record CAZXDV010000047.1, on the reverse strand, counting down.
CCCAGATTGATTCTTTCCGCCAGTTTTTGCAGCCAGGAGTGGAGACTGAATCCCTTCGCGATGTAGGCCTGCACGCCGCATTTAAATCAGTTTTCCCAATCGAAAGCTATTCCGGTAACGCCATGCTGGAATACGTTTCCTATACCCTTGGTACCCCGGTATTTGATGTAAAGGAGTGCCAGTTAAGGGGGATGACTTACGCTGCTTCTTTAAGGGTCAAAGTACGTCTTGTCATTTATGACAAGGAAGCCGGATTAAACAAGAAGGTCGTCAAGGACATCAAGGAACAGGACGTCTACATGGGTGAAATTCCTCTCATGACAAAGACCGGTACCTTCGTCATCAATGGCACCGAACGTGTAATTGTCTCCCAGCTGCATCGTTCACCTGGCGTGTTTTTTGAACATGACCGGGGCAAGACGCATTCTTCAGGGAAGCTTCTGTATTCTGCTCGTGTTATTCCATACCGTGGTTCATGGCTTGATTTCGAGTTTGATCCGAAAGACCTGGTTTTTTGCAGGATCGATCGTCGACGCAAGATCCCTGCAACCATACTTCTACGCGCGCTTGGTTACGAAACAGAGGAAATACTCAGTATCTTCTTTGATACAAACACCTTCCATATTTCCCCCAAGGGCATCAAGCTCGACCTGATTGCCGAGAGACTGCGCGGTGAAACTGCTGCATTTGACATCACTGCCAAGAAAGGCGGTAAGGTGATCGTTGAAAAGGAAAGACGCATTACAGCGCGTCACATTCGCGAGATTGAAAAGGCAAAGATCACCCAGCTCGAAGTCCCGGCCGAGTACCTCATCGGTAAGGTGCTGGCAAAAGCATTGATAGATCCGGAAAACGGTGAAGTAGACCAGGAGACCGGGGAAGTTATTCCGCTGGCTCCGGCGAACGCCGAAATTACCGAAGAGCTGCTGGAAAAGCTCCTGGAAGGTGGTGAGTACGAATTAGAAACTCTTTATGTCAACGACCTGGATCGAGGTCCGTACATTTCTGACACGCTGCGTGCCGACACCACGACGACTCAGCTCGAAGCAATGATCGAGATATACAGGATGATGCGTCCTGGTGAGCCACCGACAAAGGATGCCGCAGAGAACCTGTTCAAGAATCTCTTTTTCAGTCCTGACAGGTATGACCTTTCTTCTGTTGGGCGTATGAAATTTAATCGTCGCGTGGGCCGCAAGGATGTAACGGGTCCCGGCGTCCTTTACGACGGCAAGTACTATGGAGAGCGTAACGACGAACTTTCAAAAACCCTTTTTGAGGAAATCGGTACCGAACGCTCTGACATCATGGATGTCCTGAGCACCCTTGTCGCGATCAGGAACGGTCGTGGTTCCATTGATGATATCGATCACCTGGGTAACCGGCGTGTTCGCAGCGTCGGCGAAATGGCCGAAAACCAGTTCCGCATCGGGCTGGTACGTGTTGAACGTGCTGTCAAGGAACGCCTGAGCCTCGCCGAATCCGAGGGCCTGATGCCGCAGGAAATAATCAATGCGAAGCCGGTGTCTGCAGTCATCAAGGAATTTTTTGGCTCCAGCCAGCTTTCCCAGTTCATGGATCAAAATAACCCGCTCTCTGAAATTACCCACAAGCGCAGGATTTCGGCTCTTGGACCGGGTGGCTTGACTAGGGAACGCGCGGGATTTGAGGTTCGCGACGTGCACCCGACACATTACGGCAGGGTTTGCCCGATTGAGACACCGGAAGGCCCCAATATCGGCCTGATTAACTCGCTCGCCATGTATGCCCGTACCAACGAATATGGTTTCCTGGAAACGCCATATCGAAAGGTAGAAAACGGCAAGGTCACCGAAGAAATCGAGTACCTGTCCGCCATCGAAGAAGGCGACTACGTTATTGCCCAGGCAAATACGCAACTGGATAAAAATGGCAAGCTGGTGGACGAGTTATTGTCATGCCGTCACCTGAATGAAACTATCATGTCGACTCCGGATCGGGTTCAGTACATGGACGTTTCACCAAAACAGATCGTATCGGTTGCGGCATCACTGATTCCATTCCTGGAGCACGATGATGCTAACCGCGCCCTGATGGGGTCCAATATGCAACGACAGGCGGTGCCTACACTGCGAAGTGACAAACCACTGGTGGGAACCGGTGTTGAGCGGCTTGTGGCCATCGACTCTGGTGTAACCGTGGTCTCCGATCGTGGTGGTGTGGTTGATTCCGTGGATGCCAGCCGTATTGTCATCCGCGTAAATGATGACGAGGTGACAGCCGGTGAGGCCGGTGTGGACATCTACAACCTTATCAAGTACACGCGTTCTAACCAGAACACCTGTATCAACCAGCGCCCGCTGGTAAAGCCGGGTGATATGGTGGCACGCGGCGATGTGCTGGCTGATGGACCGTCCACCGACATGGGTGAACTGGCACTTGGCCAGAATATGCTGGTTGCCTTCATGCCCTGGAATGGCTACAACTTTGAGGACTCCATCCTCATTTCAGAACGCCTGGTGCAGGAAGAACGCTATACCACGATTCATATCGAGGAGCTGACCTGCGTAGCCCGGGACACAAAACTCGGACCGGAGGAGATATCTGCCGATATTCCCAATGTCAGCGAGAGTGCGCTCAACAAGCTGGATGAGTCCGGTATTGTCTACATCGGTGCCGAGGTGAATACCGGCGATATCCTTGTTGGTAAGGTCACGCCAAAGGGTGAAACCCAGCTGACGCCGGAAGAGAAACTCCTGCGCGCAATTTTTGGTGAGAAAGCATCGGATGTTAAGGACACCTCCCTGCGCGTACCTTCAGGTATGAACGGGACCGTCATCGATGTGCAGGTATTCACCCGCGACGGTGTAGAGAAAGACGCTCGCGCCCTGGAGATCGAGGAATCCGAGCTCAACCAGGTGCGCAAGGATCTCAATGACCAGCTGCGCATCATGGAAGACGGTGTTTACCAGAGAATCGAGAAACACCTGATCGGCAAAATAGCCAGCAGTGGCCCCGGTGGTATCACCGCTGAGACCAAGCTGGCAAAGAACCACCTCGCAGATCTGTCCCGGGAAAAGTGGTTTGAGATTAGCCTGAAAAATGATGATGCAAATCGCGTCCTTGAGCAGGCCAATGCGCAGTTACAGCAGCTCAAGGAAGAGTTTGATCAGAAGTTTGAAGAGAAGCGTGCCAAGCTGACATCCGGTGATGATCTTGCCCCGGGCGTGTTGAAGATGGTGAAGGTTTACCTGGCCGTCAAGCGCTGCATCCAGTCCGGTGACAAGATGGCAGGACGTCATGGTAACAAGGGTGTGATTTCAACCATTGTCCCGGTAGAGGATATGCCTTACATGGAAGATGGAACACCGGTCGACGTAGTCCTGAATCCACTGGGTGTGCCATCTCGAATGAACGTTGGGCAGGTGCTGGAGACACACCTGGGCTGGGCAGCAAAAGGCCTTGGTAACAAGATAGGCAGAATGCTGGAAGCGAAGAAGGAAGCCCAGGAGCTGCGCAAGTTCATGGAGAAGGTCTATAACGCCAGCGGCAAGTCAGAAGACCTCGATAGCCTGAGCGACGAGGAAGTACTATCACTGGCGAAAAACCTCGAAGGCGGCGTGCCAATGTCCACCCCGGTTTTTGATGGCGCCAGTGAAGATGAGATCAAGAACATGCTGGCATTGGCAGATTTGCCATCGGACGGTCAGACCCAGCTGTTTGACGGGCGTACCGGCGATGCCTTTGATCGAAGGGTTACCGTGGGCTACATGTACATGCTCAAGCTGAACCATCTTGTCGACGACAAGATGCATGCCCGTTCTACAGGCCCCTACAGCCTCGTTACCCAGCAACCGCTCGGTGGTAAGGCCCAGTTTGGTGGGCAGCGGTTCGGTGAAATGGAGGTCTGGGCCCTTGAAGCCTATGGCGCTGCTTACACCTTGCAGGAAATGCTTACGGTGAAATCAGATGACGTCAGCGGCCGAACAAAGATGTACAAGAATATCGTGGATGGTGATCATCGAATGGAAGCAGGTATGCCGGAATCATTTAATGTTCTTATCAAGGAAATTCGTTCCCTTGGTATTGATATCGGCCTGGATCAGAAATAACGATGAAAGCAGAAAATTCCACTTTAATACGCGTTCCACTGTGTTTCGGAGGTAGTACACATTGAAAGACTTACTCAAGCTTTTAAAACAGCAGGGTCAGGTTGAAGAGTTCGATTCAATCACCATTGGTCTGGCATCACCGGCAAAAATCCGGTCATGGTCCTATGGTGAGGTCAAGAAACCTGAAACCATTAACTATCGTACCTTCAAGCCGGAACGCGACGGCCTGTTTTGTGCAAAGATTTTCGGTCCTATCAAGGACTATGAATGTCTCTGTGGTAAGTACAAGCGATTGAAGCATCGCGGCGTTGTCTGCGAAAAATGTGGTGTTGAAGTCACCCTTTCAAAGGTACGACGCGAGCGCATGGGGCACATTGAGCTGGCCAGTCCTGTTGCCCATATCTGGTACCTGAAATCGCTGCCGTCACGCATGGGCCTGTTACTGGATATGACCCTGCGTGAGATTGAAAGAGTCCTGTATTTCGAGGCCTACGTGATTATCGAGCCCGGGATGACAGAACTTGAGCGTGGCCAGTTGCTGACAGAAGAAAATTACCTCGAAGCGATTGAGCAATATGGCGATGAGTTTGAGGCCAAGATGGGTGCCGAGGCCATATTTGAATTGCTCAAGAACATCGACATCAATGTAGAAGTTGATGAGCTGCGCGCGCAGATCCCTGAAACCAAGTCGGAAACGAAGCTCAAGAAGCTGACCAAGCGCCTGAAGCTGCTGGAGGCATTCCAGAAGTCAGGCAACGACCCGCAGTGGATCATCCTGCAGGTGTTACCGGTATTACCGCCAGAACTGCGCCCTCTGGTACCTCTTGATGGTGGACGCTTTGCCACATCGGATCTGAACGATCTATATCGTCGCGTGATTAACAGGAACAATCGCCTCAAGCGACTGCTTGATTTGAACGCGCCGGATATCATCGTACGTAACGAAAAGAGGATGCTACAGGAGGCGGTTGACGCACTCCTCGATAACGGTCGACGCGGTCGCGCTATTACAGGCACCAACAAGCTACCGCTCAAATCCCTGGCCGACATGATCAAGGGCAAGCAGGGTCGTTTTCGTCAGAACCTGCTTGGCAAGCGCGTGGATTACTCCGGTCGTTCGGTTATTGTTGTGGGCCCAACGCTGAAACTGCACCAGTGCGGCCTGCCCAAGAAGATGGCACTGGAATTGTTCAAGCCATTTATTTTCAGCAAGCTTGAGCGACGTGGTCTTGCCACGACTATCAAGGCAGCCAAGAAACTGGTCGAGCGTGAAGGCTCTGAAGTCTGGGACGTACTGGAAGAAGTTATTCGGGAACACCCGGTGATGCTTAACAGGGCGCCGACACTGCACCGACTGGGTATCCAGGCATTTGAACCGACCCTCATCGAGGGTAAGGCTATCCAGTTACATCCACTCGTATGTACTGCGTTCAACGCTGACTTTGACGGTGACCAGATGGCTGTGCACGTACCCCTTTCAGTTGAAGCACAGCTCGAAGCCAGGACCCTGATGATGTCCACCAACAACATCCTTTCGCCGGCGAGTGGTGAGCCTATCATCGTGCCGACCCAGGACGTTGTGCTCGGTCTTTACTACATGACCCGTGAATCCGCTGCAGCGAAAGGTTCCGGTATGAAATTTTCCGACGTGGACGAGGTCCATCGTGCCTACGAGGGCGGTCATATCGAAATCCATGCAAACATCTCCGTGCGCATTCCAAGCGTCACCATAGATGAAGACGGCGTCGAAACTGAAACCCTTGAGCGCGTGGAAACCACGGTCGGGCGAGCCCTGCTGTCCCGTATTCTTCCCGATGGCCTGCACTTTTCCATGGTAAACAGGGCCATCACCAAGAAATCCATTTCACAGCTCATCGATACCTGCTATCGCAAGCTGGGTCTCAAGCGTACGGTAGTGTTTTCTGACAGGCTGATGTACACCGGTTTTTATTATTCAACCCGCGCGGGCGTTTCCTTTGGTATCGAGGACATGGTCGTTCCGGAAGAAAAAAGCAGCATCATTGGCGACGCTGAGGAGCAGGTTAAGCAGTTCGAAGAGCAATACAATGCCGGCCTGATTACCGACGGCGAGCGCTACAACAAGGTGGTCGATATCTGGTCACACACCAATGACCAGGTGGCAAAAGCCATGATGGATAAACTGGGTACGGAGCAGATTACCGACAGCGAAGGTAATACTGTCGACCAGGCAACCTTCAACTCTGTTTACATGATGGCCGATTCCGGTGCTCGAGGTTCTGCGGCACAGATAAGACAGCTGGCCGGTATGCGAGGCCTGATGGCAAAGCCGGATGGCTCGATTATTGAAACTCCCATCACGGCGAACTTCCGTGAAGGTCTGAACGTATTGCAGTACTTTATTTCTACACACGGTGCACGTAAGGGCCTGGCGGATACCGCACTGAAGACCGCAAACTCCGGTTACCTGACGCGTCGCCTGGTTGACGTTGCCCAGGACCTGGTGGTGACCGACGTAGACTGTGGAACTGAAGCCGGCCTTACCATTACCCCGCTTATTGAGGGTGGTGACGTGGTTGAACCGCTTGCTGAAAGGGTGCTTGGACGAGTCCTTGCAAAGGATGCTGTCAAGCAACCGGATGGTGACGTTGTTGCGAAAGCAGGCACACTGCTGGACGAGCACTGGGTACAGGTGCTGGATGAACGCGGTATCGACGAGGTGGTTGTTCGCTCGGCGATTACCTGTGACGTCCGCTACGGTGTTTGCGGCATGTGCTACGGTCGCGATCTTGGTCGAGGCCACATCGTCAACATCGGTGAGGCAGTGGGCGTTGTTGCCGCACAGTCCATCGGTGAGCCGGGCACGCAGCTCACCATGCGTACCTTCCACATCGGTGGTGCGGCCTCGCGAGCAGCGGCGGTAAGCAGCATCGATGTTAAGTATGGTGGCGTTATCAAGCTTCATAACGTGAAATTGCTTGAGCAGAAGTCGGGTAACCGTGTCGTTGTATCCCGTTCCGGCGAGCTTGCTTTGCAGGATGAAGTAGGACGTGAAAGGGAACGCTACAAGATCCCCTACGGTGCCGTGTTGACGGTTGCCGAGGGTGACAGCGTCGAGCCCGGTGAAAAGGTTGCCAGCTGGGATCCACACACTCACCCGGTTATTTCGGAAGTGGCGGGTAAAGTTCAGCTGGTGGATATCGTCGAAGGTGTTACGGTTGACCGCGAAGTGGACGAAATTACCGGTTTGACCAATGTTACGGTAATTGATCCAAAACTGCGTCCAAGCAGTGCCAAGGACATGAGACCGCTGATCCAGCTGTCGGATTCCAAGGGCAACGAGCTCAAGATACCGGGCACGGATATACCGGCTCACTATCCCCTGCCGCCAAATACGGTAATTACCACCACTGACGGTGGCGAGGTGAAAGTCGGTGATGTTATCGCCAGGTTACCCCAGGAATCCCTCAAAACCCGCGATATTACCGGTGGTTTGCCACGGGTCGCGGACCTGTTCGAGGCGAGGAAGCCAAAAGAACCTGCGGTGCTTGCTGAAATCAGCGGAACCGTGAGTTTCGGGAAAGAAACCAAGGGAAAACAAAGGCTTGTAATCACCGGGGCAGATGGCGAGACGCACGAGGAGCTGATACCGAAATGGCGCCACGTTAACGTTTTCGAAGGTGAACACGTGGAGAAAGGCGAGGCCGTTGTCGATGGTCCGCTGACCCCCCACGACATCCTGCGCCTCATGGGTGTTCATGCACTGGCGAACTACGTGGTTACCGAGATCCAGGAGGTTTACCGCCTCCAGGGTGTGAAAATCAACGACAAGCACATCGAGGTTATTGTCCGCCAGATGCTGCGCAAGGCCGAGATTACCGAATCCGGGGATACCCAATTTCTCAAGGGAGAACAACTAGATAGGGGTCGTGTGCTGGAAGAAAACGAGCTGATGGAGAAGGAGGGCAAGGAGCCTGCGAGCTGGGAGCCGGTGCTGCTGGGTATCACCAAGGCCTCTCTTTCCACGGAATCCTTCATTTCCGCGGCATCTTTCCAGGAAACCACGCGGGTGCTCACGGAGGCCAGCGTAAGCGGAAAACGGGACGAATTACGTGGTTTGAAGGAAAATGTCATCGTCGGAAGGCTGATTCCAGCTGGAACGGGGCTGTCCTACCATGCTGAGCGCAAGCGAAAAGCCGAGGAAAAAGAGCTGCCTGAAGCCACCCCCGAGGTGGATGAGGAAGCCCTGGTTTCCACGGCCGAGGTGGGGCCGGAAGTGACCCAGGAACTGCCTGAGGGCGATCAGCCACAAGATAGCGCAAACGCTTAGAATTTCTATAATAAGTCCCTTGACAGCTTTGCTGTCAAGGGCATAAAATCCCGCTTCTTTGTCAGGCTGAAGTGCGCTTCGGCCTGTCATAATTTTAGGGCTCGGCAAAATGGTACTTTGCGGAGCCCTATTTCGTGATTCATCCGAATCAAACATCGCGTGTCCAGGACACTGGCTCGACCGGCTTAGCCTCGGGTCAGTAAGGCTGGCTACGCACAGGATTTAGAACAAAGGTTAAACAAAACAAACAGGCTTATGGCAACAATAAATCAACTGGTTCGTAAACCACGAAAGAAGCAGCTCAGCAAGAGTAATGTGCCGGCGTTGGAAAGTTGTCCACAGAAACGTGGTGTTTGTACAAGGGTGTACACAACAACGCCCAAGAAACCAAACTCTGCGCTGAGAAAAGTTGCCCGTGTTCGACTGACCAATGGTCATGAAGTCACCACCTACATCGGTGGTGAAGGTCATAACCTGCAGGAACACTCAGTCATCCTGATTCGCGGTGGTCGAGTAAAGGATTTACCCGGTGTGCGTTACCACACCGTGCGCGGCACGCTGGACACCTCCGGTGTGAGTGATAGAAGACAGGCCCGTTCAAAGTACGGCGCTAAAAAGCCTAAAAGCTAAGCAACTGAAACAGAGCCATTGAAATAGAGATAGGCGCGAAATATGTCACGAAGAAGAGCAGCAGAGAGTCGTTCCATACTACCGGACCCGAAGTACGGAGATCAGGTTCTTGCAAAATTTATCAACATGATAATGCGCAGTGGAAAGAAGTCCGTGGCGGAAAAAATTGTTTACGGTGCGCTTGATGAAATTCACGAGCGTAAAAAAGAAGACGCACTTGACGTGTTCAACAAGGCTCTTGAAAACGTCCGACCGATTGTCGAAGTACGTTCCAGGAGAGTCGGTGGTGCAACCTACCAGATTCCTGTGGAAGTCAGGTCTGACCGTAGCCAGACACTTGCCATGCGATGGCTGGTAGATTCCGCGAAAAAACGCGGCGAAAAAAATGTGGGTCTGCGGCTCGCAGGTGAATTACTGGATGCCGCTGAAAATAGAGGCGCGGCGATGAAGAAGAAAGAAGATACGCACAAGATGGCAGAAGCCAACAAGGCATTCTCCCATTATCGCTGGTGACAAATTGCTAGGGAGTCAAAAAAATTGTGGCACGAACGACTCCTATCGAGCGTTATCGAAATATCGGCATCATGGCTCACATCGATGCTGGCAAGACGACAACGACTGAACGAATACTGTATTACACGGGCGTCTCTCACAAGATAGGCGAGGTCCACGACGGTGCTGCCGTCATGGACTGGATGGAACAGGAACAGGAAAGAGGTATCACCATTACCTCGGCGGCAACCACCTGCTTCTGGAAAGGAATGTCAGGGCAGTTCCCTGAACACCGTATCAATATTATTGATACACCCGGGCACGTGGATTTCACCATCGAGGTGGAAAGAAGCCTGCGGGTACTGGATGGAGCCTGCGCCGTATTTTGTGCAGTAGGAGGCGTTGAACCCCAGTCGGAAACGGTCTGGAGGCAGGCCACAAAATATAATGTGCCTCGCATGGCCTTTGTTAACAAGATGGACAGGGCCGGTGCGGACTTTCTGCGCGTTGTAGGGCAGATAAAAGAGAGACTGGGTAGTAACCCGGTACCGATACAGCTTCCCATCGGTGCCGAGGAAAAGTTTGAAGGGATTGTGGACCTGGTAAAGATGAAAGCCATCTACTGGGAAAACGAGAACATGGGAGTTCGCTTCGAGGAGAGGGAAATTCCCGAAGAGATGCTGGAGCAATGCCAGGAGTACCGCGAACTGATGCTTGAGTCCGCGGCTGAAGCCTCGGAAGAGTTGATGGAGGCCTACCTGGAAGATGGCGACCTTGATGAAGAAGCCATCAGGCAGGGATTGCGCATCAGGACCTTGAGTAACGAAGTGGTGCCAACATTGTGCGGCTCCGCTTTCAAGAACAAGGGTGTGCAGGCGATGCTTGATGCAGTAATTAGTTTTATGCCGGCACCGGTGGATGTGCCTGCAATTAGAGGCATCCTTGATGACGGTAAGGATACCGAGGCAGAAAGAGCACCTGAAGATGATGGTCACTTTTCTGCCCTTGCCTTCAAGATTGCAACGGACCCCTTCGTGGGGAACCTGACCTTTTTCCGGGTGTATTCCGGGGTGTTGAGCTCGGGGGATACATTATATAACCCGGTAAAGGGCAAGAAGGAGCGTATCGGCCGATTGCTGCAAATGCATGCAAACAGTCGAGAGGAAATAAAGGAAGTCAGGGCAGGTGATATCGCTGCGGCGGTTGGCCTGAAAGATGTGACCACCGGGGACACGCTGTGCGACCCGGATGAAGTCATCACCCTGGAAAGAATGGAGTTCCCGGATCCGGTTATTGCTGTGGCGGTGGAGCCGAAGACAAAACCGGACCAGGAGAAGATGGGTGTGGCACTGGGCAAGTTAGCCCAGGAGGATCCCTCATTTCGTGTACACACGGACGAGGAATCCGGACAGACAATTATTTCCGGTATGGGCGAATTGCACCTGGAGATCATTGTTGACCGACTGAAGCGTGAATTCAGTGTCGAGGCCAATGTCGGAAAGCCCCAGGTTGCGTACAGGGAAACCATACGCAGCGTGATTGAAAAGGCCGAGGGCAAGTTTGTGAGGCAGTCAGGTGGACGAGGTCAGTATGGCCACGTTGTCCTGAAGCTGGAGCCGCAACTACCTGGAAGTGGTTTTGAGTTTATTAATGAGATCGTCGGTGGTGTTGTACCGAAGGAGTATATACCGGCGGTGGGCAAGGGAATTGAAGAACAGATGCAGAACGGGATAGTCGCTGGCTACCCCGTTGTAGATGTGAAAGTAACGCTGTTTGATGGTTCTTTTCACGAGGTTGACTCCAGTGAGATGGCGTTTAAGATCGCCGGCTCCATGGGCTTCAGGGAAGGGGCAATGCAGGCGAGCCCGGTTGTACTGGAGCCGATTATGCAGGTTGAAGTTGTGACACCGGAGGATTACCTCGGGTCTGTCACCGGTGACATCAGTCGCCGCCGGGGAGTACTGCAGGGCACAGAAGAGTCGCCGGCAGGAAAGGTAGTCAGGGCTGAAGTACCCCTGTCTGAAATGTTTGGATATGCGACAGATTTACGCTCCGCGTCACAGGGGCGAGCTGTCTATACGATGGAATTTTCGAAATATAGTGAAGTACCGGCGAATATCGCCGAAGGGATAATTGCAAAAAATCATTAACAGTAAAATGAGCTGAGGTAAAAAATCGTGTCCAAGGAAAAATTTGAAAGAAATAAACCGCATGTAAACGTGGGCACCATTGGTCACGTTGACCACGGTAAGACGACGTTGACAGCGGCAATGACGACGATCCAGGCGGGCAAGTACGGTGGTGAAACGAAAGCCTACGACCAGATCGACAACGCGCCGGAAGAGCGTGAGCGTGGTATCACGATTGCCACGGCGCACGTGGAGTACGAAAGCGATACGCGTCATTACGCGCACGTAGACTGCCCGGGACACGCAGACTATGTGAAGAACATGATCACGGGTGCAGCGCAGATGGACGGCGCGGTGCTGGTGGTGAGTGCAGCAGACGGCCCGATGCCACAGACACGAGAGCATATCCTGCTGGCGCGCCAGGTGGGTGTGCCTTACATCGTGGTGTACCTGAACAAGGCAGACCAGGTGGATGATGCGGAGCTGCTTGAACTGGTGGAGATGGAAGTTCGCGAGCTGCTGGACACGTATGAGTTTCCTGGAGATGACACACCTGTCATTACAGGCAGTGCCTTGAAGGCGCTGGAAGGTGACGAGAGTGACATTGGCAAGCCGTCAATCGACAAGCTGATTGCGGCGATGGATGATTACATCCCGATTCCTGAGCGCCCGGTAGACCAGCCGTTTTTGCTGCCGATTGAAGACGTGTTCTCGATATCCGGTCGCGGCACGGTGGTGACGGGTCGTGTTGAGCGCGGCATCATCAAGGTGGGCGAAGAGATTGAAATCGTGGGCATCAAGGAGACGCAGAAGACGACGTGTACGGGTGTAGAGATGTTCAGGAAGCTGCTTGATGAAGGTCAGGCGGGTGACAACGTTGGTGTGTTGCTGCGTGGTACGAAGCGGGAAGAAGTTGAGCGTGGCCAGGTACTTTGTGTACCGGGTTCAGTGAATCCGCATACGCACTTCGAAGCCGAGGTTTACGTGCTGTCGAAGGATGAAGGCGGTCGTCATACGCCGTTCTTTGCGAACTACCGTCCTCAGTTCTACTTCCGCACGACGGATGTGACGGGCGCGGTTGAGTTGCCGGATGGTGTTGAGATGGTGATG
>CAZXDV010000046.1:0-15524 GCA_964639535.1 uncultured Enterobacteriaceae bacterium | reverse complement strand
GCCCTGTCCGGGGGCGAGTTACCACGGGACATGATTGCTTTCCTGGAAGCCGGGCAGGCTGCGATGGACAAGGCTGCAAGCCTTCTTGAAGATGCCGCCGGCGTGGAGGCTAACTCCCACGCGGCTTCTGACGTGGAACTTCATGCGCCCATCATTCGCCCGGGCAAGATAGTTCACACCTCCTGCAATTTCGATTCCCACCTGGCGGAACTGACCACCTGGGACGACTCAGAATGGCAGTCCCATAACTGGCAGGATTTTCACTTTGAACACCCTACCGGTTTCCTGCAGGCAGGTTCGTCTGTTTGTGCTCACGAAGCGGGGGTTGAAATTCCAAAGTTCACCAAGCAGCTGGATTTTGAAATAGAGATCGGCATCGTGATCGGGAAAGAGGCATTTAACGTGGATATCAAGGATGCCATGGAATACGTGGCCGGATACACGATCTTTAATGACCTCTCTGCGAGGGATATCCAGGCCAGGGAACACTCGAATAAGGTTATCCTGATGGGTAAATCCTTTAAAGATTCCTGTCCGCTTGGGCCACTAATCGTAACCCCGGATGAGCTGTCTGATCCCCACAACCTGAAAATGACCCTGACTCTGAACGGTGAAGTGCGCCAGGATAGCAACACATCACAAATGCATTACAAGACAGCTGAACTTGTTTCCTGGTGGTCCATGATGGGGCTCAACCCTGGAGACGTCATCACCAGTGGTAGCCCGCCGGGAGTTATCGCCGGAATGAAAGACCCGGTATGGCTCAAGCCCGGTGACAAGGTAGAAGCAAACGTTGCTGAACTGGGCGTCCTGACAACCAACATCATTTAACTACGACAGGAAAGAAAGAATGTTTGAACCCGCTAATAAAGACCTTGTTGCAAAGGCAGTAGAGCAGATAGATCGCGACAGGCTGGTCAAGCTTGTTATGGACCTGGTTGACATTCCCAGTCCCACCGGTTTCGAGGGAGATGTTGCGCGTGCCGTGCATGAAGTTCAAAAGGAAGCAAACTTTGACTCGGTGCTGCAGCCCATTGGTGATGATCGCTATAACGCCGTTGGTCGCTGGCAGGGGCAGGGTGGCGGTCGTTCCCTGATGTTTAATGGCCACCTTGACACATCCTTTGGGCCGGAGCAGGCCCACAGGGGCATAGGTTACGAGTGCAAGGCCACGCTTATAGACGACGAATGGATCTACGGAATGGGTTCGTTCAACATGAAAAGTGCGATGGGTACATATATCGCCGCCTGCGAAGCGATACAGAAAGCAGGGATAAAGCTGGGCGGTGACGTGGTCATCGCGGGCGTAGCCGGGGAAATCGAAAAATCACCGGTTAATGATCATGATGGACCGCAGTACCAGGGTTACGGGGTGGGTACAAAGTACGCTATCACCCATGGCGCTATCGCCGATTACTGCATCCTTGGTGAGCCAACCAACATGATGCTGATTCCACGTCACTGTGGAAGCTGCTGGGTCAAGATCACTGTACCGGGGCGCCTGATTCACACTGCATGGTCGGACCATGAAAACAACGCTATCAACAAGTCGCGTAAAGTGCTTGATGCCATACACGAGTGGATTCCCGATTACTATGCACGTAACACCATGGAAGACGGTTTCCATCCAAAGGTCAACGTTTCTGCCGTGGAAGCCGGCTGGTCATGGAGAGGAGCGAGAACACCGGATAACTGTGTTATCTACATGGATGTGCGAACACTTCCTGACAAGCTGCCGCTGGATGCCTATAACGAAGTGCGGGAGTTGATCGATAGCACTGTCGCTGCCAATGTTGAGCTGCAGGGTACCAAGGTCGAAACCTTCATGACGACACCTGGTACATCCATTCCTGAAGACCACGAGCTAATCACGACCATCCAGCACGCCCACGAAGCACAGCTGGGCGAGGCACCGAAGATGGGCTCAGAGGTGTGGATGTCTGACGCCGCCCACATGAATCGCTATGGCATACCTACAGTAAATTATGGTTCTGCTGGCAGGATTCGCTCCGGTGGCGGCGGTTTTTCCACTCACCAGGGTGAAGCCGCGCACATCGGGGATATGCTCGATATCATCAAGGTCTACATCCAGGTAATCATGACAATTTGTGGCACTGTAGACTGATTGATTTAAAGTCAATACTACCGGCGTCAGGGGTTTCCAGGCTCAGGCAAAGACAATGAAGGCGGTTATCGACAGGGCTATAGCAGGCGAGCAAATCAGCTCGTCCGATGCCCTGACGCTGGCGGCCTTTGATGAACTGGACGTACTACTTGAAGCAGCCAGGTCTATTCGGGACCAGCAGTTTCCCGACCTGGTCAGTTATTCCCCAAAGGTATTTATTCCACTCACACAGCTGTGCCGTGACGTGTGCCACTACTGCACCTTTGCACAGCCACCCAGGGCGGGGCAGAAGGCGTATCTAAGCCGGCAAGAGGTGCTTGAAATTGCCAGGGCAGGCGTTGAGGCGGGTTGTCATGAAGCCCTTTTTACCCTGGGCGACAAGCCGGAACTGCGATACAAGCGCGCCAGGCAGGAACTGGCCGAACTAGGGCACCCATCAACGATTTCCTATCTCGCCGAGATGGCCGAACTTGTCATCCAGGAGACTGGCCTGTTGCCGCACCTGAACCCCGGTGTGCTTGATCGGGACGAACTGCAGCAGTTGCGCAAGGTATCCGTTTCACAGGGCATGATGCTGGAAAGCAGTTCTAAGCGGCTGTGTCAAAAAGGCGGCCCTCATTTTGGCTCGCCGGATAAAGATCCGGGGCTTCGTCTTCAAAGTATTCGAATGGCAGGTGAGGCTGCGGTGCCGTTTACCAGCGGCATCCTGATTGGTATCGGAGAAACCCGGCTGGAGAGGATTGAGTCACTGCTGGCGTTGCGCGAGCTACACGATCAGCATGGGCACATCCAGGAAATTATTATTCAAAACTTCAGGCGTAAACCCGGCACCAAGATGCACAGTGCGCAGGAACCTGACCTGGACGATCACCTCTGGACGATTGCAGTGGCCCGCATAATATTTGGCCGGCACATGCACATCCAGGCACCGCCCAATCTCATGCCAGACGCCTTACCGCAACTTATCCAGGCCGGTATCGACGACTGGGGCGGCATATCCCCGGTGACCCCCGACCATGTTAACCCGGAGGCGCGCTGGCCCGAACTTGGCAGGCTTGCCGAGGCAAGTGCCGTGGCGGGCAAGGAGCTGGTACCGAGACTGGCAATTTACCCGGACTATATCGAAAACCAGGAGCGCTGGGTTGATGCCGCTTTGCACACGGACCTGGTCAGGAGTATGGACGCGACCAGGCTGGCCAGGCGCGACAGCTGGACCCCGGGTTCCGATATGACTCCCGAGACAGACTTCAAGCCGCGCTACGCCATTTTGAAAAACTCTCGTATCAGCTCGGTAATCGAGCGCGCCAGTGCGGGGCATAAGCTCGCCGAAGATGAGATAAATACGCTGTTCTCTGCCCGCGGTGCCAGCTTCAGGGATGTCTGCGAAGCGGCTGACAGCTTGCGCAAGGCCAACAGCGGTGATGACGTGACCTATGTCAGGAACCGCAACATAAACTACACCAACATATGCTACTTTGGCTGTGGGTTCTGTGCATTTTCCAAGGGCAGGGTAGCTGAAAACCTGAGAGAAAGGGGTTACAACATCACTCTTGAGGAGATTCAGCAGCGTACCGTGGAGGCAGTTGAAAAAGGTGCCACCGAAGTCTGTCTTCAAGGGGGAATACACCCGGACTACACCGGGGAGACCTATCTTTCCATCGTCAACGCTATCAAGCAGGTAGAGCCAGGCGTTCACATTCACGCTTTTTCACCCCTTGAAGTCACACACGGCTCACAGACGCTCGGCATGTCGCTGCATGACTACCTGGTGGAACTTAAAAACAGTGGGCTCAGGAGTTTGCCCGGGACAGCAGCTGAAATACTGGACGATGAAGTGAGGCGAGAACTGTGCGCGGATAAAATCAACACCGAGCAATGGCTCAACGTCATGAGGGTTGCGCATGAAGTCGGACTCCGTTCAACGGCCACCATTATGTTCGGTCACGTCGACAGGCCGTTAAACTGGGCACGGCATCTACTGCACGTGAGAGACCTGCAGCAGGAAACAGGCGGCTTCACAGAATTTGTACCCCTGCCGTTCGTGCCCCAGGAAGCTCCGATCTATCGCCGCGGGCTGGCAAGGAAAGGTCCCACATTCAGGGAGGCGATCCTGATGCACGCGGTTTCCCGACTCGTCCTGCACCCACATATAACAAACATCCAGGCATCCTGGGTGAAGCTGGGTAAACAGGGTGTAATACAGGCTCTGCAGGCGGGCGCAAATGATATCGGTGGTAACCTCATGAATGAGAGTATCAGTCGAGCCGCAGGGGCCAACCATGGGCAGGAAATGCCAATCCATGTTATGCAGGACATTGCCCGTTCAATTAATCGCAGTCCATGCGAAAGGACAACGCTTTATCGCAGGCCAGCCTCCACCGCAGGTGAAGCAGGCGACAGGCTTAACCAGGTTAATTTTGCATAAATTTGAACCGGGAGACGCGTAGCTTATGAAATTACCCCACGAGCGTTTTGAATTTTCAGCCTTGCCGGAGCGAACAGCACCGGAATTACCCAACGGGGCACGCATGGCTGTCTACGTCATGGTAAATATTGAAGAGTGGGATATTACGAGGCCAATAGCCCGTGAGTATGTCACTTCACCTGCCGGGGTTGCGACGGTTCCTAACATTCCTAACTGGGCCTGGCACGAGTACGGCATGCGCGTCGGGATCTGGCGCATGATCGACGCCCTGGAGAAGAGAAATATCAAGGCGAGCGCTTCCATCAACGCGCGCGTCTGTGAGGGCCCCGGCGAACCTGTAGCCAGGGCCGTCAGGGAAATCGGTTGGGATTTTATGGGGCACGGTTATGCACAGGCCGCCATGCATATTGTCGAGGACCAGCAGGCCGTCATTCAAAAGTCATTTGATGTGCTGAAGGATTACACGGGTAAAGCCCCCCTTGGCTGGCTCGGTCCGGGGCTTCATGAAACACTGGATACCCTCGATTACCTGTCAGAAACCGGTTTCAAGTACGTGTGCGACTGGCCCATGGACGAGCAGCCGTTTGACATGAAGACCAGCACAGGCAGCATCACCTGCATGCCATATTCGTTTGAACTGAGTGACTTGCCCATGATGGTGGTGCATGCTTACGAATCGGATACCTGGCTCAGGCGGACCATTGACCAGTTCGATCGTCTTTACGAGGAAAGCGCAACCTCGCCCAGGGTGATGTCAATGGGGGTTCATCCCTACATCATGGGCGTGCCACACCGAATAAAGTACTTTGAGGCGGCGTTTGATCACATGTTGCAGAGGGATGATGTGTGGTTTGCTACGGCGGATGACATATATAACTGGTACAAGGGCCTCTAGCTCAAAACTGATCTTTATCCCCCCGGTCTTTGTTCTCGCCTTTCTCAAATACTCACGTACTGTCGTGTACGTTCCGTTTCTCGAAAGGCTCGTGCCTTGACCGTAGGAAAAATCTCTGGTTTTGAGCCGATAGTAAACAGTGTTTTATGCAGGATGAGATTACCGGTCTCGCGTTGCGAATGTGGGGAAAGACGAGCAAACCATCAGCGCCAGGGAGGCCGATGATGAGCTTACATGGACGTATTTACAGCGAGTTTGCGAGCTTTTCCCATATTTGCAATTAATTCAAGGTTGTACCGCATTGTCAGTCAATTGCGATCGCTCCCCCAGTCAAGACAATAATAGGTGCTTTCGCTACCATTTTTACTATAATCAACGCCCCAATTTGGCCAATTTTGAGAGTACAAGACCATGAGCAGCAATACCCTGGAAGACAAGATCTGGACCGCTGAAATAAATGGACAGGACAGTATTCAGTCCGCCTTTGACCGTTCAAAGACAGTGCGTTTTTACGATACCACCCTGCGTGATGGTGAGCAGTCCGTGGGGGTCTGTTTTGACCCGGAAGAAAAATTTGAGATAGCCTGCAAGCTTGCCGACCTTGGCATTGGGCGTATTGAGTCCGGCTTTCCAAGGGTGTCTGAAGATGACACGAAAGCTGTTGAAAGGATCCTCGCCGCGGGGCTTTCATCTGAAATCTGGGGCTTCGCGCGCTGTGTCCAGGCCGATATTGATGCTCATATTGAACTTGGCACCGAGTATCTCCTCATCGAGATTTCCACCAGTGACCTGAAAATGGAAGCCTATGGCTTCACCCGCGAGAAAGTGCTTGAAAGAGTGCAGGGCGCGGTCCGGCATGCCAAGGAAAACGGGATCAAGAAGGTCAATTTTTTCGCCGTGGACAGTACCCGCAGTGACCTCGACTTCCTCAAGTCAGTCTACCAGCATGCGCTGGAAGCGGGAGCTGACGAGGTTTCTGTAGTTGACACTATCGGAGCCTGTGCGCCGGAAGCGGTGGAATGGTTAATACGCCAGGTAAAGAGCTGGGTAGGTGACGACGTGCCGGTTCACTGGCATGGCCATAACGACTTCGGCCTGGCCTGTGCCTCTGCTATTGCCGCTGTCCGTGGTGGCGCTGACTGGATACAGGGCACCATCAATGGTATGGGTGAAAGGGCCGGTAACGCTGATATTTGTGAAGTGGCCCTGGCACTGCAGTGTCTGTATAACGTGCCGGTTGAACTTGACCTTACCAAGGCCAGGGAAGTGTCAAAGCTGGTACAGCAGGCAGGTGGTTACAGTGTTGATGGCTGGAAGCCAGTAGTAGGTGAGTACCTCTATACCCGCGAAAGTGGTGCAGTTGCCAACCAGTTTCATATTCCTGCGGCGATTGAGCCTTACTCGTCAGACATCGTTGCCGCTGAACGCCGCATTGTGCTTGGCAAGAAAAGCGGTCTTTCCAATATTGATTTGAAAGGCAAGGAACTGGGGCTTGATATTCCCGAGGACAAGCGCGGTGACGTACTGGCGCAGGTCAAGGATATATCTGTAGAACATTCCCGCCTGGTTACTGATGATGAGTTTCGAGGTATCGTGGAAAAAGTCGTAGCCTAGATTTTATTGAGCATAATCTTATGAAGCTGGAAAGGGTCTGTATTGTCGGGGCGGGTGCGATCGGTAGCCTGCTTGTGGGACATCTTGGCACCATTATTGATACCACGGTCCTCACGCGAAGGCAGGAACACGCTGATGCACTTAATCGTGATGGCTTGAAAGTCAGTGGAAAGTCCGAGCTGCAGGCAAAGGTCCAGGCTTCTACCGATCCGGCGGACCTGGGTGACATAGATCTCGTTATCATCGCCACCAAGGCGCTCGCCGTAGAGGCCAGCGCAAAGATGATAGCGGGTCATTTTCCCAACGCACATGTGCTGATGATTCAAAATGGCCTGGGCTGCGAAGAGATGGTCCACAAGCACGGTGACTGGCCAATCATTTCCGGGGTTACCTTCATGAGTGGCACGCGACACTCTGACACCCATGTTGAATACGAACTGGATACGGCCACCTGGATGGGGCCGTGGGCAGAAACCAATGCAAGCTATGAAGATGTCAAGCAGGTTGAGGAACTGGTAAATCGTTCCGGTTTGATTGCTGAAGCCTACGAAGATTTGCTACCGCACCAGTGGTCAAAGCTTCTTTTTAATTCTGCTGTGAATAGTATTTCCGCCGTGACTGACCTGCCACATGCAAAGCCCTTTGCTTTTGAAAATGAACTGTCTGACCTTGGCCACCTCGTGCATGACATGATGGATGAAGCCAAGGCTATAGCGAAAGCGCGCGGCGTGGAACTGGCGGACGATCCCTGGGAAATGAACGTACGTGCAGTAAACAAGGGCAGTACAAGTGGCGAAGATTACGCACACGTGCCTTCCATGCTGGATGACGTGCGCAACAAGCGATTAACCGAGGTGGACTGGATCACGGGGTCAATTGTGAGAGAAGCAAAAAAGGCCGGTGTGCCGGCTCCTTATCACGAAACCATGTATCGCCTTGTAAAAGCCTTTGAACTCAGCTGGACCTTTGAAAACAAGGGCCACTAACTAATTTTTTAACTTCGAGAAATCCAAATGAAAGTATGTATTATCGGATGTGGGGCAATAGGAAGTCTCTATGCCGCCCACCTGGCAAAACTTGATGATGTTGAGGTGTGGGCCTATGACCTTAACCAGGAACATGTCGATGCCATTAACGAAAAAGGCCTCACTCTGACCGGCCTGAGTGACTTCACCGCTCAGCTAAATGCTCGTAGTGATGCTGGCGAAATACCTGAGTGCGATTTCGGCATCATTGCTACCAAGACCATGTTTACACACCAGGCCATGGAAGCCGTGGCCCCTATATTCAAAAATGGTGCGGTATGCTCTGTGCAAAATGGCATTGGTAGTGAAGAGATTGTCGCTGAATACGTTCCCCGTGTAATACAGGGGACAATTTTTCCCGCTGGTCATATCACGGCTCCGGGCGTGGTTAACCACGATGCGGGTGGGAAAACCTGGATTGGCCCCTTTGAAACCAATCCCGCGAGCATGGAAGAGGTCGAACAACTAGCCGATGCAATTAACCGAAGCGGTATGGAGTGTTTGGCCATGGAAGATGCACGAGGCGCACAGTGGACCAAGGTGATATTTAACGCAGCTTCAAATGCGGTGGCCTCGATGACGCGCTTGCCCCACGGTGTTAACTGCGATCAACCGGAAGTAAGAAAGTTAATGTCTGCCATCATGGCAGAAGGCATTGCTGTTTCCGAGGCGCTGGGCATCACGCTTGATAGTGATCCTGAAGCGTTGACAGATTTTGGCCGTGAAAAAGCTTATTACCATCCGCCCAGCATGTTGCAAGATGTTATGGCTGAAAGAATTACCGAGGTGGATGTGCTTAATGGTGGTATTGCAAGGTATGGCAAGCAACTGGGTATTCCCTGTCCAATGAACGAAGCAATGACAGCCTTGATCAAAGGGCTGGAACATTCATGGAGTCTTGAGATTCCCGATAAGCATTAATAATTGTAGGGCGGAATTTATTCCGCCATCGGTCGAATGAATTCGACCCTACAGCATGAACAATAATCATCCAGAGGATAGACAATGACAGATTACGTAAATAACTTTCGCCCAAGCCAGGCGGAAATTGACAGGCGCTATGCCAACACACGTGCGGCAATGGAAAAAGCCGGGCTTGATGCTCTGGTCATCAGTGGCAGCGAGTACAGCGGTTTTGAAGGTGCTGTACGATATATGTGTGGCTTTCTTATCCTGCATCGTTATGCCTACGTGGTGATCACAAATAACGACGATCCTGTATGTGTTTTTCCAAGGGAAGCCACGTGGGTCGGTGATCATAGCGCGACCTTTATTGAGAACCGTGAGTTTCCTTCGCACTGTGGTGAATGGATTGCCGATTACCTGCAATCAAAGGGTTCTAAAAAAGTCGGTATCTATGGCCTTGAATACATCATAAATGTTCGTGATTACCGCGCCATAGCCGCAAAGGACTTTGAAATAATCGATTTTGAAATTCCATTTGATTACTCTCGTGCACAAAAGAGCGATGAGGAAATAGCCTCGGTTCGTCATTCAATGGAAATTAACAAGCAGGGTGTGCTTGAAGTTATCAGTAATTACAAGGCTGGCAAAACTGAAGCTGAACTAATGGGCCTTGCAGAGAATGTGTTTGCGGCTGCCGGTTGTGCTCGAAACACCATGGACATGGTGCAGATGGGTTCAAACGGTTCGCTCGAGCCACAAATGGTGTTTCCAAGCCAGAGGCCGGTGCAGGATAGTGACGGTATGATGTATGGCCTGGAAATTTCCGGTGAAGGTGGTCACTGGGTAGAGTTTTCACGCCCGCTGATGCCAAACGGCATGGATGAAACAACCCAGGAAATGATGACGGCCTACCAGGAATTTCATGAACTGGCCAAGGAACACATGAAAGCAGGAAATAATGCTGAAGACGTGGCCAACGCCTGTATGAAGCCAATCTTTGATCGCGGTTATCGTTCCGGCCACGTATGCGGGCATTCTATTGGCATGACCATGATTGAGATGCCACGTATTGGTGAAGGCTTTGACTTTGTGCTGCCTGAAAACATGGTGTGCTCAATGCATCCCCATTTCATGAACCAGGAAAGAACCCATTCACTTTACTTCCAGGAAACCTACCGGGTCGGTAAAGATGGCGGTGAGCCTCTGTCAGGCGTGCCGATCAAGGCTTACGAGGGTGGTGAATCCAGCTTCTAGGCAATATAGCGAGCATCCTGTATAAAATTAAAAAGCCCGGTTATTCACCGGGCTTTTTTTCTGGAGAAAAACAGATGAGCAGAGTACTGAAAATTATAGCGGGCCTGGTATTACTGGCCGCATGTGGAGACCGGGGTGAAGCTGTCTCGCAGAAAAGCAACATTGAACCTGCGAAGCCTGCAGGGAAACTGGTCCTGGTAACCGGTGCGACCGGACGGCAGGGAGGGGCGGTTGCAAGGGCCCTGCTGGAAAAGGGTTATCGTGTGCGTGGCACGACGCGAAATCCCGCCAGTGAAAGAGCGAGCAAGATGGCTGCGCTGGGCGTTGAGATGGTCAAGGCTGACTTTGACAGTGTTGATTCATTAAAGGATGCAATGAAAGATGCATACGGCGTGTTTTCCATGACCAGCTTCTGGGAACATGGCTACGACGCGGAAGTGAGGCATGGAAAAAACACTGTTGATGCCGCGGTACAGTCAGGTATTCAACACTACGTTTATACCTCGGTAGCCAATGCAGACCAGGACACGGGCATTCCTCATTTTGACAGCAAGTACGAGGTGGAAAAATACATTCACGAATCAGGGCTTACTTATACCGTAATTCGACCAGTTTCCTTCATGGAAAACTGGGAGTATCACCGTGAAAGCATCCTGTCGGGAAAACTGCAGTTGCCATTTTCCGTGTCGACGCCACTGCAGGAAATTTCAGTCAGGGATATTGGACGCTTTGTTGCGCTGGCATTAGATAATCCCGAGGACTGGGCAGGAGAAAGCCTGGACATCGCCGGTGATGAACTCACGCCGCGACAGCTGCAGCAATTGTTCAGCCGCGTCACAGGAAGCCCCGTGGAATTCGTACAAACCCCCTGGGATGTGCACGAGAAAAATGAAGGGGAAGAGATGACGATTATGGATAAGTGGTTTGAGGAAGTTGGCTATAGTGCCAATATAAACCTGGTACGCTCCTATTTGCCTGGCATGCTGAGCCTGGAAGACTACCTGGAGCAGGCTGGCTGGTAAGCTATGCCCAGTTTGTATTCGGATAGGCCCTGAGACTTGCGATCAGGACTGCTGCCAGCACGACGGTTCCGGCGAGGATCCAGAGAGCCGTGACATAGTTGCCTGCGCGGTCATAGTAAAACCCCATCAGGGGAGCGCCTATGATTGCACCGACCTGGAATGCAGCGAACATGACACCGTATATTTGCCCAAACGCTTTCTTGCCAAAATAACGACTGCAGATATAGGCAATTTCGCTTATCTCCGAGCCGCTGGCCATTCCAACAAGTATTGCCGCGGGAAAAACCAGGATGCCAGTTGTGCCACTGGCAAGAATGCTGATGCCAAGGACCATGCCAAGAAGGAAGCAGGCAGTGACATAGGGTGCAAAAAACCTGTCCATCAGGTAGCCGGCGAGAATACGTCCAAATATTATCCCAAAACCAATGCTGCTCATGCAGCGGGCAGCAGTTTTAATATCCACGCCCCGGTCAGTTAACATGGGCACCAGGTGGGCAAGTATGCCGGTAAGCCCGATTCCAACAAGTAAAAACGATGAGAGGATGAGCCAGTAGCTCATAGTCCTGGCGGCTTCAAGCCCGCTCATGCCTTTTTCAGGAGCTGTCTCCAGCTGCGCCTGTTCGTCGTGCGGCAAGGCGATTCCATCAGCGTTCAGTCCAAGCTCAGCAGGGGATTCCCGAAGCAGGAATACCGCCATGGGCAGTGCCAATAGTATTACCGCGCCGCTAAAAAAGAAGTAGCTCGCCCGCCACCCCAGCGCTTCGATACTCAACTGGCTGACAACAGGAATGAGCATGGCACCAACCCCGAAACCAGACAGGGAGATCCCCAGGGCAAGCCCTCTTTTTTGATTAAACCACGCAATTAAAACCCGCGAGTAGCTGGCGGGCAGGGTGCCAGCACCGAGAAAGGGAATAAGAAAGTACAGCGCGTAAAGGTGCCAGAGATTTGCCGTCAGCATACCCATGGAAGCGATAGTTAACGCCATTAATACAATCGAGGGAACGAGTATGCGTCGAACGCCAAAGCGATCGATGAGCAGGCCAAGACAGGGAGAGGCAATAACGACAGCAAAATTGGTCATGGAAAGGGCAAAGGAAAGCTCACCGCGACCCCATCCAAATTCAGCCTGTAGTGGACCGACAAAGGTGCCAAAGGCAAACACGGTAAAAATGGCATAGCTGAGACCCATGCCTACGAAACCGGTCGCAACATTCCACCAGCCGTAGAACAGGTTTCTAAGCATGCGTGAAATTAAACTGAAAAAGAATCTACCTGGCGGTGAATGACAGCGCCCGGGAAACTCACAGCTTCACTTCATCCGCAAGCAGGACCCCGGGTTCAGGCGCATCCTCAAGTCCCCATCCCCCCATCAGGTAGTGATGCACGATACGAATCGCAGTCAAGCCGACATGCTCTTCAAAGCCATCGAGGTCACCAAAGCGTTCTGCCAGGTTATTTTGTACAAAGCCCTTAATCGGTTCAAAGGCCCAGACCGGGACAAAGTTG
Source organism: uncultured Enterobacteriaceae bacterium (assembly GCA_964639535.1). Taxonomy (GTDB): domain Bacteria; phylum Pseudomonadota; class Gammaproteobacteria; order Eutrophobiales; family Eutrophobiaceae; genus WLWS01. The sequence goes on along the minus strand of CAZXDV010000046.1, from coordinate 2,749 downwards.
GCAAAGGCATTCTGGGTTTCAATTTGAACAGCTTCGAAATAATCACAACCCCTTGTAAACCCGGCCCTGTCGGTAAGTTCATAACGCCCCGGCACAAATGTTTCCCACTCCAGCTCAAGAAAGCCACGCATGAAGCGGACAAAGTTTTGTACATGGTAATCAGGTACAAAGCCGTACTTTGCATTGGCAAGTATGGTGTCAGAGGAAAACAGGATCCCTGCCTCCTTGAACCAGGCCGCGACGTTTCCGGAGCCATGAGTGGGGCCCGGGTTTAGCAGGGTTACTTCGATGCCATCCAGCTCCAGCACGTTCTTTTCGCCGGAAATTACCCTGGTTGGCTGAAGCTGGCCCTGGGACTCCCGCAGCTTGATGACCTTTGCACACATCTCATCGGCAATAATTTCCGCGCCAGGCGCCAGATCGGCAGCAAAGCCCGCGTGATCGACATGATCATGGGTGTAAATCACCGTTGATATGGATTTACCGGGCACAGTTTCTTCAATGGCTTTTTTATAGGACCTGGCCTTGCCCGGGGTGCCAAAGGTATCAAAAGCAATAACGCTGTTTCCTGCTTCAAGAAACAGGCTTCGATAGACACCGTCACTGGTGGTCCAGATACCATCGGCCAGTTTTTCAACCTGCATATCGACTTCCCTTGCAAGGTAGGCCTGGGCGGTCTCTCGTGTAAATTTACCCTTGTTTTCGCTCATGGTTTTCCCGCCCTGTTAAAGAGGTGAAAGGTTGGTGGGAATATTTCCCTCGATACCCCAGCCGCCGGAGAGATATTGCTGCATGTACCTGGAGAGATTCATTGCCGCATACTCGTAGTAGCGAAACATCTCGTTATCTGTGGGGCCAAGTTTCTCGTCGGTATAGCTGTTCAAGCCTGCCCAGTCATGGGGGTCAACGCCATCAATCACGGCCTGCTGGGCAAACTCAATTTGCTGCTCCCAGTAATCGAGGATTTCAATGAACTGTTGCCGGTTAATGACCCAGAAATGCCCGGGCACGAATATTTCCCAGTCAAGGCTAAGAAAGCGACGCATGACCTCAACGTAGTGGGTCAGGTGCCAGTCCATGAGGTAACAGTAACCGACGCCGGCCGCTACCGTGTCGACCATAAAAAGTACCTTGCTCTGAGGAAAATACGCAGCCACGTTTCCGTCACCATGGGTAGGTCCCGGATAGATAAGTTCGAAATCGCAACCGTCTATCGAGTAGTGCTTACGTTCCCCTTCCCAAACCTCGGTTGCTGGCAGCTGGCCACTGGCTTTCCTGCCGAGTATTACCCTGTTTGCATAATCATGGGCAATGATGTCTGCATTCGGGGCAAGGTCCGCTGCGTAACCGGTGTGATCGAGATGGTCGTGTGAATAGACGATGGTGTGGATGGATTTTTTTGGAAACACTCGACCGACAGCAGCGCCGTATGCCCGTGCTGTGCCGGGGGAGAGCAGTGTGTCAAAAGCAATAGTTCCCTTGCTGCCTTCAAGAAAAATCGTGCGATGGACCCCGTCCGTGGCAGTCCAGATATTATCTTTTACCGGATCGTAGGTGATGTCGCGCCAGGCACCCTGTATGGGAATTTCGGGGCCGATTGTAAAAATGCCGCAATGCTCATGATGTGATTCTGCTGACCCGGTGTCGCTGCTTTCATCAGTCACTTTTTACCCTCCAGTCGAATCCAGTTGGTCAATCTTATAGCACAGATGAGGTGGGAAGATTAAGTGCAATTTATGTATCGCAAGTATGCCTTTAATTCCGCACACTGGAATAGCATTCGTTGGTTACCAGGGTAAGTGTTCAATTTTTCCGGAATGCCACATTTTTAGGCCTAAAGAGTAAATAAGGCTATGTTTTTTAAATGTAATTTGTTGGATAATAGAAAACTGTAACAGTGTTTTACTAACTGGAGACTTCTATGACGCAGATGGGCGATAGAAGCCCCGTGAAACCGTCCAGCGAAGGGGCGGATTCGCGTGGTGTATTTGAGATAGAAAACGTGATCATACGTTTTGCCGGTGATTCAGGTGATGGCATACAGATAACCGGCTCGTTGTTTAGCCATGATTCCGCGGTAGTCGGTCACGACATAAGTACCTTGCCTGACTATCCTGCCGAAATTCGCGCACCTGCCGGCACGCTTGCTGGCGTGAGTAGCTTTCAGCTGAATTTCTCTTCCTATGATGTGCACACCCCGGGGGACAGGCCGGATGTGCTGGTTGCGCTTAATCCTGCCGCCTTGAAAGTACACCTTAAGGATCTCAAACATACTGGCACCCTGATCATTAACCATGATGCATTCGATACGGGTGGACTGAAAAAAGCCGGTTTCCAGGATGATCCACGGGAGGACGGGAGTCTTGCAGGCTACCAGGTCTACGATTTTCCCATTACCAGCATGACGGTTGCAGCCGTGGAATCATCCTGGCTGAGTAAGAAACAGGCAGAGCTGAGTAAGAACATGTTTACCCTGGGGATAATCTCCTGGTTATACGATCGTTCACTTGACGCCCTGGTTGAACGCATTGATACCCTGTTCGCAAAGAAGAAACCAGAGCTCGCCGAAGCCAACAAGCTTGCCCTGCAGGCAGGTTATAATTTCGCTGACACAGTCGAAGTATTTACCGGGCGTTATCGCATCAGCAAGGCCGAGATGCCGCCGGGGGAATACAAGAGAATTACCGGTAACGAGGCGACTGCACTGGGTTTTCTCGCGGCCTCTGAGCTGAGCGGGCGCCCCCTGTTT
>CAZXDV010000045.1:0-15570 GCA_964639535.1 uncultured Enterobacteriaceae bacterium | reverse complement strand
CTTGGAAAGCCCGGCATCCTTCAGTGCCGTTTCACAGGGGGCAACGGTTCGCTCTACCAGGTCTTCGACAAGGGACTCCAGCTTGGCACGGCTCAGCTTGATATTCAGGTGCTTTGGACCGCTTGCATCAGCTGTTACGTAGGGCAGGTTGATATCCGTTTGCTGTGACGAGGAAAGCTCAATCTTGGCTTTCTCAGCAGCTTCCTTCAGGCGCTGTAAGGCCAGCGGATCATTGTGCAGGTCCACACCCTGCTCTTTATTAAATTCATCACAAAGATAGTCAATGATCCTGAGATCAAAATCCTCGCCGCCCAGGAAAGTGTCGCCATTGGTGGAAAGCACTTCGAACTGGTGTTCACCGTCAATCTCGGCGATTTCTATGATAGAGATATCAAAGGTACCACCGCCAAGGTCATAGACTGCGATCTTGGAGTCACCGTGTTTCTTGTCCATGCCATAGGCAAGTGCAGCTGCCGTAGGTTCATTGATGATCCTGCGAACATCAAGCCCGGCAATACGACCCGCGTCCTTGGTCGCCTGGCGCTGTGAGTCATTAAAATAGGCAGGTACGGTAATGACAGCCTCGGTGACTTCCTCTCCAAGGTAGTCCTCGGCGGTCTTTTTCATTTTTTGCAGCACCCTGGCGGAAACTTCCGGTGGTGCCATCTTCTTGCCACGGGCTTCCACCCAGGCATCGCCGTTGTCAGCCTTGATAATGGAATAGGGCACCATGTTGATGTCCTTCTGAACAACATCATCTTCAAAGCGTCGACCGACCAGTCGCTTGACCGCGAAAAGGGTATTCTCAGGGTTTGTCACGGCCTGTCGCTTGGCAGACATTCCAACAAGCACTTCGTCGTCGTCAGAAAATGCCACGATGGACGGAGTAGTCCTGCCTCCTTCGCTGTTTTCTATAACCTTGGCCTGGCCACCTTCCAGCAATGCGACGCAGGAGTTGGTCGTTCCAAGGTCAATTCCAATTATCTTTCCCATAATGTCTCTCCAGGGTTACTAATTTGGGTCCGAATTGATGTTCATCGGGACATCAGCCCGGTCTTCCCATAACGTTGATTCAAAAATAAAAAAACTGGTGACAGCCTATATTTGGGTGGGCTACCGGGATTTCAAGAGCCAGCGCGGTAATTAATCAAGCCCGGCGGCGGGTGCGCCACGTCGCGGCACCGGGTCGCACCCGGCGGATGCATCAAGAATGTCCTTAACTTATTGTTTTTTATGTATTTATTTGGCTACCACAACCATGGCGGGACGAATCAACCTGCCATTAAGGGTATAGCCTTTCTGAAATACGGAGAGGATTTCCCCGGATTCACTGTCATCCTTTTCCTGCATGGACACGGCCTCGTGCTTCTCCGGGTCAAATTTCTGGCCGTCGGTCTCGACCTGCTCAATGCCGTATTTTTCCAGCACATCGCGAAACAGCTTCAGGGTCAGTTCCATGCCCTCTTTCAGCGTGGGATTATCCTCTGATTCTTCAATCGAGCTTACCCCGAGTTCCATGCTGTCCAGCACAGGCAGCACGTCCACGGCAAGTTTCTCAAGAGCATACTTGTGCGCATTCTCTATATCCCGGGTACTGCGCTTTCGAACATTGTCGAGCTCGGCCTGCGCTCTCAGGGCGGTATCCATGCTTTCCCTGGCCTGCTTCTCCAGGACTTCGATCTTTTGCTGCAGCTCTTCAAGCTGCCCGGATTCTTCGCCGAGCGGCTCTTCCTGCACCGACACCTCATCCTCTGGCGCTATTTCCGGCGCCTGGGCTTCTTCAGCGTCATTATTTTCCATCTCATTTTCCTGCATCACAGCCATGGGTCTACCTCGACATAAGAATTTTCTTTGAACAAAAGGCCCGCCTGGGCATTAAAACATGCCCGGCAGCTTAAGTTGGGATCAGTTCGGGGAATTCAAGGCCGAGCCCAGCATTTTCGCCGTGACATCGACAATCGGGATGACCTTTTCATAGTTCATTCGTGTAGGCCCGATGACGCCCAGGACACCAATGATTTCCCCGTTCACCTCGTAGGGGGAAGTAACGACACTGCAATCATCAAACACGTCGTAGCCGGATTCTTCCCCGATAAATATTTGCACGCCATTGGCATTAATGGCCTGCTCGAGAAGGTGGAGCACATCCTTCTTCTGGTTAAATGTCTCGAAAAGTTTTTTCAGTTTTTCGATATCCCCCAGCTCGGCAACTTCCATCAGGTTTGTTTCACCGGATATAACATAATCCTTCTCATTGGCAGAACTGCCGCTGGCAAACGCCTGTTGGGCAATCTCAATTGCAGTTTGCATCATCTGGTTGACGTTGGTCTTCATATTTTCCAGTTCACGCACCAGGTCCTTTTTCACCGTAGGCAGGTCCTTCCCTGCAAAAGTATGGTTCAGAAAATTTGCCGCCTGTTGCAGCTCGGAAGGCGTGTACTGGCGCGCGGTATGAATGATGCGGTTCTGAATTTCCTGGTCGCTTACCACCAGGATCACCAGCACCTGGTTTTGCGACAGGGACACAAATTCCACCTGCTTGAGCGCCTTGTGCTCTACCCGGGGCAGGGTCACAACACCCGCCAGCCGGGTAACCTCTGACAGGGTCGAGGAAACTCGCTCCATCAGCTGGTCGGTGCTCTGCGGTGAGTCCAGTTCCTCGGCGATCCTGCGCATCTCGAGGTCATTGACGCTGCCCACCCTGAGCAGGGAGTCGATAAAAAGCCGGTATCCCTTTACCGTCGGAACACGTCCAGCGGAAGTGTGGGCCGAATAGAGCAGCCCCAGATCCTCCAGGTCCGCCATGGTATTGCGAATGGTCGCAGGGCTCAGCTGCATGCGGCTGTCCCTCGCGAGGGTGCGGGAGCCAACCGGCTGCCCATCCTTGATGAAATGTTCCACCAGGGCCTTGAACAGGCTCAGGCTGCGCTCAGTCAGCTGGGTTGAGTCATTGATAGACCGTGTAGCCATACTCGTTGCTATTACTTAATTCCTGCTAATTTGAATATTACCCCAAGTTCGCCGATTCCCGGAAACGGGCTAGTTTCGACCGGCAAGTCGCTATATTATCGACTTATGTTCGAAAAAATAATACTAATTGCCAACAATGACACCAGCAGCATTGCGGCCACGGTTGAAACGGTGGTGCGCTTCCTGGAGTCGCGCGGCATTTCCCCAATATTAGACGAATATTGCGCGGAATTGGTACCGGATTCTGGCCTCAAAAAGGCAAATATGCAAAAACTGTCACAGGAATGTGACCTGGCAATTGCCATAGGCGGGGACGGCACCATGCTTCGCGCCGCCAGCCTGCTGGTAGACCATGACGTGCCGCTGCTGGGCATCAACCTGGGCAGGCTTGGCTTCCTTACAGACGTTCCTGCCGATAGCGTCGAGGAGCAGCTCGGGGAAATCCTCGATGGTAATTTTGTTGAGGATGTTCGTTTCCAGCTGCACTGCGAGGTGAACCGAAACGGTGAAGTGATCATGGAGAACGACGCCTTCAATGACGTCATTATCCAGAAATGGAATATTGCAAAGCTGATTGAACTGGAAACCCATGTCAATGGCACCCTCGTACACAATCAGCGCGCGGATGGCATGATCGTGTCCACGCCAACCGGTTCCACTGCCTATGCTCTTTCCGGCGGCGGACCAATCCTGCATCCTTCTCTCGATGCCCTGGTGCTGGTTCCCATATGCCCCCATAGCCTGAGCAACAGGCCCATCGTGATCGATGGTAACAGCGTTGTCGACCTCGTGGTTGGCACACCGGAAATAGACCATGCGCGGCTCAGCTGCGACGGCGAAATCGTGCTTGAATTAATGGCCGCAGACCGGGTTCAAATTCGCAAGAAAGACAGGATGGTGCGTCTTATCCACCCCGCCCACCATAATCACTTCAACACCCTGAGAAACAAGCTGCGCTGGGGATAATCTATGCTTAAGCAGCTGATGATTCGCAATCTCGCGGTAATTGAAGAACTGGAATTGAGCTTTTCAAACGGCATGACCGTATTCACCGGCGAAACCGGCGCGGGCAAATCGATCCTGGTCGATGCACTTGGCCTGGTGCTGGGAGATCGCGCGGATAGCGGGATCATTCGTGATGGCAGCGAGAGAACAGAAATCAGCGCCAGTTTCGATACCCCTGATATACCCGAACTACGCGATGTGCTGGAGGAGCAGGCTATCAGCCTCGAGGATAATGAGCTAATGCTGCGACGCGTGGTAAACAATGACGGGCGCTCCCGTGCCTTTGTCAATGGCACGCCCGTGCCAGCCGGCCTGCTGCGTCAACTTGGCGAACACCTCGTTGATATCCATGGTCAGCACGCACACCAGTCGCTGATGAAGCGGGATGCGCAACGAATCCTGCTGGATGACTTCGGCGGTCATGCCGCCGAGTTGGACAGGGTTAACAGGGCCTGCGGGGAGTGGCATGAGCTACAGGACAATATCAACCAGCTAAGTGGTAATACTGAAGACCACAGGGCTCGCCAGAACCTGCTTGCTTACCAGGTAGAAGAACTGGAAAACCTGGCGCCTGAAGAAAATGAATACGAAGCCTTGAACGATGAATTTCGACGTCTTGACAATGCAAGTCGTATCATCGAGCTGGTGCAAAAGTCCCTGCAGGTGATCAGGGAAGATGAATATTCCGCCGGCAACATGCTGGCAGCCACCGTGAATGATTTACAGGAGGCATTACAGTTTGACGAAGGCCTGGCGAATGCCGTGGAACTGGTCGATAGTGCCGCAATCCAGCTTGGTGAAGCCGGGGATGAAATACGTCACTACCTTGACCAGGTTGATACTGACCCCGAACGCCTGCAGAACGTAGAACAGCGTCTCGGCAGTTTCCATGAGGTGGCCAGGAAACATGACATCCCTTCATCCCAGGTATACGAACTCCTGCAGGAGCTCCAGCAACAGCTGTCACAGCTGAATCAAAGTGAAGGGCTACTGGAAGAATTACTACAAAAGCGCGAGGCCTGCTTGGAAGAGTACAGGCTGGCATCGCATGAACTACATGAACGCAGGGTGAACGCGGCCGCGAGAATATCGGAAAGCGTGACATCCTCACTTGCGGAACTCGGTATGTCCGGCAGCAGGTTTGTGGTTAAGGTCGAAAAACTCTCCACTGATGAGAAGCCCCTGCAAAACGGAAGCGATGACATAGATTTCCTGGTTTCTGCCAACCCGGGACAGGCGCCGCAAGCGCTTCGTAAAGTCGCCTCCGGGGGTGAGTTATCGCGCATAAGCCTGGCCATCCAGGTTATCAGCAATAATTCAAGGCTGATCCCGACGCTGGTGTTTGACGAGGTTGATGCAGGAATAGGCGGAGCTACAGCAGAAATTGTCGGCAAGTTGTTACAAAGCCTGGCGCCACGTCACCAGGTGTTTTGTGTTACACATCTTGCCCAGGTCGCGTCACTGGCCAATAACCACCTGCAGGTGCAAAAATCCAGTTCTTCAGACAGTACCGTGACTGAAGTGACGGAACTGGACGAAAGTGAAAGGATTGAAGAAATAGCGCGTATGCTTGGCGGAATACAGATCACTGAACAAAGCCGGGAACACGCCCGGGAAATGCTTCTACACTGATTCGCTATTTTTTCGGAGTCACGTAGAGTACAAGGCTGTGGTCCTGTAATTCGTAGCCATGCTCTTCCGCGATCTTCTTTTGCAGCTGCTCAATCTCTTCGTTGTGAAACTCGACAACCGTATCTGTTTCCAGGCAAACCATGTGGTCGTGATGTTCGCCCTTATCCAGCTCAAAAACAGAATGACCTGAATCAAAGTTGTGACGCTTGACAATATTAGCGGTTTCAAATTGCGTAAGAACACGATAAACAGTCGCCAGGCCAACATCTTCACCGGCCCCTATCAGGGCCTTGTAAACATCTTCCGCGCTCATGTGCTTCTGGTCCGAAGCCTCGAGAATCTCGAGAATTCGAATTCGCGGCAATGTCGCCTTGAGACCTGCCTGTTTTAACTCGTTGGGTTGCATCTTGTCTTACGGTTATCCTGCTTTAGTTGGCCCCGGCACGAGCCGGGCGTTGGAAATGAAAAGTATAACCAATAGCGCAATCCCTGTCGCACCACATTCAAAGGAAGGTGTGATTATTCATATGTTGGGCTACAATAGTGCATCCAGGTACCAGAATTAAGTTGTTGATATGTCTAAGCGTTTTATTTTTCTCACCATTTTTCTTGTCGCACTTCAAGGCTGTAGCGGCGAAGGCACGCGAAAACTGCCGGGTGTCTATCGAATCGATATCCAGCAGGGCAACGTTATCGAGCAGGAAATGCTGGATAAACTGAAACCGGGTATGGCCAAAGACCAGGTGCATTTTATCATGGGGACACCAACTATCGTGGACCCTTTTCGCCAGGACCGGTGGGAGTACATCTACACGTTTTCAAAAGGTGGCAAAAGACGACAGCAACGGCACATCACCATCTTTTTTGAGGATGACAAGCTTGCCTACCTCGATGGCAGTGTTGTGCAGGGTATTCGAAAACCCCCAGAGAATTATCGCAAGGAAAGAAAGACTGTTGATGTTCCGGACAGGTCAAAAAAGAAAGGCGGCTTTTTCAGCAAGCTTGTTAATGTTATTCCTTTTGTCGGTGACGACGAGCCAAAGCGTATAGAAAAGTCTGATGAAAATGACGACACTTTCAAGGAAGACGAGGAAGAAACATCGGTCAGCAGTGACGACAGCGAGGAAGAAGCAGCAGCAACCCCGTAGACCCGGTGCTCAGGCCGGGTAAAAAAACACATCGTCCCCCTCCGCTATTCTCTTTACCGGGTGCCTGTACAGGGCGCTGAGGTTCTCGGTGGTCAACACCGTGTCCAGGTCACCGCATAGAATATTTTCATGATTAACCATCAACATTGCGTGGCTACAAAAACGGGTCAGCAGGTTTATGTCATGCATCACCATCATCACGGCACCATTTTGCTCACTGACCCTTCGCAACACCTGCTCAAGCAGGGTAACCTGGTGATGTAAATCGAGGTGATTCGTCGGCTCATCAAGTAACCAGATATCCGGGTCCTGCACCATCAGTGTTGCAATGGCCAGGCGCCTTCTTTCTCCACCGGACAGCGAATCAACCTGCCGCTGCTGCATTTGATCAAGTTCCACTGCCGAAAGTGCCTGCATGGCAATTTCCCTGTCATGCTTTCCTTCCATGGCAAATACCGGGATGTAGGGATATCGACCCGACAATACTGTCTCCAGCACCGTGACGGGAAAGACATCCATGCTGTCCTGGAATAGCATGCCCAGTCGTTGTGCCAGCAGCTTTCTTTTCCATCGACGCAGGTCCTGTCCTTCGATCAGAATTTCTCCATGCCAATCCTGGCGTAAACCGGCCAGGGTTCTAAGCAAGGTTGTCTTGCCAATACCGTTACCACCCAGTATTCCCCAGCACTCGCCGCGGTTCAGCCTGAAATTCAGCTGGTCGCAAAGTACGCGACCCGCAATATCCACGCGTAATGAACGGGTTTGAAGTAATTCCCTGGAAGCGCTCATCTTGTCATCCTGTGTAGAAGAACCAGGAATAGTGGTACACCTATCATGGCCGTTAGTACCCCGACCGGAAGCTGCTCCGGCGCAATTATGGTTCTCGCAAGTCCGTCGGCAACCACAAGCAGGCAGCCACCCGCCAGCACCGCGACGGGTAAAAGAATTCGATGGTCACTACCGATCAGCAGGCGAACCAGGTGTGGCACGATTAAACCGACAAAGCCGATGTTCCCGGCCTGGGTGACGGCCACTGCAGTCAGCATCGAGGCGAGGAAATAAACCAGGTATCGTAGCTGGATTACATTGACACCCAGGGTTAAGGCCTGGTCTTCACCCATGGCAAGTAAATTTAGTCCCCTCGCCATCGCCATGCTAACGAGTGTACCTGCCAACAGGGTCGCACCAGCGAGGTGATAGCTACGGGCATATTCCAGGTCACCCATCAACCAGAACAACATGCCATGCAACTGTGATGCACGGCTCGTGGCCAGTAGAAAACTCACCAGCGCTCCCCATCCGGCTGCAACGACTACACCGGTTAACAGTACCCTGAGTGGGTTCCAGTTACGTGCAGATTGGGCCAGGCCAAAGACAAGGAAAATTGAAAACAGTGCACCGACTGCGGCCGAGATATTCAGCCACGCACCGGCAACACCCAGCATCATGGTAACAAGTGCAAAAACGGAAGCGCCACCGGATACCCCCAGTACGTACGGTTCCGCAAGTGGATTTTTCAGTAATACCTGCATCAAGGCACCGGCAAGGGCCAGCAGCCCGCCAACCATGAAGCCCGAAATAACCCGCGGTAACCTGAGCTCCATGACGACGCGGGCATTGTGACTGTCCCTGTCTCCTAGAAGGATTGAAAGCAGTTCCGCCAGGCTGATATCAATACTACCGCTGGTAAGGGAATAGCCCAGTGACAGACCACAGATGACCAGCAGTATGACAGGAATAAAAATGACTCGTGGCATGCAGGCGCAACACTCTTCAGGTTCGTGGCTTGGCGGATGCTTCACTTGCGTGACTTGAAAGTTGGGCAGATTTTTTTTGCTTCTCTGCCCGTCTACGCCTGCTGTCCTTTGGATCTGCACGCAGCGGTCGATAAATTTCTATTCGATTTCCGTCGACAACCATGTCATCCAGTGTGCAAACCTTGCCATGAATACCGACCTTGTTTGTTTGCAGGTCAATTTCCGGACACTGTTGCAGGACACCGGAACGGTCTATAACTTGCCTTACCGTTTCAGCACGGGATAGTGTGACAGGAAGCAGGTAGGAACATCCATCCCTGACGTAGGCAACTTCTATCGTTAACACCGGCTTACTTCTTCCCATACAGCTGGTGTGCGCGCTCTACGAAGCTGCTGACCAGCGTGTCACCGATACGCGTAAATATCTTGTTAAGCGCAAGCTTGATAATCCTGTTTTTATACTCGTAACTCATCCTGAAGTCGATCTTGCTCATTCCGTCACCGGCTTTTTCAAACGACCAGTAACCATTGAGCTGCTTAAAAGGACCCGATACCAGCGCCACTTCTATTCTTTCTCCCGGGGTCAGGGTATTTGCGGTGGTAAAGGTCTGCTTCACTGCCCCAGAGGCAAGTGAGACCGAGGCCTTCATGTAATGTTCGTCTTGCTCATGAACCTGCGAAGCACTGCACCAGGGTAAAAATTCCGGGTAGGCAGTGACATTATTGACGAGCTCATACATCTGCTCCGCGGTATACGGCACCACCACTGACTTTGTAATGGACTCCACTAAATCATCCCCGGCAGGGCAGGACTGCGCCGCTTAAAGCACGCCAATTGCATTCAGGAAAATCAGGATAACGCCGGCAGGCGCGATAAATCGTGCTGCAAACCGCCAGGCAGCAAAGACCCTGTCACTGATACCCAGCTCCTCGGCAGCCGCGTCCCGGGACAGGATCCACGCGGCGAAAATAGCGATCAACAGGCCTCCGACCGGTAGCAGCACATTTGCCGTCAGGGTATCAAATACATCAAAGAGCCCTGATGTTTTTTCCTGCCCGGCAAAAGTAAAACTAAAGGCCCAGTGGTTAAACGACAATACCGTTCCCACACCCAGTAACCAGGCGCCAAAACCGGCAAAAGCTGCAGCACGCACTCGTGTCATGTTGCGATACTCCACAAGCCACGCCACGGCAGGTTCAAGAATGGAAATTCCGGACGTCCACGCTGCAAACATCAACAGGAAGAAAAACAGGGTGCCAAAAAATGCGCCGCCATCCATTTGTCCAAATGCCACTGTCAGGGTCACGAATATCAGGCCCGGGCCACTTGAAGGCTCCATGCCAAATGTAAAAACTACCGGGAAAATGGCAATACCGGCCAGCAGCGCCACGCTGGTATCGGCCAGCGCAATGATCACTGCCGTCCGTGGAATGGATGATTGTGACGACAGGTAGGAGCCGTAAACCATGATGGCTCCCATGCCAAGACTGAGGCTGAAAAATGCCTGGCCCAGGGCGTTGAGCACAACGTCACCAAAGAACTGTCCATCCTGTATTTTTTGTCTTATTACATCGAAATCAGGGACAAAGAGGTAACGCATTCCTTCCATGAATTTTTCTGTTGTCATGGCGTAGCCCACCATCACAAGGAGTAATACAAAAAGTGCAGGCATAAGGTATTTAACCGCAGTCTCAAGGCCGCTTTTCACACCTCGAGAGACAACAATGATCACCATCATCATGAAAATCGTGTGCCACGCGAGTAGTCTTTCCGGATCGCTGATAAGCTCGTTAAAGGTGCTCGTTACCATGGAAGCTTCGGCGCCTACAAACACGCCGCTTGCAGTCCTGACAATGTAAGCAAGTGTCCAGCCTGCAATCACACTGTAAAACGAGATGATAAGAAACCCGGTCAACATTCCTATCCAGCCTATGATTTGCCAGCCCTGTCCCCGGTTTTCGTCGGATGCCAGGGCTTTCATGGTATTGATCGGGCTTTGCCGGCCACGCCTGCCGAGCATGATTTCCGCAATCAGGATAGGTATGCCAACAAGCAGTACGCACACCAGGTAAAGCAGGACAAAAATCCCTCCACCGTTTTCACCGGTGAGGTACGGAAACCGCCAGATATTGCCGAGACCGACAGCCGAGCCGGTGGCAGCCAGGATAAATGCCCAGCGGGAAGACCACTGACCATGAATAGACGTTCTGTTAGTAGCCATAAATATTCCTGTTTCTTTATATTTTAGTTATTTACGGCTTCCCCCATACTCCTGAAGCCTGTTTTCACGGCCTTTTCCGCACTTAAGATCGGGCCGGAACGGTCGCTATATTCTATAGATATTACGGTGATTTAGCATGCGTAAATCTACCTGCCAAAACGATTACCGGGAAAGCACTAAAGAGTTGAAGAAACCATGAGCGCCACGTCATCAGCCAGCCTGCAGGCAACACAACTACCTGGATCTATTGGTCGATTTGAAGTCCTTGGCTGCCTTGGAAAAGGATCGCAGGGCGTAGTTTACCTGGCCCACGATCCGCAACTGGACCGGCAAGTGGCAATCAAGACCCTGGACAAGCATCGCAGCGATCACAGTCAACTGATCCAGGAGGCACGGAATGTCAGCAAGCTGGAACATCTCAATATCATTCCAATATATGAGATAGGAGTTGAGAAGAATAACCCCTATCTCGTGTACCAACTATGCGAGGGTGAATCCCTTCGGGACATCCTGAAACGTAAGGGTCGACTAAAAGCCCTCGAAGCGGTGGATATCACGCGCCAGCTACTCGATGCCATGGGTTACGCCCATCGCAACGGCATCGTGCACAGGGATCTCAACCCGGCCAATATCATGATCGATTCTAAGAACGTGCCGCACATCATGGATTTTGGTATTTCCATCATGCTTGATACTGAATCGAGGACCAGTGATGTAGTAGGCACGGTTAATTACATGGCCCCGGAACAGATTTCTAACGGGGAACTCGGCCCTTCCGTGGATATCTTTGCCATCGGCCTGATTCTTTATGAAATGCTAACCGCACACCAGGTCTTTAGCGCGGACAACAGCATGGCAGTGATGTTCAAGATAACAAATGAAAACATATTGCCGCCATCCAGCCGGGAAAAATCAATCGAAAAGAAACTGGATGAAATAGTCATGGGTGCCCTGCAAAAGGACACTGCTGCACGTTTTGAGTCTGCGGTGGCAATGAAAGCGGAGCTGGACAGGTATGCAAAACCCGAGAACCCTGGCATCGCCGTTGATGACGGCGCCGGTAGTGCCAACCTCGGTACCGTTGATTTTCTACTCAGGCGCATGCAGCGCAAGCAGGATTTTCCCGCGATATCTACCAATATCACGCAGATAACCCGTCGCTCTTCCCACGACACCAACTCCTCCGCTTCCGAGCTTGCCAATATCATTCTCAAGGACTATGCACTGACTACGAAACTGCTGCGTCTTGTTAACGCATCCTTCTACGGTCAATTTGGAGGAGAGATCACGACAATTTCACGCGCTGTCATTATCCTGGGCTTTGAGCAGGTTCGAGCGGCCGCGCTCAGCATCATCCTGTTTGAGCACCTGCAGAACAATAACCAGGCAACAGAATTAAAAGGAGCTGCGTGCGGCGCCCTGATGAGTGGGATCATATCCCGTGAACAGGCTGAGCTCATGGGAGACATTGACAGCGACGATGTCGAAACGTCTTTTGTTGCTGCAATGTTTCACAAGCTGGGCAAGCAGCTGGCGATCTACTATTTCCCGGAGGAGTACGGGGAGATAAAGGGACTGGTTAATAACAAGGGTATGGAAGAAGCACAGGCCGCACTGGCAGTGCTCGGTGTGTCCTACGATGATCTCGGCATGGCAATCGCGCGGGAGTGGCAG
The DNA here is from genome assembly GCA_964639535.1 of uncultured Enterobacteriaceae bacterium. GTDB lineage: Bacteria > Pseudomonadota > Gammaproteobacteria > Eutrophobiales > Eutrophobiaceae > WLWS01. The sequence continues at coordinate 3,162 of CAZXDV010000045.1, read as the reverse complement.
TTACCTGATGTCATAGTAAACAGCATGAAGCGCCTGCCCGAGGGCCCGGTTGGCGAGGCGAAAACACTCGATACACGCATCTCCCACCTCGCCTGCTTCTCTAACGAGCTTTGCGAACTGGGCATGAATGGCAAGGAAGACAACGACGAGGCGATAGAAGCACTAACGGAGAGGTATGGAAAATCCATTGGCATCAAGAAAGAAGATATCAAGAGCCTGGTCAAGTCCTCAAAAAAAGAAATGAAGGAATTTAGCAAGGCGCTGAACATAGATATCAGTGATGTGGAAATATTTCCCGAGGCGGATGTAACCATAACCCAGGTGCCAATGCCCACCTCCGCGGAACCCGCCCAGGCGGGACAGGAAAATGCTACCACCGTTGAGACGGGCCAGGGCCCAGCCACGGCGCAGGCACCCAGCGTGGGTGACAAGGATGCGCTGGTAAGAGGCATTGCTGAGATCACCGAGGTCATGCTGGGTGAGTTCAAGCTCAACGATGTGCTGGCCATGATCCTGGAAAATATCTATACCGGTATGGGTTTTACCCGCGTGCTCTTTTGTATCTTTGACAGGCGCAATAACCAGGTTGTGGGCAGGTTTGGCCTGGGCAAGCAGATCGATGAGATCGCTGCCAGGTTCCGTGGACGAATAGAATCGTCAGATGACATTGTCAGCGTGGCGGTAACCCGGAATCGCGACTTTATCGTGCTTGACAGCAATTCCAGCGAATATCGTGACCGCATTCCCTACTGGCTCAGGAAGCTTACAGCTCCCCACACAGTCGTGCTGTACCCGATATTTTTGAAAAACCGTTGTATCGGCGTTATCTATGCCGATACCGATGATGCATCGACGAACATCTCCATGGATGCGCTTGGTTTTTTTAAAACCCTGAGAAACCAGGCTAGCATGGCAATTCAACAAAGCCAGATGCGCTAAAGACCGCCTGTTCCCCTGGTGTATGCCGGTAGATGTTGTGTTCTACCCTGCGCTGTTATACTCACTTCAATTACTCCCGGTGAGTATTCACATTCTTCGGCTTAGAGCATGGCAGCAGACAAGAAACAAAAGCAGGGTTCCAACACGATCGTTCTGAATAAGAAGGCGAGACATGACTACTTTATCGAAGATCGACTAGAAGCAGGTATCGTTCTCGAAGGGTGGGAAGTTAAAAGCCTGCGCGCAGGTAAAGTCCAGATTCGGGATAACTACGTACATCTCAAGAACGGCGAGATCTTCCTGCAAAGTACCCTGATTACACCTCTTCCCACGGCATCTACTCATATCACCCCGGATCCGAGGCGAAGTCGTAAATTACTGCTACACAAGAAAGAGATTGACCGCCTTACCGGCGCCGTTGAACGAAAGGGATTTACCCTGGTGGTCACGGCGATGTACTGGAAGCGAGGCAAGGCCAAGGTCGAAATCGGCATCGCCAGGGGCAAGCAGGCTCACGACAAGCGAGACAGCCTGAAAGACAGGGACTGGCAGCGACAAAAGCAACGCATTATGAAGCGGGGCTGAAGAAGCGTTTATTTGACCAAAATGGGCCAATTTTGTGCGCTAATTGACGCATTCGCGCTCTGGATCGTAGCCCGAGATACGTTATCATAAGGCACTACGACTAATAATAAGAAAGGACTGGAACAAGAAGATGCCCGAGATCAACACCGTTTTCACCGTCATCGACCCGGCCACTGACAAGCAAATTGCACTGCAACGCGCCATGGGGATTGCTCGCGTTACCGGCGCCAGGATCCACGCCTATCTCTGTATTTCGCCGACGCTGTCATCACACGACGCAGAGGCACTGGAACGCGTGGAACGCGCCAGGTACCAGCCCTGGTTAGATCAAATTGTGCAGGGTGTGAGGGACGAAGGCATCGAGATCGAGGGCGAGCTTGACTGGAGTAATGACTGGCGCGGCTCGCTGGGCTCTGCAGCTGTGCGTGAGAAAAGCGACATCATAGTCAAGTCGACACATCGTCGCTCCACGGCCCGCCGCCTGCTGATGACTTCCTCTGACACGGCATTAATGAGTTCCGCCCAGTGTTCAGTGCTGCTGGTTTCCACAGATCGTCCCGACCAGCCTCAAAATGTATTGATGGCTGTTGATACCCGTCGCGAGGACGAGGAGTACCAGAAACTCATGGATACCATTATTGATTTTGGTGCAGCGGCTTCAAGTGCCTACGAAGGGTGCGAGTTACACGCTGTGTATTCCTACTCTTCACAGGATGAATTCCAGCACGTCACCGATATTGCCAAGCGACTCAACATTGACACGGAAAAGGTGCACGCATCTGTTGGTGATCCGGAAGAAGTCATTACCGAGGTCGCTGAGAAAATCAATGCTGACGTGGTCGTTGTAGGGCTGTCTACGCGCAGTACCCTGGCAAACCGAATTTTCGGTAATATCGTCGACAAGCTCCTGAATCACATGGATCACGATATTCTCGTCGTTGTACCACCGCAGTCCTAGCTGCAGTTATTGATTTCAGGCATTCCTGTCCCAATATTGAGTACAGGGAATGGGCTGTACTATACTGCCCGTCCAGTAACCAGTTCCTCATGCGTTAAAGCAGCGGAAACCCTTGTTCGTATTTGGGGGCGCACTTGGCTTCGACGTGGGTAGCGAAACCCGAGGGGCATGCCGAGGTGCAGATTACCTCGTTAAACCAGCTGCACTTTATATAGTTGCCAACGACGACAACTACGCACTCGCTGCTTAATACCCAGTAGGGTGCCGTCTGCCCGGTGTGTGCTTATGCGCCCGGTCCCAGGCGTCGACTCACATAAGCTCGCGATGACTTTTGTTCGGGAATGATTCGTTAAAACTTTACGAACTCGCTGATTGTTTTCCCTGCCGTTCGGGTAGCAGCCGGTTAAATTAATAGAGTCGGCTAAGCCTGTAGAACCAAAGGCAGAGTACTTACGGACGCGGGTTCAACTCCCGCCGCCTCCACCAAATGAAAAAACCACCTACGGGTGGTTTTTTTGTTTGTGGTGCCGGTACGGATGAGAAAGTGACGCGTCGGGTATCGCGACAATTGTCCGGGGACTAATCCCCGTCCAGGATTCTTCCAATTCCACCCAGCACTGATCCCTCTCCCTGGTCTCCTCCACCAGCAGACGGTGCATGGGCGAGAATTCGATCAGCCA
>CAZXDV010000044.1:0-15620 GCA_964639535.1 uncultured Enterobacteriaceae bacterium | reverse complement strand
CATCATTACGGCATTCATTCTCAACCTGTTTACCCCCATGGCGCTCAAGGGCTGTGCCGTGCTGCTGGATGGCAAAGCCACGCGGCAGGCGGACGCCACCAGTGGTATTGTCTGGATTGAACCCATCGGCAAACCTCTTGTTGAGCAGAGATACGAGGGAAACCTGGTCCATGCGCTTCCGGACCTTACTGACGCGGTAGTGATTTACAAGCACGGCCCCGAGGTTGATTCGCTGATGACGGAGTTCAGTGCACGTCATATACCGGTGGTCATTATCGAGGACGATGAAAAAGAAGCCCGGCGCTTACATGCACATGGCCACACCGTGGTACATGCGTCGGCGGTAGACGAGGAACTTGAGCTGTCGCCACTACTGGGTGCGAGGGTATTGGTAGCCAACGGCGAAGATGAAAATAATGCCATGTTTGCTACCGCGGCCAGGGAGATTGGTTTTGAAGGACCGATAGTTGCCATGGTAGCGAATCCAAATCGTCGCGCGCCGATGCAACTGGCCGGTGCAAGTTTTGCCTTTACTCCGAATCATGTGCTTGCCGCAGCCGTGGCAGTTCGCTCCAGCCCGAGAATAAGCCCGAGAATAACCGGCGTGCAGCCACTCGGGCATTTACTGGAAGTGGCAGAGTTACGTATTCCGGCTGGCAGCCCGCTGATCAACGGCAGCATCGCTGACGCAATACAGGAGAAAACCGGCGCACATATCGTGGCGCAATGGCGCGACGAGGGCCTGCACTCACCACCGGCATCGGATCAACCGTTGAAAGAGGGCATGATCCTGGTGGCGGCCGGAAGTCCCAGTAGCATGCAGCGACTGAGCGAAATTGCTCGACCCATTACCGAAGACGGTACTATTGTCGTGGTGGGCTACGGCGATGTGGGCAGCAAGCTCGTCGAAATGTTGCGGGATGCCAGTGAGGATGTTTGCGTCATAGATGAAACAGGTCAGCCCGGCGTGGACGTGGTGGGCGAGGCCATTGATAGTAATGTCTATGAAAGTTCAGCCGCGGGTTCTGCCCGCGTGATTATACTGGCACTTGAAAATGACAGTGCCAGCCTGCTGGCGGCAACGGTTGCCAGGGAATTCACTGATGATGTTCCCATTATTGCCTGTGCAGTGCTTGAGGAAAATGTCGCGAGGATTCAAAAAGCAGGTGCGGATTTTGCGCTTTCTCTTAGCCAGGTCGCCGGTCAGCTACTCGCGCACCACGTGCTTGGCGGTGTCATTTCCCAGCAGGCACATATCAAGATGGTAAAAGTGGATGCCACCCGCCTGGTGGGGCAGCATCCTCACCACTCGGGTATTCGCGAAAAAAGTGGTTGCTCGGTTGTTGCCCTTGAACGTAATTCGGAGATCATCATGGAATTTCCCGAGTCATTCCGGGTTGAGATGGGAGATGCGCTTTATGTCTGTGGAATGGTGGGAACTTTTGAAAAATTCTACGAGGACTTTACACCTGCAGACAAAGAAATGTCATCATAGGGCCCTGCAAACCAGTTAAGTAATCCATGACAACTCCACAATTGAGCGCGAAACAGCAGGCGCGGCTGCAGTCGGCATTCTCATCACTACAAACCGGCCGTGACCAGGAAGCAAGGGCAAGCTTTGAAGAGTTGATTGCAGAGGTCGGTCTTGATGCAACGGGCTGGCTTGCCTACGCACACTGTTGCTTTCGCCTTGAGGATCCAGACGCCGCCATTAATGCCCTTGATCGCTCCCTCGACCTGGAACCCAATAACCTCAGGGCCCTGCTATTAAAGGCAGATTGCCTGGAAGAATCCGGCGAGTCGAGACAGGCGATGGAGTATTACCAGGCCTGCCTTGGCCTCACATCAGGTATTAGCGAGTTACCGCCAGACGTTGAACAGGGGCTGGCGAGGGCGAGGCAGGCTGTTGAACGCAAGAACAGGGAATACCGCCGCTTCCTGGATGAAAAAATGAGGCAGGACTCAATTGATGCGGAATTCAGGCGTTCAAGGTTTTCGCAGTCCCTCGACCTGATGCTTGGAGAGAAGGAGATTTATTACCAGGAGCCCCGGCGATACTATTACCCGGGGTTACCACAAATCCAGTTTTACGAGGCTGAAGATTTTGACTGGAGCGCCCAATTGATGGCGGCAACAGACGTCATTCGCCAGGAGTTACTGGCCGTGATGAATGATCCCGGCAACTTTGCCCCCTACCTGCAGGGTGATTCCAATCATCTCGGGCAATACGATCCCGGCCTTTTAAACAACCGCGACTGGGGGGCCCTGTACCTGTGGGAACACGGACATTTACTGCCGCAAAGCCAGCAACGTTTTCCCGCGACCCTCGAGGCACTCGCACAAGTTCCCATGCCGGTTATTCCGGCGCAGGCACCAATGGCGCTGTTCTCAAGACTGGCGCCGCGAACCCGAATTCCACCCCATAATGGCGTGCTGAATACGCGCCTTATATGCCACCTTCCACTTATCGTGCCCGAGAATTGTGGTGCCCTGCGTGTCGGCAACGAGCAGCGCCCGTGGAAGGAAGGGGAGCTATTGATATTTGATGACAGTATCCAGCACGAGGCGTGGAATGACAGCGATGAAGAAAGAGTGGTGTTGTTGTTCGAGGTATGGCGACCGGAACTGGATGACGAAGAACGGCGACTGGTAAGCTGGCTGCTCGCCGCGGTAAAAGAATATTACGGTGAATAAAAAAACCCCGGGAAGAAGAGACATCGTCCCGGGGCACAGAGTAGTTAAGGCAGCAGCAAAGGGGGAGAAGAGGCTGCTGCTATTCTCTGTCTTGTAAAACCTGTTTAATCTTCTGACGCGCGAGAATGTCCACCACCAAAGCGCTTTTTCATGTGCTCGCGTTTCTTTTCCACCATCTTGTTAAATGTTTGCAGCTGTTCCTGGTTGAGAACCGCAGAAAGACGTTCACTGGTTTCAGCACCGATGGCTTCAAGCCTTGGCTTTACCTGTTCACGCATGTTTTCCATTTCGCTGCGCATTTTCCCATGCTGCTCTTCAAGAATTTGTCTCACCTGTGGTTCCTGTTCCGCTGTCAGTTCCAGCTCATCCATCAATCTTTCCAGGTGACGCTCATGGTGGTGCCAGCGGCCATCGCGCTCTGCAAATGCCATGGGCATACCAATGATAAAACTCAAGATCACGCTGACTACATATTTCATAACTTTCTCCTTCGGCACCCTGGTTGCCGTTGTTGATCACTGTTGTAAAGCTGGGCATATAGTGCGAGCAGAAATTGCAAGAATTATGTAAGGAATGAGGAAGAGAATGTGCCAGGCCAGCAGCCGGTTTCACACCGGCTTTGCTAGAAAAATGCGCAAACAATGTGAAAATGCAAAAAGACCAGTCATTTAGCCGTGGTTTTGCCATTAAAATGGCGTGACCGGCTAGCAGTAAACTTACCAGGCAAATGCGATTTAACATTAAATACAAGCTCTTTTTTACACTGCTACTGACCACCCTGATGGCGGTGGCCAGCATGCTGTTCATTGTCAGGTGGAGCTTTGAGCGTGGATTCCTCGAGTATATAAACCGCGTTGAACAGGAAACTCACAGCAGGCTGGTGAGCAATCTTGCGAGTCGCTACCATGAGCAGGGAGACTGGAATTTTGTCCGTCGCAATCCAAGGCAACTGGCAAGAATGTTCCACGAGAGCATGGCGGATTCCACCAGGGACCGGGCTGAGGACACGGGTGTGCCCGGCGAGGTTGAACAGCGCGCTGAGCATGCCAGGTTAAAGCACCGCCCCCCGCCGGCATTTGCCAGGGGGCCACATCCCCGCCGCGTGTGCTTGCTGGATAAGGAGCAGCGCACGGTCGGCCCCTGTCGACACCGCGTGGCGGATTTGCAGTTGATGGAAATCACCTCGAGCGGACAGCCGATTGGCTACCTTGGCATCAGCCCTCGAAAAAAGATTTCTCATCATCACGATCTGCAGTTCTCTGAACGGCATCACCGGTTTCTTTTCTACCTGGCCTTTACCATACTGGTGGTATCAGCCATTGTTGCATTTCCTGCATCACGCCAGCTTGTAAAGCCGATTAAACTTCTCACCGAGGCCATGGCAAGGCTGGCCTCCGGCAATTACCAGACACGCGTGGAGGTGGACTCGTCCGATGAGCTTGGTGAGCTGTCACGGGATTTCAACAGCCTTGCGCGGACCCTGGAAAGTAATGAAAAAGCCAGGCAGCAGTGGATAGCGGACATATCACACGAGCTACGTACGCCGCTAAGCGTGCTGCGTGGTGAAATTGAAGCCTTGCAGGATGGCATACGAGAAGTGAACGAGGAGAGGCTTGAATCCCTTCACGCCCAGATCATGCACTTGCACAGGCTGGTCAATGATCTTTACGAGTTATCCATGTCGGATATCGGCGCATTGAACTACCAGCTGGGCGAAACTGACCTGCTATCTGTACTGAACCAGTGTATCGAAAGTTTTCGCGATGAGTATGCAGCCAGGAACATAGCACTCACGCTTGAATGTGAAGCCGACAAGCTCTATATGCAGGCTGATGGTGAGCGCTTATTGCAGCTTTTCTCAAACCTTCTTAGCAATTCGCTGCGATATACAAGCGACAACGGTAGCCTCAGAGTCAGGATTGAAAAAAAACGTGATGTTATCAAGATGGCTTTTGAAGATTCTGAACCTGCGGTGGATGAAAGTAACTTACCTCGACTTTTTGACAGGCTGTTCAGGGTGGAAGATTCGAGGAACAGGGAAACAGGGGGCACTGGCCTGGGGCTGGCGATTTGTAAAAATATCGTGGATGCCCATGGTGGAGATATCACTGCCTCGCATTCCGGGCTGGGCGGTCTGAAAATCAAGATTTCATTTCCCCGGGCAAGAACATGAGCGGAACTGGCAAGCTTGTATTAATTGTTGAAGACGAGGCCCAGTTGGCAAGCCTGGTGCAGGATTATTTACGTGAATCCGGCTACGACACCCATATCATTGACCGGGGTGACGAGGTGGTGGCCTGGGTACAGCAAAACCAGGTAGACATGATCCTCCTGGATATCATGCTTCCCGGCGAGGATGGCATGAGTGTTTGCAAGGCCCTGCGTCGCTTCAGCAATGTTCCTGTCATCATGGTCACGGCCAGGGTAGAAGAAATCGATCGCTTGCTGGGTCTCGAACTTGGAGCAGACGACTATATCTGCAAGCCTTTCAGCCCGAGGGAAGTGGTAGCCCGGGTAAAGGCAGTGCTACGAAGGGGAAGTGCTGACACCATGCTCGGCGATGATATCGTGCTGGATGAAGCGCGCCACATCCTGGCGATCAAGGGGACGGAGGTTGAACTTACAGCGGTGGAATTCCAGCTTTTTAATGTCCTGAAAAGTGAACCCGGCAGGATTTTCTCAAGATCCCGTCTCATGGATCACATTTACCCCGATCATCGAATCGTGAGTGATCGCACCATTGATAGCCATATCAAGAAACTCAGGAAAAAAATCTCCTCGATGGACTCTACGAACGACTATATACACTCGGTATACGGAGTGGGTTACAAGTTCGAAGCATAAGCACAACAATGCCCGGGCCGAGGGGAGCGGTGGTGCCGGCGCTGATAATGCCGCTACGCATTTACTTTTAGCCTGTCCCGACGTTGACCGGGCAGGGGTCTTACGACGACGCAGGATCTGTGACATCATGTAGCCCAATACCATGCTGGCTGGAGGGTTACCATGAGCGACTGGCAATATTCAATGACTCGGCGCGACGTACTCAAGTCTGCGGTCGGCGCCGCTACTCTTGTGGCGAGCGGACAGGCGCTGGCAGACAGCCCTTCCGCGCATGCGAATCTCATTACCAAGCCTATCCCCTCGAGCGGCGAGCAGTTACCGGTGATAGGGATTGGTACCTCGCGTACATTTGATGAATCAAACCGTGAGCAGCAGCTCGAGTTATTACCGGTCATGGAGACATTTTTTAAGAACGGTGGCAGCCTGGTTGATTCTTCACCCATGTATGGTGCGGCAGAAAAGACGCTGGGCGTACTACTCGACGCAATGGGTCGGCCACCCGGCCTGTTTTCTGCGACAAAAGTGTGGACTGACGGCCGTGAATCCGGTGTTCAACAAATGGAAGAGTCCCTCAGCTTGTGGGGACTGGAATCCTTTGACCTGATGCAGATCCATAACCTGCGTGACTGGCGTGTTCACCTGCCAACATTAAGAGAATGGAAAGCCCGGGGAAAAATCCGCTACATCGGCATCACCACGTCACACAATCGCTACCATGAAGAACTTTCTGAAATTTTAAAATCGGAAACCCTCGACTTCGTCCAGTTCAGCTATAACATCGATAATCGTGTATCGGAAAAAACGCTCCTGCCGATAGCACAGGATCGGGGTATCGCGGTGCTGGTGAATCGGGCCTTTCAAAGAGGCAGCCTGTTCAAAAAAACCCGGGGTAAGGAAATTCCCTCGTTTGCCAGGGAGCTTGGTATCAACAGCTGGGGACAGTTTTTCCTGAAGTTTGTCGTTTCCCACCCCGCGGTGACATGCGTCATTCCCGCAACCTCAAAGAACAAGCATGCCGTTGATAACATGCAGGCTGGTTTTGGAAGCTTGCCGGATGCAAGTGCCCGGCAACAAATGATCAGTTACTTTGATTCGCTGTAGCGTGCAGGGAGGGCTAACAGTAAATGAACACCTGGCTGGAAACGGCAATGAGGCCGGAAGTATTTCGACGTTCCCGTCGTGTTGCACTACTCGTGGGCACCATACTCATCGGTATAAATTATTTTGACCGCATCTTTGCTGGCACCATACAACCCATAGATTATGTAAAAATGTTGATGACCTATTGTGTACCTTTTTGTGTTTCCACCCATGCCTCGGTGAGCGCCATACTTGAAAGGGAGAAAACGGAATGATCAAGCGCTGTAGTTGGGCCGGAGATGATCCACTTTATCATCGTTACCATGACAGGGAATGGGGGGTGCCGGTTCACACAGACCGCAAGTGGTTTGAATTCATCACCCTGGAGGGTGCACAGGCGGGCCTCAGCTGGATAACTATCCTGAAGAAGCGCCCTGCCTACAAGGAAGCATTTGATAATTTTGATTTCAATAAAATAGCAAGGTATGACGAACGAAAAGTCAAATCCCTGCTAAACAATCCTGGAATTGTACGGAACCAGTTAAAAATACGTTCAACCATAAAGAACGCCAGGGCATTTATTGAAATTCGAAAAGAGTTTGGCACTTTTAACAAGTATATCTGGGCTTTCGTGGACAACCGGCCCATTCAGAACAAGTGGAAAAAAATGAAGGATGTCCCCGCGACGACGCCTCTTTCGGATGCAATATCCAGGGATCTGAAAAAAAGGGGCTTTAGCTTTGTCGGTAGCACGATAGTCTATGCACACATGCAGGCTACGGGTATGGTAAACGACCACACTACCGATTGTTTTAGATACAGGGAAGTAAAGGCCCTTGCCGGCAAGAAAGCCTGAAACCACGAGGAACAACAAGTTGAGCAACAAAGAAATAGTCAGTGCCGAAACCCGGGGCTTAATCGAATCTTTTTTTCGAAGAAACGAGATTAGGTCCCTCACCGTGGAGCGCGACGAGGGTATTACCAGCAGCATCGAGATAAGCAATATCAACATTCTTCTTGAGAGGGATGCCAGGGAGCAGGATTCGGAGTACGTGGTCGACTTTAAGCTGCAATTCGAATCCTCTGACATATTTCGTTACCTGAAATCTATTTCAATTGAGCCAGGCACGAGTGTAGAGCTTACAGGCGAAGCTCAGGACATGGATGCAGATTATGTGAACCTGCAGGTTCGGGAATTCCTGGAAAATATTAACGAGCGTGTAAAAAGCGCGAGAAAAGAAGAAAAAGTACAGAACATCAAGTACGTTGGGAATACGTTTATCCTGAACAATGCCACGGTATTTAAAGTTCTCAGCGATGAAGGTGAAGGTCGCCTCAATATCGAAGTATTGAGCGAGGTGCAGCCCATGGACGCGGTGCTGACGGCAAGTGGGTTGCTTGATGGGCTTTACCTTGGTTCGATTAAACTTGTTGAATAGCAGAAGGCAAATTAACTATCTCCCATGAAGCGGCAGAATGAGCCAGGCACGCCAACAAGCCAGGAATAATGATTCCTATTTTGACCTGAAGTCCGACAATTCGGCCCTGCTTATCATCGATATGCAAAATGGCTTCCTGGAGCCGGGAGCCTTACTGGAAGTTCCGGCAGGCCGTGCAATCATCCCGAACCTGGTTGAACTGCTGCAATATTGCAGGCTGCAGTCTGTACCTGTTATCTGGATCCAGCTCGACAGCAGGCGTCCTTACGGCGGTGTGTTGCTCGACAAGTACCCCGAACTGGAGCAAAAGCAGGTGCTGTTCAGGGGTACAGGTAGCTTCGAGTTGTTTCATGAAATTCCTGTGCCGCAGGATAACGAATACAACATCGTCAAGCATAAGTATGATTCCTTTCATGGTACAAACCTTGATATCCTGTTACGCAACCTCGGCGTGGAAAACGTCATTATTACGGGAGTGACGTCCAACTGCTGCTGTGAATCTACAGCGAGGAGCGCCTTTGAACATGATTATGGTGTGGTGTTCGCCAGTGATGCCACGGCTGCTTTTGAGGAAATGCTTCATGAAAATACCCTGGCGAGTATTCGTGAATTGTTTGGTAGCGTGATGACAGTCAGTGAAATCCTCGAAAAACTGAAAAACTAGGAAAAAGCTTGTAATGAAACGACAATTTTTATCGGCATTAACGATCGTGATGACTGCCCTGAGCCTGGTGCTGGTCGGTCAGCTTGTATTTGCGGACGATGAATTAGTTCGTCTTCCCGGCAGCAAGGAGGCCTATACTGAAAAACGCATTAATAATTTTTTCAATGTGCCGGACTGGTACCCGGATGATCACATTGAAATGCCGGAGGTGGTGAGTCATGGCGCAAAGCCTGCCGTGTTTGCCTGTGCCAGCTGTCACCTTGTATCCGGCAGCGGGCATCCTGAATCGTCTTCTCTTGCAGGCCTGCCGGTTGATTACCAGGTACGCCAGATGAAGGCCTACCAGAAGTTTCAGCGCCCGAGCGTGGTTGGTGTTATGACGAACATAGCGCGGGCCATGACAGATGAGCAAATCCGGGAATCCGCAGAATACTTTGCAGCTTTACCGGCTCTCGCTGTACAGGAAGTTGTAGAAGCCGATACCGTACCCGAGAGTTACGTCAACAGTCGCTTCATGCGACTTGCGGTGAAAGACGGTAGTATGGAACCCATCGGTGAGCGACTTATCACGCTTCCGGTCGATGAGTATCGTGTCAAGGCAAGGGATCCCTACGGCAAGTTTACCGTCTACGTTCCCAGGGGTTCACTGGCGCTCGGAAAAGATATCGTTATGAATGGCAGGGATAATGTCGCTCCCTGCACGTCCTGTCATGGTAAGGACATGCAGGGCACGCCCGTGGCGCCGCTCATAGCCGGCCAGCATGCAAGTTATCTCATGGCGCAATTACGTGACTACAAGATGGGAATCAGGCGAGGCGAGGCCGACCCGGGTGCAGTGATGGCAACAAACATGAAATATTTCAAGGACAGCGAACTAATCGCCATTGCCGCCTACATCGCTTCCTTGCCAAGAGAATAATTCCGGGAGTGTGCTGACCCTTACAGCGACCTGATGTCGACGTAACAGCCGTTCTCCATCTGCATCAGCTGATCTGTCACGCTGAGAATGGCCTCGGCGGCGATTTCACCGCTCGGCATCACCTCGGTCCCGCGCGCATCGCGAAACCGTTTCAGCAGTGGAAAGGCCTCAAGGGAATGAAGGTCCTCGTCGCAGAGGTAATCCTGCATGGCCGTATCAACAAGCCCCGGTGCCAGCGCGCTGAAATGCGTTTGCGGAAACTCGTTGGCGTAAAGCGCCATGAGCTTGTTAAGCGCAATTTTTGAAATGGAATAGCTGCCCCATCCCACATTGGCGGAAAGGGCCGCTCCCGAGGAAATGGCGATAACCTGCCTGGTTTCGATGCCCTGGCTGAACAACCAGTCAAGAATGATCTTGTTGGCCCAGACATTGACCTGCATAACATGCTGGTACTCATCCTCGGAAATCTCGGCGAGCTTGTGCAGCTGGCCAAATACACCGGCATTGAGTATTACCATGTCGAGGTGGGTCACGCCCGCCAGCAACCTGGCCAGGGCCGCGGGGATGTCCCCGGACCTGGCCAGGTCGCAGGGTTCATCGCTCAGTCGTTCATGCTCAACGGGGCAGCCACGGCGACTTAGTCCATAGACATGCCAGTCCCGGGCAAGGGCCACTTCAGCCAGCCCCAGTCCGAGGCCGCTGCTATTTCCGGTAATCAGTACATTAATGGCCATAACCTGGTTCCTCAGTTTCTACAGCTGGCAATAGTATCCTCGCCGGGCAGTTCGGTAAAACCAGGCACCGGACCAGCAGGATACAATTCCAGCTACCGGGCCATTTCCTGTATCCCTATCTATGATAAACTTCGCCTCGGTGGCCCGTGCTGGTCTCCCCGCGGCGCGAAATTGTGAACCCCGTCAGGCCCGGAAGGGAGCAGCGGCAGCAGTGGAAGCGGGTGCCGGGTCAAGGACAGTATGGGCCCCATTTTTTTTCTTAAAGCCTCTGAAAGCCAGGTTGTTAAGGCGCAGGTTATTGCCACTTTTCCGGGCTGTATTTGTAAAGACAATTAATATAATTATCAATGAGTTATCAAGTTCTTGCGCGAAAGTGGCGACCCCGTAGCTTTGCAGACATGGTGGGCCAAACCCATGTTCTGAAGGCGCTCACCAACGCCCTCGACAGCGAAAGACTTCACCATGCCTACCTCTTTAGTGGCACACGCGGCGTGGGAAAAACCACCCTGGCTCGAATTCTTGCCAAGTGCCTGAACTGTGAACAGGGTGTCAGCTCTACGCCCTGTGGTGAGTGCAGTGCCTGTGTCGGTATCGACGAGGGACGTTTCGTGGACTTGATCGAGGTTGATGCGGCGTCAAGGGCCAAGGTGGAAGAGACCCGCGATCTCATGGACAACGTGCAATATGCACCCACCATGGGCCGCTACAAGGTCTATCTCATCGACGAAGTGCACATGTTCTCAAATCACAGCTTTAACGCGCTGTTGAAAACCCTGGAAGAGCCGCCACCCCATGTCAAGTTCCTGCTGGCGACCACCGAACCGAAAAAGCTTCCCATAACCATCCTGTCCCGCTGCCTGCAGTTTAACCTGAAGCACCTGACCGCAGATCAGATCGACCGGCAGCTGGCGGCCACGGTAGAGCGGGAGGAAGTTGCCGCTGATGCGGAGTCCATTCGGCTCCTGGCGCAGGCTGCCGATGGCAGTATGCGTGACGCCCTGAGCCTGCTCGACCAGGCCATATCTTTTGGCAATGGTGAGTTAAAGGAAGAACAGGTTCGAGAAATGCTTGGGACCATCGACAGTCATTCCCTTACCGCACTGTTGCAGGCCCTTGCAGATTCAAACGCTGAAGCGCTGCTGCAGGGTATTGACCAGTTGGACCAGCACACCCCGGATTATGATGCCGTGCTGGCCGAGTTACTTTCCCGGCTGCAGGCGATTGCCGTTAGCCAGGTATTACCGGCAGATGCCGGCGAGGCTGACGAAAAAGACAGGGAACTGGCCGGCAGGCTTGATCGCGAGGACGTGCAGCTGTATTACCAGATTGCGCTTAACGGAAGACGCGACCTGGCGTTTGCACCTGAACCCAGGCTTGGATTTGAAATGACCATGATACGCATGCTGGCGTTTCGCCCTGCCGGTGGTAAGCAGGAGACCGTAGCCCTTGCTGGCAGGGATAGCAGCAATTTTTCCGGCAAGACAGTAAGCCAGTCTGCGCCGCCAGCACAGGAAGATAGCCGGGAAAATGATGCGAATGCTATTCGTGAAGCGACTGCCGCGGTACGCGAGGTAACACCGCAAGCCACCGAGTGGCAAAAGATCATAGACGAGATGGCGCTGGCGGGTATGTTGAAAGAGTTCGCTGCCCACTGCAGCCTGAAGGAGCACAGTGAATCACTGGTACACCTTGTACTGATGCCCGAGCAGGAGCACCTGCTGAAAACTACGCAGCAACAGAAACTGCAGGAAGCCATCAGGACCCGTTTTGGAGATGGGGTAAAGTTAAAGATCAGTGTTGAGCACCCTTCAACAGAAACCCCGGCGCAGCAACGTGAACGGGAAGAAAAAGAAAAGCAGCAATCAGCAGAACAGGCCATACTCAATGATCCAAACATTGAAACCCTGGAAAAGGTATTTGATGCCAGGGTGGATCATGATTCGATCAGGCCGGTTTAAACCTGGAGGTTCAACATGAAAGGTGGAATCGGAGACATAATGAAGCAGGCGCAGCAGGTACAGGAGAACCTGCAAAAGACCCAGAGCGAAATTGCCAATAGGGAAGTTACGGGCGAGGCCGGTGCTGGCATGGTCAAGGTAGTGATGACCGGGCGGCATGACGTGAGACGCGTCGACATCGACCCGGCCTTGTTAAAGGACGACAAGGAAATGCTCGAGGACCTGTTTGCCGCCGCAGTCAACGATGCTAATCGCAAGGTCGAAAAGATGTCACAGGAACTTATGTCCAACGTCGCCGCTGGCCTGGAACTTCCTCCCGGAATGAAATTACCATTCTGATAGAACGCACCCGCACGGAATTGCCCGAATGCCTGAATCCCCCCTTCTGCAGGAGTTAATCGAAGCCCTGCGGTGCATGCCGGGTATTGGTAAAAAGTCCGCACAGCGCATTGCCTATCATCTTCTACAGAGAAACCGTGATGGCGCTCGACAGATGTCCCGCCTGCTCGCGGAGGCAATGGATAAAATCGGTCACTGTGAACGATGCCGAACCTTCAGCGAAACCCCCTTGTGTGGATTGTGCCAGGGCGAACGTCGCGATCGCAGCCTGCTTTGCGTGGTGGAAAGTCCCGCCGATGTTTACTCGGTGGAAGAGGCCGGGTACAGCGGCCTGTACTTTGTGCTGATGGGGCATCTTTCACCACTGGACGGGGTAGGGCCTGCCGAGCTGGGGCTGGATCGGCTCGAGGGATTACTGGGAGAAGGCGAAATCGAGGAAGTTATCCTGGCTACGGGTACAACCGTTGAAGGGGAGGCTACTTCTCACTTCATCAGCGAAATGGTGCGAAAGCACTCGCTCAGGGTTAGCCGTATTGCGCACGGGGTGCCCCTTGGTGGTGACCTGGAATATGTGGATTCGAGCACTTTATCTCATGCCATTGCTGGAAGACGCCCTGTCTGAGACAAGATGAATCTTTTTCCTTCATGCTGCGTTAATCATTGTTCTCCTTAGCTCACGCACTGACGTGTACACTACGCATGTCGAACGATTCACGCCTTGCATGGAGAAAAAATTATCATCCAGTGGAAAAAAGTTTTCATGGAGACGCTTACATGAATAGAACGCGGACTCGCTGTAAATACATCCATGTACGCTCCACAGCGGCATCCCTGCCACTGAGGGTCCGCTTTTCTATACCATGTAAGCGTCATTCGATTTGACTCAATTCCACATTCACTCGATATAAACAATAGTTTAAAAGGAGAAAATCATGATTGGTTACGTGACACTGGGTACAAATGACCTGGCAAAGGCCGGTGAATATTACGATCAGCTTCTTGGCACACTGGGTGCTGGTCGTGCCATGGAATTTGAAGGGCAGATGATTGCCTGGGGCAAGTCCATGGCCGAGCCCATGCTTTGCGCCATTGTTCCCTTTGATGGTGAACCGGCTACGGTTGGCAATGGCGTGATGGTTTCACTATTCATGGAATCAAAAGAGAAGGTAGATGAACTGCACAGCAAGGCCATGGAGCTGGGCAGCAAGGACGAAGGTGCGCCGGGGCCCCGTGGTGATGACGGATTTTACGGTGCCTACTTTCGCGATCCTGACGGTAACAAGCTTTGCGCCTTTACCATGCCAGCGGGTGGATAAGACTGCGACATGAGCGAAATTGATGTCATCGTTGGCATCTTTTGCTTTTACCTGCTCATCATAACAGCCCTGGCGATCTGGAGTAGCAAGGGCTCAAGTGATACTGCCGGTTTTTTTATTGCCGGAAAAAAACTGCCCTTCTGGGTCGTGGCATTCAGCGCCAACGCCACAGGTGAAAGTGGCTGGCTGCTGCTGGGTCTTACGGGCATGGCCTACAGCGTGGGTCTTCACGCGCTGTGGGTGCTGCTTGGAGAAATGATCGGTATTGCACTTTGCTGGTTGCTGATTGCCCGCAGGCTCAAGATTGATGCTGATCGCTATGATGCCATCACCGTCGCAGATTACCTGGAGAGCCGATTCCAGGATGGCAGGCATATCCTTCGCATAATCAGCGTAGTAATCATCGTTGTCATGGTGTTGATCTACGTGGCGGCGCAAATGATCGCGGCGGGCAAGGCATTTGCTGACTTCATGCAGATTACCTACGTTCATGGAGTGATCCTGGGCGCCGTTGTGACTTCCCTTTACACGGTTATTGGTGGCTACAAGGCGGTGGCCTACACCGATGTGTTGCAGGGAGTGTTAATGTTGCTGGCGCTGATTGTTTTACCGGTGGTTGCTTTCATTGAAGCCGGCGGGGTGAGTGCGGTGATACAGGGGCTGGGCGAGGCGGACCCCGTGCTGGTTAACTACTTCGGCGAAAAAGGCTGGTCACTGGCCGGCGTGATAGCTGTAGCCAGTTTCATGGCAATCGGTTTGCCATTTCTCGGTGTGCCGCAGGTGCTTGTCCGCTTCATGTCTATTAACGATCCCGCAGAAACAAGGAAGGCCGCTGCGATCTCAATCAGCTGCCTGTTTGTTTTTCTTTTCGGCGCTATCCTGATCGGGCTTGCGGGTCGCGTGCTGTTCCCCGGGCTGGCCGACCCCGAGCTGATCATGCCCACCCTGAGTCGGGAATTGTTTCCCCCGGTTATCACCGGCCTGCTTGTTGTTGTGCTTTTGGCCGCCATCATGTCCACGGTCGACTCACTACTGATTCTTCTTTCCTCGGCGATTACCCGGGACCTGGTGCAAAAGATTTTAAATCCCGCAATCCCGGACGCGCAGCTGGCGAGAATAGGGCGCGTGACAACTTTTGTCATCGGTGCCGGTGCGCTCGCCATCGCACTCAGCGAGAACCGGGCGATTTTCTGGCTGGTACTGTTTTCCTGGTCGGGCCTTGGCGCAACATTTGGCCCGGTGGTTGCCTGCTCCCTGCTTTGGCCCAGGGTTAACCTGGCCGGTGCCGCCGCAGGTATGCTGGGGGGATTCCTGATCAGCGTCACCTGGGTCGTTTTTATCAAGGAACGTTTTTACGACATGTACGAGGCGATTCCCGGTTTTATCGGGGGCACTATTTTGCTGATCGTGGTGAGTCTCTACAGCGAGCGGCGAGCCGCAGCAAGGGCACCGGCTACGAGCTCTACTTGATGCCGAACTCGTAGTATTCGCGGTTCAAAAAACCGGCGACGTCGTCGATTTCCTCGTCAAACCAGAGAAGGTTGTTGGATAGCTCGCACTGGCTCACACGTTCCCGCAGTGCCGGAAAATTTTCAACGATACGTTCTGCGCGGGTGTAAACCTCTTGCTGGTG
>CAZXDV010000043.1:0-15711 GCA_964639535.1 uncultured Enterobacteriaceae bacterium | reverse complement strand
CCTGCGCTCTTTTAGCAGTGGCACAATAAAACCGAAGAGCAACACAAAAAAGCTGATACCAAAAGCCGACCAGACATAATTCGCGTAACCACCCATGTGGAAAAATTCTCCCAGCGACGACATTATGCTTTACCACCGCTGGCTGCCAGCTCACCCACCCAGCGACTGTTTTTCTCCTGTTCCAGGATTTCGCCCCTGGCACGCAACAGCAACACACTGAAAAAGTAGAGCTTGTACCCCGCAAACATGATCAGCAATGGGATCAGCATATCCCGGTGTATTGACGGGGCCCCGATTTTCGATACCGTTGGTCCCTGGTGCAGGGTACTCCACCATTCAACCGAGTAGTGAATAATGGGAATATTGATAACACCTACCAGCGCCAGCACGGCTCCGGCTCGGGCCGCTGTTCGCCTGTCCTCGATGGCGGCCTGCAGTGCCATGTAACCGAGGTAGAGGAATAGAAGTATCAGTTCAGACGTCAATCGTGCATCCCATACCCACCAGGTACCCCACATGGGTTTTCCCCAGATAGACCCGGTTACCAGGGCAAGGAAAGTAAAGGCAGCGCCTGCCGGGGCACTGGCCCGAGCAATCGCATCGGCGACTTTTACTTTCCAGATTAATCCCATCGCACCGCTTGTTGCCATGACCATGTAAACAAACAGGGACATCCAGGCACTGGGCACGTGGACATAAATTATCCTGAAACTCTCCCCCTGCTGGTAGTCAGCGGGCGCATAGATAAGCCCTCCATATAGACCCGCCAGCAGCAGCAACAGGCTACTCCAACCGAGCCAGGGGCCCAGGCTCCGGGCCATTCGGTAGAAATTTTCGGGCGCTGCATACTTGTCCAATGGGCCAAACATTCTTAATTCATCCTGATACGTAAGGAAGCTGCAGTCGCAAATGGGCAAAGTGTAAGAGCCAGCATTAATATCGCTGCAAGAAAATATAATTCTGCCTCAATGGACAATCCCTGCACAGCATTGTTCACGGCAGACACCGCAAAAATAAGCAGGGGCATGTACAGGGGCAGGATAAGCAGGGCCATGAGCATGCCCCCTCCGCGAAGTCCGACTGTCAGTGCAACCACGACTGACCCCACCAGGCTCAGTACCGGTGTACCCAGCAACAGGGTGAATAACAGTGGCAGCATCGCAGCGGGTGGCAGATACAAAAACAGGCCCAGGGTCATGGCACAAATAGCCAGGGGGGCGCCACTCAGGCACCAGTGGGCGAAGACCTTTGCCATGAGCAATGCCTGCACCGGATGGGGAGAGAGCAAGAGCTGTTCGAGGCTGCCATCTTCGAAATCCGAGCGAAACATCATATCCAGTGACAGGCTGGAAGCCAGCACGGCGGCGACCCAGATAACAGCAACGGCTATCTCCCTGAGCTTCCCGGGTTCAGGGCCAAGCGCCAGGGGAAACATGGTGATAACGATAAGGAAAAACAGCAAGGGGTTCAGCAATTCGCTACTGTGGCGAATTCCGAGAACCAGCTCTCTCTTTAGCAGGCTGATGAAAGCGGTGAGCAGCGATGAATCCTGCATTACAGGCTTACCTCTTTCACAACGTTTGCCTGCCAATCAATATCCTCATGGCTTGTCAGTATGACACTGCCTCCGCCGCGTACATGCTCCATCATGCAGGAGCAGACCTTTTTCCTGCTATCAGCATCGAGGGAATTCAGGGGTTCATCCAGTATCCACAGGCGGCTTTGCACACTCAGTAAGCGGGCAAAAGCCAACCGTCTTTTCTGCCCCGAAGACAGGCGCCCGGCTGGCACATCGACATGCTCTTCCAGGGACATCCTGGCAATGACCTCCTGCAACGACAGCCCTTCAGGGTGACCACTGATAGCGCGACTTGATTGCAGGTTCTCCAGCACATTCAGTTCGGCTTTTATAGCATTTGCATGTCCCACGTAGACAAGCTCTCGATGATATTCCGCACGGTACTCCTGGATGTCCCTTCCACACCAGCTCACGTATCCATCATCCGGCTGCGACAGCCCGCAGAGAATCCTCAGCAGTGAAGTCTTACCACTGCCGTTTGCACCTTTTACCTGCAGTACCTCGGCTGGCCCGAGGTCAACATGCAGACCTTCAAATAAAACAACATCACCTCTTTCACAGCGCAGGTTTTCAGCGCGGAGGGATAAATCAGTGATGTTTGCCAAGCTATCTTGCACCGGGTATTTCCACGATTTGAAAATAGAAAATTATAAGTCCAGTTGTGTACGCAGCACGGGTATCACGAGGGTGCGGAAAAAGGGCCTGGGGAAAAAACACGATACTGACCCTGCGAACTACAGGCCACGGAGAGTAAATGAAAAAGTCGCCTACACCTGGCCTGTGGCAAGTCCGGGGACGGTGGTACCTGCGACAGTGAATCCTGGCTCGCTAGCCCCCGACCCCACTGACCAGGACTATAGCAATCGCACCACCGATCATGAAGCCAAGCGGAACCACAGCGGCTATGTCTTCGATGGTGTTACCAATATCTGTGCCAACTTTTGATAGCGTTCCTGGCTCCTTGTCCTCGGCTTTTTCCATGCTTTCTTCCATTTCACCGGCATCACCTTCTGCCTGGCGATGGAGACGGTAACGCTGCAGGAAATCGACACCGGAAACATATACGCCCTGGACACCCTCACTTCCCATCCTGAAGTCAAAAGCTGCTGTCTTGTTCATGAGATCCTTGTACTGGATCATTTCGCCTCGCTGGTAGCTGGTGTGATCCATTCGAAAGCCAAAACTCGGGCGGTTTTCCGGCTTCCTGTCACCACTGAAGGGGATCTTGTAGTAGATCATCGCGTGCGTTTCATTGATTGGTTCCAGCGCCATGCTCTGTACCGGCGCAAGTACCAGGAACGTCGCGACTGCTATGAGATAAGTACGCATCGAATTCCCCTCGTGAATTAATTCAAAATTTCAGTGCAAGATTAGACAAAGTTGCCAGCAATGTAAACAGTCCCGTTCAATAAAACTTTAAAAAAATGTCATATATTTTATTAGCTTAATGTGATTTCCTTGTGGTGAGCTTAAAGTGTTGAAGATGCCAGTTTAAGTAAAGCAGGCATGGGCTGGCGGCTGTTTAGAAAGATTCCGGTGGCGCGGTCTACTCTGCATGAGCCTCGTCATCAATTGTTGTCTTTTCGCACACGGGAAAAATTCCCTGCAAACCAGGGCAAGATTTTCATGTCGGCAAGCTAATACACAGGTTGCATCTGCATGATACGGGGGCTATCTTTATGGTCATTAAGTCAGGAAAGTGGGACGGGGAGGTCCCTTTCTTGGTCACCACGGATTTTCGATAAGACTCACTAATCGGGGCACATTGCTTTAATAAGGATTGGAGCATGTTTTCCGAAACCGGCGCGGGAACGGCCCTCTAATGATCCTGCCGCTGCAAGTTCGTCATGCCGTTCACCTGGTGGCTGCGCTAAAACTAAATGTGAATCCCGAAAAACTCACTGAATCAAGAAAGCTGGACATCCTTTTTCAGCTCTCGGGCAAAAGCCTGCTTACTGCCAGCGTGATGATAAGCATCATCACTGTTTTCCTGTGGCAGCAGAGCGACAAGTCCGTATTGCTAATATGGTTACTCGCCTACGTCACGCTGTCTGCATTTCGGTACCGCATTACCTCCAGTGCAATGGTGAATGACTATGAACTGGAAGAACTATCGAAGCTTCGACTGAAATACAGCATTCTCACATTCCTGGCCGGGCTGTCATGTGGCATCGTGTGCGTGTACATGCTGCGGGAAAATTTTCACTACGGACAGTTCTTCCTGATACTTGCCCTGAGCATGTGCGCAGCCTCTGCCCATGCCTATGCGACTTTTCCCTCTGTATTTATCACCTTTGCAATCCCGACACTTGCCCCGGCAGCCATTCACTTATTTATGCAGGGAGACAAGATCAACGTCATTTACGGCATCCTGGTTTTACTTTTCCTGGTACTGCTGACAGCAAGTGTTTTTAAAATTCGCAAGCTGATCATGAGTTCTATTGGTATCCAGTTCGAA
Source organism: uncultured Enterobacteriaceae bacterium (assembly GCA_964639535.1). Lineage (GTDB taxonomy): Bacteria > Pseudomonadota > Gammaproteobacteria > Eutrophobiales > Eutrophobiaceae > WLWS01. The sequence continues at coordinate 11,674 of CAZXDV010000043.1, read as the reverse complement.
AATATTCGCCTGCTGGATGATATTGAAAAAGAAAAGCTGCAGGTGTCAGAACTAAACACCCAGCTACAGGCAGACCTCGAGGAGTTGAGAAAACGAGACCTGCAGTTGAGTGAAGAAAAAGAAAAAGCAGAAATACTGGCAGAGAAATTACTGATCCTCTCTACACGTGATGGCCTAACAGGGATTTCAAACCGCAGGTTTTTTGATGAGCACCTGGCCAAGGTCTGGAACAGGGCTGTTCGAGCCCGCTCAATCGTTTCGCTGATCCTGTGCGATATCGACTACTTTAAAAATTATAATGACCGCTATGGTCACCAGAAGGGCGACCGTTGCCTGCAACAGGTTGCCACAATTCTTGAAGATTTCAGTCGTCGTGAAGGAGACCTTGTCGCACGCTATGGCGGCGAAGAGTTTGCTATCGTGTTACCTGACACCAGCCTTGAAGATGCTCGAAACATTGCCGAGAAGATTTCCACGGCACTGGAAACAGCTTCTATACCCCACGAGGGCTCCGAGATTTCCAACGTCGTGACCATTAGCATGGGCGTTTCATCAATTCATCCCACCAGGGAATTATTCAGTGCCAGTCTTATAGCGGAGACCGATCGCCTGTTATACGAGGCAAAATCAGCAGGAAGAAACAGGGTTATCTCAGGACCCTGCAATGTTGCCGCTGAAGATGGAAGTAACGTTGTTGAAGCAGGCCAGCTGACGGCCTGAAGCTGTTTATTTTCAACACAGGTCTCCCTATAATCCCAGCCTCTTTTTGCGGTGTCGGGGAAAATAAATGAGCGAAACAATTTTCAGCAAAATTATAGCCGGAGAAATACCCGCGGATATTGTTTACGAGGACGAACATTGCCTGGCATTCAGGGATGTCAATCCCCAGGCGCCCGTGCATATCCTGGTTATCCCGAGGAAACCCATTGCCCGAATTATTGATTCCGGGGACGACGACCAGGCCTTGCTTGGTCACCTGCTTCTTGCAGCCAACACCGTTGCAAGGCAGGAGGGAATTGAAGATGCTTTTCGCCTGGTCGTGAATAACGGCGAGGGAGTTGGACAAAGCGTGTTTCACCTCCACATTCATATTCTCGCCGGAAGATCCTTTACCTGGCCGCCGGGCTAGTTCCGCAAGTAAACAGAAACAGGCAAAAATCATGATGTACGATACCGACGATCTTCGTATCGCCGCCAAGAAAGCAGTAGCCACTCCCACCGAGATATGCGAGGAAATCGCGGTTACCGAAGCGGCAACAAGGACTACTTTTGTTGCGCGGCAATCAGTGCACGACATTCTCAAGCAAAAGGATGACCGGCTCGTGGTCATTACCGGCCCCTGCTCTATCCATGATCCCAGCGCAGCCCTCGAGTATGCGAATCGGCTGCTGCCACTTAAGCAAGAACTAGAAGACGACTTGCTGATCCTGATGCGAGTGTATTTTGAAAAACCCAGGACCACGGTCGGCTGGAAAGGCCTTATCAATGACCCCTACCTTGACGGCAGTTTCCAGATCAACAAGGGTATCCGTATTGCCAGGCAACTGCTAATGGATCTAAACATGATGGGCATGCCTGCTGCAGTTGAATATCTCGACATCATCACTCCACAGTACCTTTCCGACCTGGTTAGCTGGGGGGCTATTGGTGCACGGACCACGGAAAGCCAGGTGCACCGGGAAATGGCGTCGGGGCTTTCAAGCCCGGTGGGTTTCAAAAATGGCACTTCCGGAACAACACAGATAGCCATCGACGCAATTCGAGCAGCTTCCGTACCCCACCATTTCCTTACACTGCGCAAGGAAGGCAGCTCTGCGATTTTTACTACCAGCGGAAACCAGGATTGTCACATCATCCTTCGCGGCGGCAAGGAGCCCAACTACGATGCAGCCAGCGTTGAAAGCGTCGCAGCGGAACTGGAACAGGCCGGTTTGCCGCCACGCATCATGATCGATTTCAGCCACGCCAACAGTAATAAAGAGTTTAAAAAACAAATAGATGTGGGCCGGGACGTGGCGGGACAGATAGCCGGTGGCGATGGCCGTATTTTCGGTGTTATGATTGAAAGCCACCTGCTCGAAGGCAACCAGAAAGTTGTGGAGGGAGAGCAGCTGGCATATGGACAGAGTATCACTGATGCCTGTCTCGGCTGGGAAGACAGCGAGACGTTGATACGCGAGCTGGCCGAGGCAAGCAGGCAACGGCGTACAGGATAAGACTTATGCAGTAGGGAGCCTTGTACGCGTTTGACCAGGTGGGAACCGAGTAATAATAAAAAACCGGGCAAGCTCGTTGACAATAAAAACAAAAGACTCCAGCTCCTGGCAGCAGTGGAGACACGAAACAAGAAGTTCCCGTGCCCAGGACCTGGTTATCAAGTATTTTTCCCTGATTGTTGTCGTCGTCCTGGCACCCTTCGCGGTAAATGACATCCTCACAGGTCGCTACGATGTTGCGATGGCTGACATCGCCGTGATGATAATGGTTTCGCTGGATTTCATCTCCGTCAAGAGCCGTGGGCGTATCCTCATACCTCGCACCCTGTTGATGTCTCTTATTGGATTAACCCTTTGGTTTCTCATTTACCAGCAGGGAATACTCGCAATATACTGGTCCTATACTTACATCCTTTGCCTGTACTTCGTTCTCCGTCACAACCGTGCACTCATAATTAATGCTGTTTTCCTGGTCGGCATCGTGCCGCTCTCGATACAGGCCGTTGGGCTCGATGAAACCTATCGTGTCTTTGCCACCATGGCCCTTTCAGGATTCGTTGCCTATATTTTTTCACTGATCGTCGAAACCCAAAGAGATTACCTTGAGCAACAGGCTATCACTGATGTCCTTACCGGTGTCTATAATCGTCGACACCTGCAAGTACGAATGAAGGATCTTGTTACGGAGCGCTCTCGTCATGGGCTACAGCTCACTCTAATCCTGTTTGATATCGACAACTTCAAGTTGACCAACGACAGGTTTGGCCATGAGTATGGCGACAGGGTACTCGTTAATACCGTTCAAACGGTACGCTCTCGAATTCGCCTGACGGACCAGGTGTTTAGACAGGGAGGCGACGAGTTTGTGATTCTTTTACCGGGCACAGGTGCTGAGGAAGCTGAAAAAATTGCCGAGGATATTCGCAACCTCGTAGCCGGCTCAGATGCCAATGAACATGGGGCCATCACGATAAGTTGTGGAGTCAGCGAACACGGTGAGGATGAAGCGCTGAAAACCTGGGTGAGTCGATGCGACGAGGCCCTCTACAGGGCAAAGAACTCCGGTCGTAACCAGGTTCGAATGGCCGCCTGAAGCAGCTACCTGGTTCCTGCAACTAATAAGGGAGCCAGCTAGCTCGCACTATCCACGTCCCCCGTGCTGGGGGCATTTTCCCGGGCTATCTTCTTGAGCCGTTCATCAGCCAGCCTGGAAGCTGTCGTGTCCGGGTAATTTTGCTTCAGGTACTGCAGGCGATTGACGGCCTGTTCCATGGCACCCATCTCGTAGTAGCAGAAACCTATCTTTAACAGTGAGTGCGTAAGTTTCTTGCTCTCCGGGTAGTTACTGAGCAGCTTGTTATATTCCACCAGTGCCTGCTCAAACTGGCGTGTTACGTAATAGGCTTCTCCCAGCCAGTACTGCGCATTGTCCGAATATTCGCTGCTCGGGCTTGTTACCAGGAAATCCGTAAAGGCTTTTATTGCCTGGTCATACTGTGAGCGCTTGAGCAACTTGAACGCAGCCTGGTACTGTGCCCTTACCTGCACCGGATCCAGTTCAACAGGTGGATTCATGGCCTCGTTCAGCCCTTGCTGTGCGTTCGTTTCCTCGGCCGGTGAAGCAGCTGGCAGGGCCGAAACCTGTTGTTCCGCCTGCTCCGGCGTAACTTGCTGGTCAGCAGCTGGCGCGCTGTTATTTTCCACAACTTCTACCACGAGTGACTCTTCCGGCTGTGCTGAATCTACCGAGGTCGCGAGCGCATCTTCGACGGGCTCTATGGTTTGTAACGGTGGTGAATTATCGTCGGTGAACTCAACAAGGTTTATATCACTTCCGGGAGCACTTCCACTATCTACCCCGGCAATCCCCCGTTCCAGTCTTTGTAAGCGCTGATCAATATCTGTATAGAGATCTCTCTGTCGCCGGGTGAGCTGGTCAAGGGTATGGTTCTGATACTCGATCTCTCCCTGCAGCTTACTTAGCTCTGTTTGCAGGGATTCAATTTGCTGCAGCATGTCCAGTAAGCCCTGGCTTTGTAACAGGCGCTCAATGCGATCCAGCCTTTGCATGATAGCTTCATCTGCAGCCAGTAACTGGTTTGCGGGCAAAACGAGAACCAGCCCGATAAATAAAATTTGCCTTACTGCTTTCACGTTATGCTTACCTAGTAAATGATTTCAACACGCCTGTTCTGACTCCAGGCAAACTCATCGTGCCCTTCCGTAACCGGTCGCTCTTCACCGTAACTCGTGGTGCGAATTTGCGAAGATGAAACACCAAGCAGGGTCATTTGGCGCTTCACTGCCTGGGAACGACGCTCGCCCAGTGCCAGGTTATATTCCCGCGAACCCCGCTCATCCGCGTGGCCTTCGAGCGACATAATTGCATCCGGGTTGGCTATTAGCAGTGCAGCGTGGGCTTCAATCGCTTCCCTGAACTGTGGCTGGATCTCACTGCTATCATATTCAAAATATATCGTCCTCACGGCCAGTGGCCCCTGGGGATCATCAAGCGCAGTCATGCTGGTGGCGCTATCACTACCGGTGCCGTAACTCCTTGCTGAAGAAGCACCGCTGGAATCCGTATTACTACCTGAACTACCTTCTGCACTCCTGTCTTCCACGGTCGCAGAGCTGGGCTTGTCAGGCGTCGTTGAACAGGCACTAAACAGGCTAAGTGCAGCAATTAGCAGGACGTGTTTGTACGTCATGTCGTTCTCCTGTAGTTAACTATCGAAAGCATATCATTCATGGGGATGGGTGTTGAGTAATTATGTGGTACTGGATTAATTCTTGAGAAAAGGACCCCAGGCTGGCTCACGCACTTCACCATCCTGTAGCGCCAGTCGTTGATGCACGCTACCGTCAGCTGAAACGGCGGCAAGTTCCGTACCCCGGTAGACAGTGGTTGCATAGATAATCATGCTGCCGTTGGGGGAAAAGCTGGGTGATTCATCCAGGCGCGTCTCCGTGAGTACATTCATATAACCGCTTTGCAGGTCCAGCATGGCGATCCTGTACCTGCGATTTTCACCATGGATCATGACCATGCTCATACCGTCAGGAGAATAGCGGGGCCTGGCGTTATACACACCGTTGAAAGTTACCCTCCTTGGGCGACTGTCAGGTAGCTCGATTTCATAAACCTGCGGGCCACCGCCACGATCCGAGGTAAATGCAATCTTCTTACCGTCAGGGGACCAGGTGGGCTCGGTATCAATGGCCCTGTTACGGGTGAGCTGCTGCAGGCTACCACTGCCAAGGTGAAGTATAAAAATTTCCGGATCGCCGCCCTTGGACAGGGTCAGCGCAAGCCGGCTACCGTCCGGTGACCAGGCCGGCGCACTATTTATTCCCGGGCTGGAAGCCACCAGTCTCCTTTGCCCGGAAAGAATGTCCTGCACGTAAATCGCTGAATTGCGACTTTCAAAAGACACATATGCAAGCTGTTTTCCGTCCGGAGACCAGGCCGGGGACAACAGCGGCTCGGGTGATTCAAGCAGGATCTTGGGGTTATAGCCATCAGCATCCGCTAGCTGCAGGGAATACTGGCGTTGCCCCTCTGCCAATTTCTTTACCGTGATATAGGCAATGCGGGTGTTAAATGCACCGCGTATACCCGTCAGTTTTTCAAAAACGATATCGCTTATCTGGTGCGCAGTACGCCGCAGCTGTGCGGCCGTGGCCGGTATCCTGAACCCGGTAATCTGCTTGCCCTTGTAGATATCAATGAGCCTGAACTCTATATCGTACGTTCCATCGTCTTTTAGCCTGATATTGCCCAGCACCAGGTTTTCCATACCCAGCAGGCGCCAGTCCTTGAAATTTACCTGCTGCATCTGCGTGGGTTTTTGTGGCATATCCGCTTCGGGCATTGGCGCAAAGCGACCGCTCCTGGCCAGGTCATTGGAAATGATGGACATCATGTCAATGGGTGCCAGCGAACCTGCCTGTGACCAGCCAAAAGGCATAACCGCGATTGGCAGGGTATTCTCAATCCCCTTGTCTATGACAATCTCAAGCTCTTCGTTAGCACTTAACTGATGTGTTACAAGGAACAGGATTAGTAATAAAAATCTGGTCAATTTCATTTTCAGTTTATTCCTACGCTGGATGATCGATTCGCTGAACCAGCATCCAGGCCAAGTGACTCCAATGTTTAACTTTCCGGCTTAAACCTGAAAGAAAATCGCCTGAGGCGTAATCTTTCAAATGTTGCCGCGTCCTCCGGCACAGGCAAGGGTGACGCCTTGTGAACCGCGTTAATAGCCCTGCGATCAAAAATGTCGCTGCCGCTCGACTTGCTCACATCCACGCTGACCACTTCTCCGCCGGGGATGAGCTGCACTGTCAATACGCACTCAAGACCGGGCAACAGTCCACTCTTGTTAAAGCTACCTACCACTCGTCGATATATGTTACCGACTATATTCTGTAACAGCTTCTGGTCACGACTGCGTTGCGCTGCCTCCTGCTGCCGCTGCTCTTCTGCGAGCTCCTCCTGCAGTCGCTTCTCTTCGGCAAGACGTGCTTTCTCCTCCTCTTCCCTGCGTTTTTTCTCTTCCTCCTGCTTTCTTTTGAGTTCTTCCTGCTTCTTTCGTTCCTGTTCTTCCTTCAGTTTTCGCGCTTCCTCTTCCTTGCGTTTCTTTTCTATGGCTTCTTTTTCTTTTTTCAGCTGTGCCAGCTTTTTCTCTTCTGCTTCCCTTTTCCTGGCCTCTTCTGCCTTTTTCTTCTTTAACTCGGTGAGTTTCTTTTCCTCGGCCTTTCTGGTTTTTTCAGCTTTTTTTGCCTTCTGTTCCAGCTGCTTCAGCTTGTTTTCGAGTTCCTTCTGTTTTTTTTGCTCCGCCGCTTTCTTCTGCTCCTCGATATTTTTTAGACGCTTTAACTCCTTTTCCACTTCCTTGCTATCTACCGACACCGCCTTGACGATATTGACCTCCTGTGGAGCCTGGGTAACTGTCCTTACAGTCGTATCAAAACTGAAGACCAGCAGCACTGCCAGGACAATATGCAGCACGAGTGACAGGAAAAAAGAACTGACAATGTTCCAGTCGACATCCATAACGACTACTGCTGGTCGGGTGTTTCCGTCACCAGGCCCACTCCCTCCACACCAGCACTCTGGAGCAAGGCCATCAACTCGACCACGCGACCATAGGGCACCTGGGCATCACCCTTGACGAAAACGGGAATGTTTGGCTGGTACTTTTTCAACGCGTTGACCCGGTTTGCCAGTGTCGTCGCCGTCACTGGCTTGTCCTGGTTTTCACCATAGTTAATGTAAAAATCACCCTGGTTATCTACGCTGATTACCACGGGTTCCTTATCAGTGGGCGGCATCGGCTCTGAAGGTACCTGTGGCAGGTCTACCTTCACACCCTGGCTGAGAAGCGGTGCAGTGATCATGAATATGATGAGCAGTACCAGCATGACATCAATATAGGGAACCACGTTGATCTCGGACATGGGTCGCTTACGTATACGCTGGCGCATCGTTGCTCGACCTCACTCAGGAATGTGCATGTCTGTGCAGGATCGATGCGAATTCCTCGGAGAAAGTATCGTATCGATTGATGAGACGTTCCACATCATTGGAAAACCTGTTAAACGCTATCACCGCCGGAATGGCGGCAAACAGGCCCATTGCCGTGGCAATAAGTGCCTCGGCAATCCCCGGGGCAACCATGGCGATAGTTGCCTGTTGTACATTACCCAGCGCTCGAAAGCTGTTCATGATGCCCCAGACCGTTCCAAACAACCCGACATAGGGACTCGTGGAACCTACCGTGGCGAGGAAAGACAGGTTAGTTTCCAGGGCTTCGATTTCCTTGTTCAAGGCAACACGCATGGCTCGTTGCGATCCCGCCAGCACGGCTTCTGCATGGATACCTTCCTGTTTGTGCAACCTGGCAAATTCTCGAAAACCAGCCTCAAAGATTTTTTCCATGCCAGTCGCTTCGTATCTTTTTGCGCTAACCCTGGTGTACAGGGGCGTCAGGTCTTCAAGCCCCCAGAACTGTTCTTCAAATTCATCTGCCTCACGGCGGGCATTGAGTAATGCGACGCGCCTGTTCATTATCATGGCCCAGGAAATAACCGAGGCAAGCACCAGGGAGAGTAATACCAGTTGCACCAGTGGGCTGGCATTGGCAATAAGATGTATAAAAGATAAGTCGCTAGTCATAAACTTAGTTCCGATTTTAATTCCGCCGGGAACCTTCGCGGCCTGAAAGTTTCGGCATCCAGAAATACTCCCTTGACTCGAGCCTCGCACAGTGGCTCTTCATTCCTCAGTACCAGGTGGTCGACCACGAAACTCGCGCCGCCCAGCATCACCAGCTTGCAGTTAACCAGCAGTTCATCGTCCAGTTTCGCAGGCCTGGAGAATTTCATTTCGAGATCGGATATCACGATGATACCTCCGGTCTCCCTGCGCATTTCATGTTGCGAGAAACCAATGGCCCTGAGCCACTCTGTGCGTGCCCTTTCCATGAACTTGAGATAGTTACTATGGTAAACAACACCGGCTGCGTCAGTATCTTCATAGTAGACGCGAACGGGCCAGCTAAATTCATTCATCGCTAACGTGCGCCTGTGAATTCGGCTGGTCAAAAAGGTCATTCTCCATGTGCATATTTTTAGGAAGGTCAAAACCAAAATGCAGCCAGGCATTTTTTGTAGCAACTCGACCCCGTGGGGTTCGCATCATGAATCCCTGTTGAATCAGGTAGGGCTCAAGAACATCTTCAATAGTATCCCGCTCTTCCCCGATGGCGGCCGCCAGGCTCTCTGCGCCAACCGGGCCTCCGTCAAACTTCTGGATAATAGTCAATAATAACTTTCGATCCATGGCATCAAATCCGTGTTCGTCAACATTGAGCATGTTCAGCGCCTGCTTTGCGATGTCCTCGGTGATACGACCGTCTCCCTTGACCTCCGCAAAGTCACGTACCCTTCGCAGTAACCTGTTCGCAATTCGCGGGGTGCCGCGTGAACGTGCTGCAATTTCCCTGGCCCCGGCACTATCAATTTCCACCTCGAGTATGCTCGCGGATCTCGACACTATGTGGCCCAGTTCTTCCAGGCTGTAAAACTCAAGGCGTTGAACAATGCCAAAGCGATCCCTGAGCGGTGATGTGAGCAAGCCGGCTCTTGTCGTTGCACCGACCAGGGTGAATGGCGGCACATCCAGCTTGATTGCCCGCGCTGCCGGCCCTTCGCCGATCATGATATCAATCTGGTAATCCTCCATCGCGGGATAGAGGATCTCTTCAACAACCGGGCTTAGCCGGTGAATCTCATCGATAAACAGGACATCCTTGGCCTCCAGGTTGGTCAGTAGTGCGGCGAGGTCCCCGGGGCGTTCAAGCACCGGCCCCGAGGTCTGGCGCATATTCACATTCATCTCGTTGGCAATAATGTGGGCCAGGGTGGTCTTACCAAGACCCGGCGGACCAAATATCAGGACATGATCCAGGGATTCCCCGCGCTTTCGAGCAGCACCAATAAAGATTTCCATTTGCTCATGTACCGCCGGCTGTCCCTGGTAATCTGCGAGGGTCTGCGGGCGAAGGGTATTATCAGCGAGGGTGTCGTCTGCGGAGTGTTCCGGGGAAATGACAGGATTGATTTCACTCATTATGGCTCTCTATTTTCTCCTTTAACGTCCACAGATGCCAATCGGGTTACCATCATCAACAATATGCCCATTTAATAAGGAAATCATGGCATAAATCTGGCTTCAATCTGGCAATGCTGGTGAGCCTTGTCGTTACTTCCGGATTGACGCTTTCAGGGCACTGCGAATGACTTCCTCGCTGCTCAGGCCCTCTGCGTCAACAGCCATGACAAGTTTACTTGCCTCCTGCGGCTTGTATCCCAGTGCAATGAGTGCACTCACCGCCTCATCATGGGGATCGGACACTGCCTGGCTGGTGGCGCTTGACACCGGGTTGCTGGTGACGCCTGTTGTTTTCCAGTCCTTCAGTCGGTCACGCATCTCGATAATCAGCCGCTCCGCGGTTTTCTTTCCAACGCCGGGCAAACGGGTAAGACGAGTGTCATCGCCGTCGCGGATACATTGTGCAAATTCATCCGCTTCCATTCCGGACAGGATGGCCAGCGCCATTTTTGCGCCCACGCCATTCACCTTGAGCAGGGTGCGAAACAAAAGCCGCTCTTCCTCCTCGGCAAAGGCAAATAAAAGGTGGGCATCATCCCGAACAACGAGATGGGTATACAGCATTACCTCTTCATCAAGCTCGGGTAACCTGTAAATGGTGGTCATCGGCGCCTCGACCTCGTAACCGACGCCCTCAACATCGATAATCAGCCACGGAGGTTGTTTTTGTATTAACTTGCCGCGCAGGAAACCTATCATTTGAGAAGCCTCTTCATCGCATCCTGCCGCGGCTGATCCCGGTAATACCTGCATCCATTTTCAGGATGCTCTGCCTGGAATGGCCATGGCAAAGTGCAATTGCCAGGGCATCGCTGGCATCAGATGGCGGTTTCCTGTCCAGGCAAAGCAGCACCTTGACCATGTGTTGCACCTGCTGCTTCGCTGCATGCCCATTTCCTACCGAGGCCTGCTTCACCTGTGTCGCTGTGTATTCAAATGTCTCGATACCACGAACTGCACATGCAGTGATCGCGGCACCACGTGCCTGCCCGAGTTTCAGTGCCGAGTCAGCATTACGATGCATGAAAACTTTTTCGATAGACATTTCTGCCGGTTGATACTCATCAATAATGGCGTGCAGCCGCTCAAAGATGGTCCGCAATTTGTCAGGCAGGGGTTGCCCCTGGATCCTGATGACACCGTGGTCCACATGCGTAGCATGGTTACCGCTGATATCAATGATGCCGTAGCCCATGGCCTGGGAACCCGGATCGATTCCAAGGATGCGGGTCATTCTGTCATCGGTTTTCACCGTTAATCTAGCTGGGCAAGAATTTCTTCAGATATTTCGGCGTTGGAATACACTTTCTGCACGTCGTCCAGGTCTTCCAGCATATCCAGCAGGCGCAGCATGGTTTCTGCACTTTTCTGCTCAAGTGCACTGCTGGTGCTGGCCTGCATCGTAACCTCGGCATTTTCAGGCTCCAGGTTTGCACCCATTAATGACTCCTTAACATCAACCAGGTCGTCGGGGCCGGTAATAATGTCGACAGAACCATCATCATTGGTCACCACGTCCTCGGCACCTGCTTCAAGCGCCGCTTCCATGAGCACATCTTCATCGGCACCGGCCGGGTAGGAAATCAGGCCGACCTTGTTGAACAGGTAGGAAACCGAACCATCGGTGCCAAGGTTGCCGCCGCACTTGGAAAACGCGTGACGAACCTCGGCAACCGTTCGATTCTTGTTGTCGGTCATGCAGTCGACCATCACTGCTACGCCTCCCGGGCCGTAGCCCTCGTAGCGAATCTCCTCCAGGTCACCACTATCATCGCCG
>CAZXDV010000042.1:0-15743 GCA_964639535.1 uncultured Enterobacteriaceae bacterium | reverse complement strand
GAAGAATTATTAAGGTGAAAATTTCCCGTATAACTACCTGGCAAAAATGCCTGCCGCTGAAAAAGCCATACTGGTTATCCGGCGGCAAGTTGAAATTTGAAGAGCTCGACTCCACCTTTGTCAGGCTGGAATGTGATGATGGCAGCGTCGGCTGGGGTGAGGGCTGCCCCTGGGGCAATACCTACCTGCCGGCATTTGGTGCCGGTATTCGCGCTGCACTGGATTTGCTGGCCCCGGCATTGCTTGGCCAGGACCCCGCTGATATCGCTCGACTGAATCAACGCATGGACGAAACACTTCCCGGGCATCTTTATGCGAAGTCAGCGCTGGACATCGCTCTCTGGGATCTCTTTGCAAGAAAAGCGGGTATACCGCTTTACCAGGTACTGGGCGGTGGTCTTGGTGAAAGTGTCGAGGCCAATTCCTCTATTGCGACAGGTGAGCCCGCACAAATGATCGCAGACATTGAAGACGCCCGTGCTCTTGGCTATCGCTATCACTCGGCCAAGATCGGCGGAAAAGAGCCCGGTGTCGATATCGCGCGTATCGAGGCTATTGATGAAGCCCAGGTTGAGGGTGAATATATCACCTACGATGTAAATCGCGCCTGGACCCCGGCCACAGCCATTGAAGTTATGAACACGGTCTCCACCAACAACTGGTTTGAACAACCCTGTGAGACTCTCAGTGAGTGCGCCATGGTACAAAACAATACCCGGCAAAATATCATGCTGGATGAATGTCTTCATACTTTTGAAGATCATCTTGTTGCATGGAAGCTGGGTGCCTGCCAGGGCGTCAAGGTCAAGCCAAACCGGCTGGGTGGCATCAGCAAGGCGAGGCAGGTGCGGGACCTTGGCGTTTCCGTGGGCTGGCAAATGCACATTGAAGACGTGGGCGGCACGGTACTGGCCGATACCGCGGCGATACACCTGGCCTATTCAACGCCTGAAGCCAACCGGCTGGGTTCCTGGCTATGTCACCAGCACCTGGTTGATGATTATTGTGAAGGGCAGGGTGCGCGTAATGACAGGGGTGATATTCGCCTGCCTGATAGTCCGGGTCTCGGTATTGAACCGCCAGAGGACTGGTTGGGGACTCCAGGCAAAGATTACCAGTAGTGAAATATCTAGAGGCGCTATACCAGTTTTCAACTACATGAAGTAGATAAGCAGATCGTCAATCGACATGGATGTCGATTACGAGCCTACAGGGAAGTACTTGCAGCGTGTCTGCGTTCTACTCATGTGGTTGGAAACCACCAGGTTCAGCCTGCTTTTCCATCCACACCCTGAACAAACTGCTCCTGCATTTCCGTCGCCAGTGCCGGGCGCAGGATACGCTGCATGATAATGGGGTTGATGCCGATATCGTTGCTTGCCGTCACAAGCGCGCGGCGATTGGGGTGAAGTGATCTTGTCGCGCGCTCGATGAGCTGCTGGTAATGGGGTATTCCTTCGGCCTGTATACCGTGACGGTGCCAGGTTTCGCGCCAGTCACTGGCAAAGTCCTGTAGCATTACCCGGTAGCTCTTCGCAAGCTGGGCATCATTGTCAGGGTTTGCATCGATTTCCGAGATAACCGAGGCAACCAGGTAATCCACTTCACCGGGAACCATTACCGGGGATATGTTGTACTTCTCTGTTTCAATATTAACCGTCTTGCCGGGTTCATACTCAAGGTGTCGTAGCTGGCTTATAAATGCCGGGTTGTTGTCACTGGTATCCATCTCCTGCATTTCCCTGGCCATACGCCAGAAACGTGATGAACCCGCCAGGTCAATAACCAGGTGAATGCGGTCATGCTTGCTTTCATTCAGTACGCGATGTCGACGCCAGTTATCAAAAATCCAGCACTCGCCGGCCTTCATGTGAACCTGCTCATTGTCACAGTAGAAAATAACGTCGGGATTGGTAATTACCGGGATATGGATCCGCACCCTTGAATACCAGTGGTAGTTAAAATCAACGTGAATACTGACTTTACTTCCGGCATCGAGCTTCATCAGCCGGGACCGGGCCAGGACTTCGCCAAAGCTTGCCATTACCTGCTGGTGATACTCACAATTTGCCAGGTGAGATGTAGCCTTCATTCTGCCACCAAAGTGATCGTTATCGCCGCCTTCCCGGGATATCAGCGCCACGGCTGAGTTTCCCTCCATGCCCGAGGGATGCGGCATCCAGGCAGATTCGTCCAGCGACGCGATCTCTTCGCCTAGTCTTTCAAAATCAAAAGACAGGGGAAGACGAATGAATGGTAAGGCAAGTTCCATGGAGAGGAGCTGTTTTAATTGCTTTGAGTTTTCATGTCAGGATTATAACCGAACAACTTGAAGTCCGATTGGTAGAATTCAGCAACCGCCTGCTGTAACTCGACATCGTAGTAACTGGTGTATGTCTTATGCTCAGAACGATTTTTGGACTCCAGCTTTTCTGTGGGTATTGAAATCCTGCTGCATACCTCATCGTAGCAAGATTGTAGTTCTTCAAACCGACCCACGTAATCGACAGCAAGTTCACCACTTTCACCAATCAATAATTCTGACTGGGGAATAGCCAGGATGCGTTGCCTGAATCTCTCCCTTCGCAGGGCCTGTTTCATAAACTGCATTTCATTACCGGCGTAATTCCCATTTTCCCGGTTAAGGAAGGCGCAGGTGGAGACAAAGCGGTCGTAGGGGTTCCTGACAAAGGCAAACTTGAGGTATTCATTCCAGCTGCTTTGGTCAAGCGCAGGCTGCAATTGCCGGCAGGAAATGTGTCCATGCACAATGGCTGCGATTTCCGGTATGGGAATACTTTGCTTGCCAAACAGAACCTGCTGCTCCCAGTCATTTTCTCCCAGGTGGGATCGCAGTGCCTGGCGTATGGTATGAGTAGCAGTTTTAGGGACGGCAAAAAAAATAAATTTGTGTTTATGTGAAATTATCACGACAGGTAGCCGGAAAGCCTATGAAAATCTCATTCGTCGCTAAAACTGGAAGACGCTGCTTCTGCAAGCTTTTCAGGATTCAGGAATTGCAGCTTAATGAATAAGGAATTGCCTCCGCCCTGCTCAATGCCAGTGACCAGCACATTATACTGGCCATCATTTTCAATGATCCCGGGGTGATGAAAAATCACTTCACTGCTGGTTTCGCTGGTGAAGAGATTAACTTCCTCGTTCTTTCTGAGCGCCTGTGCAATACGATAGAGATGAGAAGCCACCGCTTCGCGAAAAACGCTGAAATTGATATTGCCAACAAATTCACTGAAATCCAGGCCCAGCTGGCAATCAAAGGTATCTCCTGAATGCAGTTCAAGTTTCATCAGGGGAACCCGCTCTCCATTGGCGATTGACTGGAACTGTTGCTTGGCCTCGGTCCGTGATGCCTGGAAAAAAGACCTGTTCAGGGCATTATGAACCAGCGACAGTAGCTCCTTTGCATCCAGGTCTATATGTTGGTTAACCATGTTAAGTTCGGTGTTTTGCTCGGACTGGCAACGTGCCAGTTTATGTTAAAGAACTTGATTGTGAGCCAGTGTACGCAGGCCATGTAGGCCATGCAAGCGGGGGTGTCGGGAACAGCAGGCATTGGCTGTAGCGGCAAAAGCGTTTCATTTTCGACATTAACTATCCACTGATCGTCAGTTGATTTTTCGACCTGCCGAAACCGAAATTACAGTGATAAAATCGCAAAATCAGGCACCTGAAAATTATAAATATCACCCCGGTTTGAAACCACGATGACCAGCAACGATCCTTTACTGCAGCCCTTCCAGTTAAAACACCTGACTTTAAAGAACCGTATCATGACGACTGCGCATGAGCCTGCTTATTCAGAAGGCGGCATGCCAACCGAGCGTTATCGTCTCTACCACCGTGAAAGGGCGCGTGGTGGTATTGCAATGACCATGACTGCCGGTTCTGCGCTGGTTTCAGCGGATTCGCCAGCAGCCTTTGGCAATCTATGTGCTTACAAGGATGAAATCGTGCCGTGGATGAAGAAGATTGCCGATGATTGCCATGAGTTTGGTGCGGCAGTGATGATCCAGCTGACCCATCTCGGTCGCCGTACTGCCTGGAATCACTCTGACTGGCTACCGGTTTTGTCTGCATCCCCGGTAAGGGAAGCCGCCCATCGTTCTTTCCCTAAAACCGCCGAGGACTGGGACCTGGAGCGTATTGCGAAAGACTACGCTGCGGCCGCACAGCGCATGCAGGCGGCGGGTCTTGATGGAGTAGAAATAGAAGCCTATGGCCATTTTCTCGATAGCTTCTGGTCGCCCGCAACCAACAAGCGTGATGATGAGTACAGCGGTTCTATAGATAATCGACTCCGTTTTATGCGACTGGTGCTGGATGAAGTTCGTGAAGCTGTAGGAAGTAGTTTTATCGTTGGCACGCGCATGGTAGCGGACGAGGACTGGGACAAGGGCTTGAGTCGAGATGAAGGTGTCGAGATTGCACAAAAGCTCGTTGCCGACGGAAGAATCGATTTCATCAATCTCATACGTGGTCACATTGATACCGATGCCGCCCTGACGCGGGTTATTCCGATCCAGGGAATGCGCTCGGCGCCGCACCTGGATTTTGCCGGGGAAGTACGGCAGCTCACCCAGTTCCCGGTGTTTCATGCAGCCAGGATCAATGATGTTGCGACGGCTCGCCACGCCATAGCCGAAGGCAAGCTGGACATGGTAGGCATGACGAGAGCGCACATTGCCGATCCGCATATCGTGGAGAAAATAAGCCAGGGTCGCGAGACTGAGATCAGGCCATGCGTTGGCGCCACCTATTGCCTGGATAGAATTTACGAGGGGCACGAGGCTCTTTGCATTCATAACGCTGCGACAGGTCGTGAAGCAACAATGCCCCACGTGATAGAAAAGACCAGCGGAGACATAAAGAAAGTTGTCATCGTTGGTGGCGGTCCCGCAGGGCTCGAGGCCGCGAGAGTTTGCGCTGAGCGGGGTCACGAGGTGGTGCTGTTTGAAGCGGCCAGTGACGCTGGTGGCCAGGTTCGTCTTGCCGCACGTGCCAGGCGTCGCTCGGAGTTAATTGCCATGATTGACTGGAGAATGGAGAGGCTTGAAGCGCTTGGGGTGACTGTAAGATTCAACCATTTTGCCGAGGCCGCGGATATAGAGGCGGAAAATCCGGATATCGTGCTCATTGCCACGGGGGGATTACCAAACTCCGAGGTGCTTGAGTCGGGAAATGAACTGGTCGAATCCAGTTGGGATATTCTCTCGGGAGAGATACAGGCAAAGTCCAGCGTGCTGCTTTTTGATGACAACGGTTCTCATGCTGGTATGCAGGCAGCGGAGCTGATCGCAGAGGCGGGCTCCAGCCTGGAAATTATCAGCCCGGAACGCTTTTTCGCACCGGAAATGGGTGGCATGAATTACGCCATCTATGCGGAAAAATTCCTCGAACATGATGTGCGTATCAGTATCAATCAACGTCTTCTTGCCGTTGAACGTGACGGCGATGCCCTGCTTGCCACTATAGGCAGTGATTACACCGACACCACACGGCAGCGAAAGGTGGACCAGGTTATTGTCGAACACGGTACCCTGCCGCTGGATGATGTTTATTTTGAGTTGAAGCCGGGTTCGATAAATGGCGGAGAAGTTGACTACCAGGCATTAATCAATGGCGAGCCGCAAAATAGTGCCAGGAATCCGGACGGCGCATACAGGCTTTTTCGAATTGGTGACGCTGTTTCTTCCAGGAATATTCATGCCGCCATTTACGATGCCCTGAGGTTATGCAAGGAGTTTTAATCGGCTGGATTGAGTCGCCGCAAAGGACGCCAGGTGACTGTATAAAAGGCCTTTTTTTTACCGATTTTTCTATGTCGTTTCTCAATCTGCAAATGTCGCAAAGCAGCTAGCACAAGAGCCATTGCTGGACCAAACTTCGCCGATTATTTCAGTGATATTTCAAGCCTTACTGGACCTTTATTTTGCTAATGATTGACCAGCAGAGGTGGGCATTTTCGGGGCCGAGTGATGAGTGCAAACCCAAGACGCAGACGTTCAGGTGGACGCAGTGCCAGGCAGGCTGTTCGGCAGGCATCACAACGTGCTGAAGTTCCCTATATCCAGAGAAATATACCCCAGGTCGATATTCTTGATGAACAGGCACTGGTTCTAATCGAGGAAAATGCCGACCAGGTCCTGGAAGAAATTGGAATAGAGTTTGGTGGTTTTCCTGAAGCACTTGATCTGTTCTCAAGGGCCGGAGCAAGCGTCGAGGGTGAGCGTGTTAGATTTCCCAGGGGCATGTGCCGGGAAATCATACGGGCATCCGCACCGGCCGAATATACCCAGCATGCTCGTAACCCCGAAAGAAGCACGATTATTGGTGGTGATAGAACCGTGCTGGTTCCTGCTTATGGCCCGCCATTTGTTCGTAGCATGGATGAGGGCAGGCGTTATGCCACCATCGAGGATTTTCGAAATTTTGTGAAACTGGCCTACATGAGCCCGGGCCTGCATCACTCAGGTGGTACCCTGTGCGAGCCGGTGGATCTGCCGGTCAACAAGCGACATTTCGACATGGTCTACAGCCATATCAAGTACAGTGACAAGCCCTTCATGGGTTCAGTCACGGCCCCGGAGCGGGCACAGGACAGCGTCGATATGGCCGGCATTGTCTTCGGCGAAGATTTCGTCAAGGACAACACCGTGATGACAAGCCTCATCAACGCCAACTCGCCAATGACCTTTGACGCAACAATGCTCGGTGCTGCAAAGGTCTATGCTGAGAATAACCAGGCAACGGTGATTTCTCCTTTCATTCTCGCCGGCGCCATGTCACCTGTAACTGTCGCCGGGACCGCGACGCAAATCCTGGCCGAAGCCCTTGCCGGTATGACATTCGTACAACTGGTTCGCCCCGGCGCACCCGTGGTGTTTGGCACGTTCGCAAGTGCGATTTCCATGCAGTCAGGCGCGCCAACTTTTGGCGGCCCGGAACCAAGCCTGGTTCTTTACACAGCTGCGAGCCTGGCTCGTCGTCTTGGTGTGCCTTTTCGAAGTGGCGGTGGCCTTTGCGCATCCAAGGTACCTGACGCCCAGGCCGCCTATGAATCTGCCAATACCCTGCAAACCGCTGCCATGGCGGGTGTTAATTTCATGCTGCACACCGCGGGCTGGCTTGAAGGTGGGCTGGTGATGGGATATGAGAAATTTATGATGGATGCAGACCAGGCCAACATAATTGCCAGGCTGCTTGAAGGGGTTGACCTGAGCGAAAATGGCCAGGCTATGGATGCCTTGAGAGAAACCGGGCCCGGTCAGCATTTCCTCGGGACCAGCCATACACAGGCCAACTTTGAATCTGCTTTTTACAGGTCCACGATTGCTGACAACAACAGCTTTGAACAATGGCAGGAAGAAGGTGAAAAGGACGCGGTGGCCAGGGCCAACGAACAATGGAAGGCAAAATTGGCGGAGTACCAGGAACCACCCATTGACCCGGCGATTGATGAGGCATTGCTGGCCTTTATCGATAGACGCAAAAATGAATTTCCCGATCAGAATTACTAATACACAGCTCACAACACGAGGATGATGATCATGATTGAAGAAGGTACACAGTACGAAGCCGCGGAGCAGGAGGATGACCTGGTTCTTTCTGAATTATCAGATAGTGAGCTGGTAGAGCAAATGCATGATGATCTTTATGACGGTATGAAAGAAGAGATTGTCGAGGGCACTGAGATCCTGCTCGAGCGAGGGTGGGCTGCGGACAAGGTCCTTAACGAGGCACTCGTGGGGGGTATGCAAATCGTCGGCGTGGATTTTCGCGACGGCATCCTCTTTGTTCCCGAAGTACTTCTTGCTGCAAATGCCATGAAAGGCGGTATGGGCGTACTAAGACCTCTACTTGCTGAAACGGGTGCCAAACCTATTGGCAAGATGGTAATAGGTACAGTAAAGGGTGATATCCATGACATCGGCAAAAACCTGGTCGGAATGATGATGGAAGGGGCCGGGTTTGAAGTGGTCGATATAGGTATCAACAACTCCGTGGAAGAATACTTTGCTGCCCTGGAAGAACACCAGCCGGATATTCTCGGCATGTCAGCCCTGCTCACAACCACCATGCCTTATATGAAAGTGGTGATTGACGAGATGAAATCCCAGAACATTCGTGATGACTATATAGTCATGGTGGGTGGGGCACCGCTCAACGAGGAATTTGGAGTGGCTGTGGGCGCCGACGCTTATTGTCGTGATGCGGCAGAAGCCGCAGACACGGGTACTCGATTGATTAGCACCAGGGCCGCTGCCGCCAGTGCCTGATCCCGTACTTGTCATTGCCTGCGGTGCTATCGCCAGGGAAGTTCAGCAGCTCAAGCTACTGAACAACTGGGAACACATGCGCATAGAGTGCATCGATGCAAAGCTACACTTTCAGCCGCAGTTAATTGCCGGCCGTGTACAGAAGAAAATCCGGGCGGCGCGCGACAAGAATTACAGCAGGATTTTTGTTGCTTATGCCGAATGCGGTACCGGAGGTGAACTGGATCGTGTACTCGCTGAAGAGAAGGATGTGGAACGCCTGGCAGGACTTCACTGCTACCAGTTTTTTGCCGGCACAAAACTTTATGAGCAACTCTCTGAGGAAGAGCCGGGTACATTTTTCCTCACTGATTTTCTCGCACAGTACTTTGACCGCTTCGTGGTGAAGTCACTTAAACTGGATGAACATCCGGAACTGATCGAGGCCTTTTTCGGGAATTACAAGCGAGTTGTTTACATCTCGCAGTTGCAGGATAGCAAGTTGATGGAAGCGGCCAAAAAAGCCGCCGAGTTTCTTCAACTGGATTTTCAGCATCTACACCGGGGTTACGGTGAGCTTGAAACTGGCTTGAAATTACAGATGCAGGGTTGAAAGACAAGTGACGAGCAAAATACTGGTTTACTGGCGTGATATCCCTTCACAGGTGATTGTTAAGCGTGGCCGCAAGAAGGGCAAGGCGCAGCTCAGCCATCGTTTCCAGGACGCAATTGATCGTGCGGCCATGCGTGCGGGTAAAGGCGGTAGCGATGCCTATATTGAAGAATGGCGACGGGTGAGTTTACCCTGTGCTGAAGATGGAGAACTGGACGACATTGCCATGCGAGAAGCGATGGCACTGGAGAAAAGTATTACCGATGAACAGCTCAAAGAGCTGATTCGAAACCACGGACAGGCGTAGATAAATGTACAAGCGTCGTCTCTGGTCAGTACGCCATGCTGGATGGTTGGAACGTGTCTACCATTCCATTGAGTTTTTCCTTTCACTTTTACATCCCCTGTTCAAACGTATCGGCTATGCGCGTGTGGATGCACTGGTAATGGCGGTAGAAAAACCGGTTAAGAAGACACTGTTTGAATCCCGTTCCTGTGGCCAGTGCGAACTTGGCGGTTCGGGGCTGTCATGCCCAATGAACTGCCCCAAGTCATTGCGCAACGGTCCCTGTGGAGGTGTGCGCATGGATGGCACCTGTGAAGTTAAGCCAGACATGCCCTGTGTATGGGTGCTGGCCTGGCAGGGAAGTCAGAGTGTCAGGGGCGGAGTGGAAAAAATCCAGGTGGTAAAGTCACCACTGGACAGGAGGCTTGCGGGTACTTCTGCCTGGCTGCGCGAAGTGCGCAGGAAAAAACACTACGATGAACCCGCTGAATTGCTGAATCGATAATGCTTTTTGACGATGAACCAGTAGCGGGCGAAAGGCTGCCTATCCTGCCCAGGCACGTGTCACCCGGAAGGCTGGAGCGGGTTTTGAGAGCGGGGAACTTTGCAGTGACTGCTGAGATCGCACCACCGGATTCCGCTGATCCCCACGAGGTATACGAGCGAGCACGTATCTTTGATGGTTATGTTGATGCCATGAATGCGACGGATGGCTCAGGCGCTAACTGTCACATGTCCAGCGTGGGAATGTGCGCCCTGCTGACGCGTCTTGGCTACGCCATGGTAATGCAGGTTTCGTGCAGGGACAGGAATCGTATCGCGGTCCAGGGGGACGTGCTGGGTGCCTCGGCGATGGGTGTGGCAAATATACTTTGCCTGACCGGAGATGGTGTGCAGGCCGGTGACCACCCGGAGGCCTTACCTGTCTTTGACCTTGATTCCATGTCTTTGCTGCAAACATTGCGCGGTATGCGAGATGAAAGCCAGTTTCTCAGTGGTAGAAAAATCACTATGGCGCCGGAAGTATTTCTCGGCGCAGCGGCAAACCCCTTTGCTCCACCTCTGGATTACCGGCCACTGCGACTCGCGAAAAAGATTGAAGCGGGGGCGCAGTTTATTCAAACCCAGTATTGCTTCGACATGGACATATTCCAGGAATACATGAAGCAGGTCAGGGACATGGGGCTGCACGAAAAGGCTTTCATTATTGCAGGAACAGGCCCACTTGCCTCGGCAAGATCTGCCGAGTGGATCAGGAAAAATGTTCCCGGAATCCACATACCTGATTCAATCATCCACAGGCTAAGTGGTGCACAGGACCAGGCCCTGGAAGGTGTGAAAATTTGTATCGAAAACATTCAGCAGTTACGAGAAGTAGAAGGTGTCAGTGGTGTACACATAATGGCCTATCGCCAGGAGCATCGTGTTCCCGAAATAGTTGAGGGATCCGGCGTGCTGGCGGGTCGAGTGCCATGGCATCCTGCAATCGCCAACGGGTCTGGGTAAAGCTTTAAAAAAAATTGGAGAATTTGAAATGACAGACACAGTAATCAGCTCTGCCACGAAAGAGGTCGTCATCGGTTTTGACAGGCCCTTCGTCATCATCGGCGAGCGCATCAATCCAACCGGAAGAAAAATACTCGCGGAAGAAATGAAGAATGGCGACTATTCCCGTGTTGAGTCGGATGCGCTGGCGCAGGTTGCGGCTGGTGCGCACATGCTGGATGTCAATGCTGGTATACCACTTGCCGATGAGCCCGCTATCCTGGCAGAGTCGGTAAAACTGGTACAGTCTATCACCGATGTACCGCTGTCGATTGACTCATCCATCGTTGCCGCACTGGAATCCGGCCTCGCGGTCTACCAGGGCAAGGCGCTGGTAAACTCTGTGACCGGCGAGGAAGATCGGCTTGAAACTGTATTGCCGCTGGTGGCAAAACATGGTGCTGCTGTGGTTGCGATTTCAAACGATGAAACAGGAATCTCCGAAGACCCTGATGTACGATTTGAGGTGGCTAAAAAAATCGTGGAGAGGGCAGCGGATCATGGTATTCCCCACAGTGACGTGGTGGTTGACCCATTGGTGATGCCCATTGGAGCGATAAATTCTGCAGGCAAGCAGGTGATACATATTGTGCGTCGTCTACGCGAGGAATTAAAAGTGAATACTACCTGTGGTGCCTCCAACGTCAGCTTTGGGTTGCCAAATCGAAATGGTATCAACAGTGCATTTCTCAACATGGCCATCGCCGCCGGCATGACTTCCGCGATTACCAACCCCATGCATGAAGAGGTCGTCCAGGCTGTGATGGGTGCAGACGTTATGATGGGCAACGATCCTGATTGTGCAAACTGGATTAGAAAGTTTCGCGAACCGCAGGCCGAGGGTGCCGAGGGCGCTCGCGGTGGCAGGACCCGCCGTCGTCGCCGTGCCTGAGTTTCGTCTTCGTTGAACTGACGCGACGCCCGGGAGCAAGCAACTTTGAAATCCGATGAGGCAAAGGTTGTTTTTACACCTTCAGGGCGAAGAGGGCACTTCCCGGTTGGAACCTCGATCCTGCACGCGGCTCGAAGCCTCGGCGTAGATCTCGACTCGGTATGTGGCGGGCGTGGAATTTGTGGCCGCTGCCAGGTCACCTGCAGCGAAGGTGATTTTCCCAAGCACGGTATCGTCTCCAGCCCTGAAAACATGAGCCCGCTGAGCGAGGCGGAGAAACGTTACTCGGAAAAAAGAAAAGCACTGAAGCCCGGCCGTCGTCTTGGCTGCCATACAGAAATTAAGGGTGACCTCATCATTGATGTGCCCGCTGAAAGCCAGGTACATCGCCAGCTTGTTCGAAAAGAAGCGGAGTATCGTGACATCGTACTTGATACCGCGATACACCTGTACTACGTGGAGGTACAGGAAGCCGACATGCTTGATGCCCTCGGTGATCTGCAGCGTCTTAAAATGGCCCTGGAAAATGAGTGGCAGCTGAGCGAGCTGGAGTTTGACAGGCGTTTACTGGGTAGCATCCAGGGTGCACTGCGCGAGGGTAACTGGGCAGTGACGGTGGCGGTGTACCGGGGCAGGGAAATCATTGCGATCTGGCCCGGTTACAGGGATGCGGCCTACGGTGCGGCCATCGACATTGGATCCACCACCATCGCCGTGCATCTTTGCAACCTTGTCAGTGGCGAAGTGATCGGGTCGGGTGGGATGATGAACCCGCAGATCCGTTTTGGCGAGGATCTGATGAGCCGCGTCTCCTACGTCATGATGCACCCTGAAGGTACTGGGGCAATGACAGGCCTGGTGAGAGAGGGCATCAGTGAACTGGTGGCTTCCACCGGCGCCGAGAATAATATTGATGCAAAGGATGTGCTGGAGCTTTCCATCGTTGGCAACCCCATCATGCATCACCTGCTGCTGGGTATCAGTCCCATAGAACTGGGGGGTGCGCCCTTTGCACTGGCCACCGATGAGGCCCTGAGCATTCCCGCGAGGGAATTGAATATCGATATCAATCCCGGCGCAATGGTCTATGTCCTTCCCTGCATCGCCGGTCACGTGGGCGCAGATACTGCCGGGGTTATCCTGTCCGAGCAACCCCACGAACATGACGGTAACACGCTGCTTATTGATGTGGGTACCAATGCCGAGATAGTCCTGGGTAACCGGGATCGCCTGCTTGCCTGCTCCAGTCCCACAGGCCCGGCTTTTGAGGGTGCGCAGATCAGCTGCGGGCAAAGGGCAGCACCTGGTGCCATTGAGCGCGTACGCATCGATACGGAAACCCTGGAAGCCCGCTTCAAGGTTATTGGTTCTGACCTTTGGTCCGATGAAGAAGGTTTTGCTGAAGAAATTGAAGGCACAGGGGTAAGCGGAATATGCGGCTCCGGTATTATCGAGGCGGTGGCCGAGATGTACCTTGCCGGCATTATCAGCAGCGACGGTATTATTGCTATGCCGGAAGGCAAGCAAAGCGACCGTATTATCGAGGACGGTCGAACCTGGTCTTATTGCTTATACAACCAGGGTGTCGACATCATCATTACCCAGAATGATGTTCGGCAAATCCAGCTTGCCAAGGCAGCCCTCTACGCCGGGGTAAAATTGCTCATGGACAAGATGTCCATCGATCACGTAGATT
Source organism: uncultured Enterobacteriaceae bacterium (assembly GCA_964639535.1). Lineage (GTDB taxonomy): Bacteria > Pseudomonadota > Gammaproteobacteria > Eutrophobiales > Eutrophobiaceae > WLWS01. The sequence continues at coordinate 2,435 of CAZXDV010000042.1, read as the reverse complement.
CCATTCGACTGGCGGGAGCATTTGGAAGCCATATTGATGTGAAGTATGCCATGGTACTGGGCCTGATCCCCGACTGCGACCTTGAGCATGTGAGCTCCGCCGGAAATGCGGCGGGCACAGGGGCACGAATTGCACTGCTTAACGTACAGGCCCGGGATGAGATTGAAACGGTGGTCAGGGATATAGAGAAAATTGAAACAGCGGTGGAAACGGATTTCCAGGCGTACTTTGTTGATGCCATGGCGATACCACACAACAGGGATCCATTTTCACGCCTGTTCAGCGTTGTGACAAGGCCGGCACCCGCCGCTGCTGCGCCGGTAGAAAAGACAAAGCGAAGACGAAGAAGGGCTTGACCGGCGTATCACCCCTGTTCGTCAACAACACGAGGTAGGTAGCCATAAACAGTTATTCACAAATTGTCATCGTCGGTGGCGGCATCATGGGTGTTGCACTGCTATACCATCTCGCCGAAGAAGGCTGCAAGGATGTCATGCTCATCGAGAAAGGCGAACTGACCTCCGGCTCTACCTGGCATGCTGCCGGGCAATGTCCAAGCCTGGTAGGCAGTTACACCCTTGCGCAAATTCATGCCTACAGTAACCAGCTTTATCCGCGACTGGAAGAGCTGACCGGGCAATACGTCAGCTGGCACGCCTCGGGTGGTATTCGGCTTGCTCTCACAAAGGATGATCTTGACTGGTTCCAGTACATGAAAGGCATCAGTGACAACATCGGTTTTCGCATGGAGATCATTGGTCCTGATGAAATAAGGCAAATAAACCCTTTCTATGACACCACCGGGGTGCTGGCGGGCGCATGGACCATGGATGACGGACATGCTGACCCATCGGGATTGACCAATGCCATGGCAAAGGGCGCGAGGAATATGGGTGCGCAGATAGTAAGGCACAACCGCGTTACCGGTATCAAGTTACTGCCATCAGGTGAATGGCAGGTGGATACAGAAAAAGGCACTGTTGTAGCGGAGACCGTGGTTAACGCCGCCGGTTGTTTTGCCAGGGAAGTGGCGAAGATGGTTGGTTTTGACCTGCCTATCAATAATATCGAGCATCATTATCTTGTCACCGGCGAAGTCCCGGAGTTTGTGGAACGTGATACCGAGATACCGGTGATGCGAGATCCTTATTCGTCTTCCTACATACGCCAGGAACAAAAGTCCGGTCTCATCGGAATCTACGAGCAGGTGAACATGGCCAAGGCCTGGGCACCGCGGGGTTACCCGGAGTGGGAATCGGACAGCGAACTTTTCAGTGAAAACCTGGATCGCCTGATGCCATGGCTGGAGCGGGCGCTGGGCCGCATTCCCATCCTGGAAGAAGCGGGCATCAAGCGAATTGTGAATGGCGCTATACCGCACTCCGCAGACGGTGCACCTTTACTGGGTCCCGTTGCCGGCCTTCGGAACTTCTGGCTTTGCTGTGGCTCATCCTTTGGCATTGCCCAGGGGGCAGGATGTGGCAAGTACCTGGCCCAGTGGATGCTGCACGGTGATTCTGAAATCAACATGACCGGTCTTGACCCCCGTCGCTTTGGCATCTATGCCGATGACGCCTACATGGATGCCAAGGGCTTTGAAGACTATTCACGTACCTACTTTACTGCGCTACCGGGAGAAGAACTGGATGAGGCCCGCAGGCTACGTACCAGCCCCCTTTATCAAAAGCTGAAGGACCAGGGTTGTGTTTATACACAGACCTTTGGCTGGGAGAGACCGAAGTGGTTTTCAACAGACGGGCGTGAAGAGGAATACAGCTTTCGGCGTAACAACGTATTTGAAATCGTCAAAGACGAATGCCTGGCAGTTCGCGAACGTGTCGGGCTGCTGGACCTGAGTGGTTTTGCCAAGTACGACGTCAAGGGTGAAGATGCCGAATCATTACTTAACAGGTTGTGTGCCAATCGAATGCCAACACGTGAAGGGGGCATCGTGCTTGCACATATTCTCTCCAGTAATGGCAGAATTGCCGGCGAAGTCACGGTCACAAGGCTTGCCGACGATCACTTCTACGTGTTGTCTGCCGCCGGTGCCGAATTGCGTGACCTTGACCACCTGCAGCAGTCAGTGTGTGAAGGTGAAAGCGTGGAGGTGAAGAATGTCACTGACGAAAGAGGCGTTCTGGTCCTGGCGGGGCCGCACTCACGCGACGTGCTTGCGCAGCTAACTGACGTGGACCTGGGTAACAGCAGCTTTCCCTGGCTCACGGGCCGAGAGATTGAAATCGCCGGTGTTCCTGTTCGCGCGCTGCGTGTTAATTACGTGGGTGAACTGGGCTGGGAACTGCACCCGGCAATGGAACACATGGAGTTACTTTACGATGCGCTTGTGCAGGCCGGTAAAGACAGTGGCATTGCCAATTTTGGTCTGTATGCAGTTAACAGCCTGCGCATGGAAAAGGCCTATCGTGCCTGGG
>CAZXDV010000041.1:0-16084 GCA_964639535.1 uncultured Enterobacteriaceae bacterium | reverse complement strand
TCTCAGGCTTGCCAGCTCATTTTTCATGTCATCAATATCCGCCGGTCCTTTTGAACCCATTGTCGTGAGCCAGTCCTGGTAGGACTTCTGTAACATCACCAGGGAATTTGTAATCTCACCGTAGAGTTTTGAATATTCCTCGGTACAGATATGCCGGGTCCAGACTTCTTCATGGGCATCTACCCAGAGTTCAAATATTTCCCTCGCCCCGGAAATGGTTTCACCCTGGGCTGCCATTTGCAGGATTTTTTCTCGCAAACGGTCAAGTGATTCCATGTCTATCGACTGCAATAATTGCTGGTACTGCGTGAATTTTTGCTGGTAATCCTGCCATGGCCCGGGCGCTGCCCGAAAACCGGCCCTGTCCATGTTGCTGAAGGCATCCAGGAAAGGTTCAAAATTCAGTGGGTCTTTGACGCTGCTCCTGGCCGCCTTTTCCGGGGTGAATGCGGCAAGACTATTTCGCCAGAATTCCAGCTGCTGGTTCATTATTTGACTGAATTCATCTCTTTCCTGGGTTTCGGATTTCCCCGACAGGCTCGACTTGATGATGCCAAGTTGCTTGTCCAGGAGTTCCTGCCACTCTTCCCCGGCCTCTCCCGCTGCCGCCATTGCCTGCATCAGCGCCTGGAATTGTTGCGCGAACCTGCCCCAGTAATGACAGGAACGAACAAAATCTGACAACCCGGGTGCATTTCCCGGCGTAGTTGAAGGTGGTGGCGCAAAGAAAGCTGCGCCGGGGAATCCGGGGGTCTCAAAAAGCCGCGAAGCGGTAGTGGCGGATGGCGATGTCATTATTTTCATCGCTTCAAGATACTGAGCCTGTAATTCCTGCCAGCTTTTTTCCCAGTTAGAACTCATATGATTCATTGAAAACCTTGTAAACACCGGATTATAGCGGAATTAACAAACAAAAAAGCCCGGCCAACCTTGAAGGCTGGCCGGGCTGTTTCGGCGATAAGCTTTACTAGGCTGCCTTCTTGCTTACCTTGCGGGTCGCCTTTTTCGCCACTTTCTTGGAAGACTTTGTCTTCTTGCTGGCAGGCTTTGCAGCTTTTTCTGTCATCGGTGAAGCAAATGATTCTTTTGCAAATTTCACCAGCTTCTCCCTGGAATCCGTGAGTACAGCACTGGTTTCGCCACCGATTTTCGTGAGTGCCTCGCCATAGCCCTTCAACAGCGCTGTTTCAGCTTCAATTAAAGCCTGCGGCTCGGTGGTGTTTGTGACCAGGCGAGCCTGTGCAGCGGTACTGGCTATGTTCAGGTTGGTCAGGCTGATCTGGATGGCAGCCAGTTTTTCCATGGTTTCGAGGTTAATAGCGCTGATTTTCTCAATGCTTTCCATGGCTCCACTATCAAAATTCTTTAAAAAGTCGTTTGTCATCGTCATATCTCCGGTCTGGCTGTGCTGGTCAAGATTTATGCTGCGTTGCATCATTTATATTGCAGTGCACAATATACCAAGCGGGACAGGCCGTCAATAGCCAAATAATGAATTTACGGTGACATTTCCCGGGCCCGGCAGCCCGCTGAAAAAACTGGCTAAAAAAGAGGTTTTTCCGGCAGTTCGTCGTACCGGGCCATGGACTCCAGTATCTCCTTCTGGGCCGCCTCGGGGCCTTCCCAGCCGTCAATGGTGACCCATTTACTTGGTTCCAGGTCCTTGTAATGTTCAAAAAAGTGAGTAATCAGGGCCAGCAAGGCGGGTTGAATATCTTCATGGGACACCACTTTCTCATGGAACTTGGAAACACTGTCAATCGGTACCGCCAGCACCTTGCTGTCATCACCTGCCTCGTCCGTCATTTTCAGCACCGCAATTGGCCTGCAGCGGATAACCGAGCCATGAATCAGTGGCATGGGCGTGGCCAGCATGACATCAACGGGATCACCATCAAGGGACAGGGTATTTGGCACATAACCGTAATTGCAGGGATAACGCATCGAGGTGTTCAGGAATCGATCCACGAACATGGCCCCGGTTTCCTTGTCCAGTTCGTATTTCACCGGCTCACCATTGAGCGGGATTTCAATGATGACGTTGATTTCGTGGGGCGGGTTCCGGCCACGCCCTACTCGATCGAGATTCATGCCATGGCTCTCCGCTTACTTGTTTGCCCGGTTATCTATCAGGTGATCCACCACCGAGGGGTCCGCAAGGGTGCTCGTGTCACCCAGGTTCTCCAGCTCGTTGGCAGCGACCTTTCTCAGGATACGCCGCATAATTTTTCCGGAGCGTGTTTTCGGCAATCCGGGTGCCCACTGGATAATATCCGGGCTGGCTATCGGGCCAATCTCCGCACGTACGTGCTTGACCAGTTCCTTTCTCAGGTCATCACTTTCCTCCACACCCGACATGAGGGTGACATAGGCATAGATTCCCTGGCCCTTTATATCATGGGGATAACCCACTACTGCCGCCTCGGCCACTGCATCATGTAGCACCAGGGCGCTTTCGACTTCCGCTGTACCCATTCTATGACCGGAGACATTGATAACATCATCAATCCTGCCAGTGATCCAGTAATACCCATCTTCATCACGACGTGCACCATCACCACTGAAATACTTGCCGGGAAACATCTTGAAATAGGTGTCGATAAATCGTTCATGGTCACCGTAAACGGTCCGCATTTGTCCCGGCCATGCGTGCTTGATACACAGGGCGCCCTCTGTCGCCCCTTCGAGCTCATTACCCTTGTCGTCAACCAGGCAGGGTTCTACACCAAAAAACGGGCGTGTGGCTGAACCCGGCTTCATCGCTGTCGCACCGGGAAGAGGTGTTATGAGTATGCCCCCCGTTTCAGTTTGCCACCAGGTATCCACCACCGGGCATCGACTGTCACCAACTACCTTGTAATACCATTCCCAGGCTTCAGGGTTAATGGGTTCTCCGACAGAGCCCAGAATCCGCAGGCTATCACGCCTGGTGTTGGTGACAAATTCATCACCCTGCCCCATTAATGCACGAATGGCAGTAGGGGCAGTATAGAAAATATTCACCTGGTGCTTGTCCACCACCTGCCAGAATCGGCCCGCGTCAGGATAGGTAGGCACTCCCTCAAACATCAGTGTTTTTGCGCCGTTGCACAGGGGACCATAAACAATATAGGAATGCCCGGTTACCCAGCCAACATCCGCAGTACACCAGTAAACATCACCTTCCTGGTAGTCAAACACGTACTTGTGAGTCATCGCGGCATATAAAAGGTAGCCGCCGGTGGTATGCAAAACCCCCTTGGGCTTGCCTGTTGAACCCGAGGTATAAAGGATAAACAGGGGATCTTCTGCATCCATCACTTCAGGTTCGCATTCGCTACTGGCGGAGTCCATCGCCTCGTGGTACCAGATGTCAACATTATCATCCCAGTCAATGTCACCACCGGTGTTTTTAACAACAAGCACGGTGTGAACATGTGGGCAATCCTTGCGCGCCAGGTCAGCATTTAATTTCAACGGCGTGTTTCTGCCACCGCGAACGCTTTCATCAGCTGTGATAATCACCTTGCAGTCGCTGTCAAGAATGCGATCTTTCAATGCCTCCGGGGAGAAACCACCAAATACAATTGAGTGAACGGCACCGATACGCGCACAGGCCAGCATGGCAACTGCCGCTTCGGGGATCATCGGCATGTAGATTGATACGCAATCACCTTTGCCCACGCCTCTTTGTTTAAGGACATTGGCAAAACGACAAACTTCCCCATGCAGCTCAGCGTAGGTCAGGGTCTTGTCATTTCCAGGATCATCACCTTCCCAGATGATGGCGGTCTGATCTCCCCTGCTTTCAAGGTGCCTGTCGAGGCAGTTATAGGAGACATTCAGGGTGCCGCCGGAAAACCACTTTATGGAAGCACTGTTGTAGTCGCATTCCTGTACCTTGTCCCACTTGCCATACCAGTCAAGAAAGCTTTCTGCCTGTTCCGCCCAGAATGCATCGCGATCGTTAATCGAGCGCTGGTACATTTCCAGGTATTTGTCATTATTGATATGAGCACTCTCGCTCAAGTTACCCGGCACCGGGTGCACAGCTATCTCAGTCATGCCTCTTCTCCATTGTTTACCCCAATTTAAGACCGGCCAGTCTAGTTATTTCTTCTTGCTGATTTTTTGAGAAAAATCAAATCATCGCTAATTGCTACTCGCCTGCTGTGGTACTGCCAAATACTTTCTTTAATAGATCCGTGGTCCGGGCCACGGGATTTTCTCGAATCTTCTTCTCTTCCAGGGCCACCATGGTGAACAAGCCGTCCATCGCCTTGTCGGTGACGTAGTTATCCAGGTCGAGATCATCGGTGTCTATCAAGCCGGAAAACATGCCCAGCTTGTCTACCATTTTCTTGTATTTTGAGGTCACGCCCACCTGGTTCGTGGCATCACTGACGATGGGCAGGAATTTCTCCTTTAACCTGTCGCTACTGGTCCTGCGAAAATACTGGGTAGCAGCATCATCGTCACCCTGGAGGATATCCCGTGCATCGGAAATGCTCATTTGCCGAACGGAATCAGCAAAAATTGATGCCGCCTCGGGCGCAGCTTTCTCGGCAGCACGGTTCATGGTTTCAACAAAATTATCAGCGATCTTGCCCTTGCCCACTTTCCTCAGACCCTTCTCTGCTTTTTTCAGCGCGTCTGGCATGGGGATTTTTACCTTTGGATTGCTGAAGTAGCCATCCTCTTTGCCCAGCATGGCAACAGCGCTGCGCGTACCTTTCTCCAGCGCCTGCTTGAGTCCATCGATAATCTCCTCATCGGCAAGACCAGCGCTTTTTACCTTGTCCACCACCTCCTCAGAATCGTCCCCAGTGAAAACCTTGAGCAGGTCGCGCCAGTCAGCCATGACCGCAGGACTCCCGAGAAGAAGGGTCACACACAAAAATAATTGGATACTGCTTCTTAATCTGGTTAGCATAAACGCACCTTCTGGCCTTGATTATGGGTCAGGAAATTATAACAAATACAGCTGTACTAGATTATTCCAATTCGGGGGAAACTCAAATGGACAACAAGATCGTATTAATCATCATCGCTATCCTGCTTCCACCACTGGCTGTTTTTCTGAAAAAAGGCGCAGGTAAGGACCTTATTATTAACATCGTGCTGACACTGCTGCTGTACATTCCAGGAGCGGCCCATGCCATCTGGCTGATTGTGAAATAGGCTGGCGAAGCCCTAGCTGGAATAACGCTCCACCACGTAATCGTTCACTATTTGCTGGAACTCCCTGGCGATATTTTCGCCACGGAGCGTGGTGACTTTTTTGCCATCAACAAATACCGGGGCGCTCGGGGTTTCACCCGTACCCGGCAGGCTGATGCCAATATCAGCATGCTTGCTCTCACCCGGACCGTTAACGATACAGCCCATCACAGCGAGGTTCATATCCTCCACGCCCGGGTATTTTTCACGCCACACGGGCATCTGTGTGCGAACGTAGGCCTGTATGTCGTCCGCCAGCTCCTGGAAAACGGTACTGGTTGTTCGGCCACAGCCGGGACACGCTGTCACCAGCGGAGTGAACGAACGCAGCCCCATGGTTTGCAGGATTTCCTGGGCAACAATCACCTCTTTCGCGCGGTCGCCGCCGGGTTCCGGGGTTAGTGAAATTCGAATAGTGTCGCCAATGCCCTCCTGCAGCAACACTCCCAGGGCTGCCGTGGAGGCAACAATACCCTTTGAGCCCATACCAGCCTCGGTCAGGCCAAGATGAAGTGCATAGTCGCAGCGCGAGGCGAGATCGCGATAAACCGCGATGAGCTTTTGCACACCGCTCACCTTGCAGGACAGGACGATGCGGTCCCTGGAGAGACCGATTTCTTCCGCTTTTTCCGCACTACTTATCGCTGACACTATCAGTGCTTCGCGCATCACGTCCTCGGCATCCCTCGGTTTATCCAGCCGCGCGTTTTTATCCATCATGTCGGTCAGCAGTACCTGGTCAAGACTGCCCCAGTTAACACCGATCCTGACGGGTTTGTCATATTCAATGGCTTTCTCGATCATGGTGCTGAACTGCGCATCCTTTTTCCGGCCAAACCCCACGTTGCCGGGGTTTATGCGATATTTCGCCAGGGATTTTGCACAATCAGGGTACTTTTCCAGCAACAGGTGACCGTTGTAGTGAAAATCCCCGATGATGGGAACTGCACAACCCATATCATCGAGCATTTTCCTGATGGTACCGACCTGGGCCGCGGCCTCCTCGGTATTGACAGTAATTCGAACCAGTTCAGAGCCAGCCGCAGCCAGTTGCTGAATTTGCCTGGCAGTACCTTCAGCATCAGCTGTATCGGTATTTGTCATCGATTGCACGACAATCGGTGAAGACCCCCCAATTGTCACATCACCAACCCTGACACCGACTGTTTCCTGCCTGCGCGGTTCCCTGTTTTCGTCCAGCATTTTTAGTACCCGTAATTCAGTTGAGGTGAGTCTAACCAGCGGACAAGCACTGTCAAGGCATTCTCAGGCTGTACGGGCGTGACAGGCGGATATCCCGATTCCACTGGACATTAAGGGGGCGATCAGTTTACATACGCCAAATTTCAAGCCCGTGGACGCTGATTTTCCGCCATTTGCAGGCGCAAAATGCCCTCTGCCATGAGATAATGAAAGCTGTCCCGGTAATAAGAATGCAAAAGAAAAATAATTACTCAAGAGATGAGCTTATAGCCTGCGGCAAGGGTAAACTGTTTGGCGAGGGTAATGCGCAATTACCCCTGCCCAATATGCTGATGTTTGACCGCATAAGTAGCATCAGCGAAGAAGGGGGTGCCAATGACAAGGGTCATGTCACGGCCGAACTGGATATCCATCCCGACCTGTGGTTCTTTGCCTGTCATTTCCAGGGGGATCCGGTGATGCCGGGCTGCCTTGGACTGGATGCGATGTGGCAACTGGTAGGTTTTTACCTTGGATGGCTGGGTGCGGAAGGTCGTGGACGGGCTCTTGGCTCTGGCCAGGTAAAATTCACCGGCCAGGTGACGCCGGATATCAAGGTAGTCAGGTACCACATCGACATCAAGCGAGTTGTCCTGCGTAAACTGGTCATGGGTGTGGCTGACGGCAGGCTCGAGGCCGACGGCCAGGAGATTTATACCGCCAGGGACCTCAGGGTAGGTTTATTTAAATCAACAGAGGAATTTTAGGAGAGTGATTTGAAGCGCGTGGTGATCACCGGGCTGGGTATTAAATCCAGTATCGGAAACAACAAAGATGAAGTAACAAGCTCCCTGCGCGAATGCAGGACGGGTATCGAACGCTCTGAGGAATACGCGGAACTGGGATTTCGTTCCCACGTGCACGGCCCTATCCGCCTGGACCTCGATAGCCTTATAGACAGGAAACTGAAGCGTTTCATGGGCGATACCTCGGCCTTCGCCTACCTCGCCATGGCGGATGCCATTGAAGACGCCGGGCTACCTGGTGAGCTCGTCTCCCATGAGCGAACCGGCCTCATCGTCGGCAGTGGCGGTGCTTCCAATGAAAACCTGGTGCTTGCAGTAGACACGCTGCGTGAAAAAGGCGCGAAAAAAGTCGGCCCGACCATGGTGCCACGAATTATGTCCAGCACCGCCAGTGCCTGCCTTTCAGTCGCATTCAAGATCAAGGGCGTGAATTACTCGATCAGCTCAGCCTGCGCAACCAGCGCACACTGTATCGGTAATGCCTGGGAATTGATTCAAAATGGCAAGCAGGACATCATTTTTGCCGGTGGCGGAGACGAGGTACATTGGACCAGTACCCTGTTGTTTGACAGCATGGGGGCACTGTCCTCGAAATACAATGACACGCCTGAACTCGCATCGCGGCCCTTTGACGCCGACCGTGATGGTTTCGTAATTTCCGGTGGCGGTGGAATCGTGGTACTGGAAGAACTGGAACACGCCCGCGCCCGCGGTGCAAAAATCTACGCCGAGGTAGTCGGCTATGGCGCCACCTCCGATGGCATGGACATGGTCAAACCCTCCGGAGAAGGAGCAATACGCTGCATGCAGCAGGCGCTAAGCACGGTTGACGGACCTGTCCAGCATATCAACGCCCATGCCACCAGCACTCCTGCCGGTGACGTCAGTGAACTGGTCGCTGCAAAGGCCGTTTTCAAGGACAACATACCGATGATTAGCGCAACCAAGTCCATTACCGGGCATGCCCTTGGCGCTGCGGGAGTGAATGAAGCCATATATTCCCTGTTGATGCTGGAAGGTGATTTTGTGTTTGGATCGGCAAATGTGTACACGCTCGATGAAGCAGCGGAGGGATTTCCCATCGTTACCGAGTGCAAGGAGAATGCGGGCCTTGAAACCGTGATTTCCAATAGTTTTGGCTTCGGAGGCACCAACGCCAGCCTGGCGTTTCGTAAAACTGTATAAGTCAGCGATTACCATCCATGGGTAGCTGATTAAGCCCTTATTCCAGTTACACCTGGGAGAGACTATGCAAGCTGATATCCTGGTTTCACTTGCGACCATTGCTGTTCTTGGCATCGCCTGCCAGTGGCTGGCCTGGGCTGTACGTCTCCCTTCAATTTTATTCCTCCTGGTGTGCGGTCTTTTGCTCGGCCCGGTGGCTGGCATGCTGGATCCAGATATACTTTTTGGCGACCTGCTCTTCCCGGTTGTTTCGCTGTCAGTGGCCGTGATACTTTTCGAGGGCAGCCTCACTCTCAACATCGAGGAAATTCGCGAGTTAAGGTCAGTGGTGAGAAACCTGATCACCATTGGTGCCCTGGTAACCTGGGGTATCACGGCCGTGGCCACGCACCTGATCCTCGATTTCCAGCTGTCGCTGGCTTTTCTCTTTGGCGCCCTGGTCGTGGTAACCGGACCAACCGTCATCATGCCCATGCTGAGAACCGTTCGACCCAACGCAAATATATCCAGCATCCTGCGCTGGGAGGGGATCGTTATCGACCCACTGGGCGCCCTGCTCGCCGTGCTGGTCTATAACTTCATAATTTCCAGCCAGCAGGAAAATGCCCTGGGGAGTATCATGATCATATTTGGAAACCTGCTTCTCGTGGGTTCCCTGATTGGTGCCCTTGCCGCCCTGGCACTGGGCTTCGTTTTAAAACAGCACCTCGTCCCGGAATACCTGCGCAACGTGCTGAGCCTGAGTCTTGTCATTGCGGCCTACGTGATTGCAGATATCGCCGAACACGAATCGGGACTGCTCGCTGTAACGGTGATGGGCATGACCCTGGCCAATATGAAAGATGTGGAAATCGACGACATTCTTGACTTCAAGGAAAGCCTGAGCGTTATCCTGATCTCTGCCCTTTTCATCGTATTGGCAGCACGAATAGATATTAGCCAGTTATTATCGATCGGCCTGCCCTCACTGCTCGTGCTTGCAGTGGTGATGTTCATCGCCAGGCCCGCAGCCGTTTTTCTTTCCAGTATTGGTTCCGATCTTAACTTTCGGGAAAAACTACTGATTTCATGGATTGGACCACGGGGTATTGTCTGCGCAGCGGTCGCCGCGCTGTTTGCCCTGAGACTGGAGTCTGCAGGTTTTGACGAAGCACGCCTGATCGTACCGCTCGCCTTTCTCATCATTATCGGTACCGTGCTCATACAGAGCCTGACATCAAAGACCCTGGCCCGCTGGCTTGACGTTCGTGAGCCACCTCCACTTGGCTTCCTGATCATAGGTGCTGGCATAGTTGGAAGGGCCATTGCAAAAACCCTGAGAGAACTGGACTTCAAGGTCGTCCTCACGGACAGTAACTGGGAAAACACCCGGGCCGCGAGAATGGAAGGACTGGACACGTATTATGGCAACCCTATTTCAGAACATGCGGACCGAAACCTTGACCTCGTTGGTGTCGGTCGCATGCTTGCCATGTCGGGTCGAGTCAACCTGGACATTCTTGCTGGGCAGAGATTCAAAAGAGACTTTGGCAGCACGAATATTTATGAAGTTGCCACCACTCACGACCAGGTAAAAACAGACAAGCACAAGATCTCCACCAAGCACAGGGGTCAGCAATTGTTTGGCGAGGAAATAACCCACGGCGTTCTTGCCAGCTGGATCAGAAACGGGGCGGAGATTCGCAATACCCTGCTCAGCGATGAATTCCAGTTTGAGCATTATCGCGAGAAGTACGGGGAAGACTGCATTCCACTTTTTGCGCTTGATGAACGGGGGCGTTTGCTACCGTTTACCGTTGAAAATGAGCCCAGTCCTGAAGCGGGCTGGACCATTATAAGCCTGATCAGGAGTAATAATTCGGTCCAGGCTTCCTGAAAGTCCGCAATTTTTGTCTTTAATGAACGCTGCAAGGCCAGGCTTTCGTGATGTGCATCACAAATTTGTTTCGAAGCTGGCCACAAGATTCCAAAATGTGAGTTCAGTCACAGCACGCCCTTGCCGGGTTTACTATTATTTCTCTCAAGACATCATTTCCTCCCATTGATGCTTTTTAAAACGGCCCGGTTAGTACTCGACCCTCCTCCCCCTCACAGAGTACAACCGGGCTTACTTATTTCCACACCGCTAAAACAGTGTAAGCGTGTCTTCAGTGCCCAGGCTGTCCCGCTCCGCCAATCGCGCCGAGCCCGGGCAACTTGATTTTTCCTTCAAGCGGGCTTATCCCGAAATTCAGGCTAAGCAAATTGATTTCAAGCCCCTCTTTCCTGGCAAGCGTCAGCCCAAGCACGCCGAACAGGGATAACTGGTAGCCGCTTCCACTCGGGGTCTTGTCCAGCAGTCGTTTCCTGACGAGATAATCCTTGCCGATAGCCGTAGCGGGCAAATCAAGTTCCAGTTCCGGTATTCTTCGTGCAATTTCTGCTACAAATGTGTTGCTGTTTGGACCTGGCCACATGGTATACCTGTACTGGTAGCGGTAGTTCCTGATCTCGCGGTAGAGCTGTGGAATCAGGGCCTGCGCCTTTTCCCCGCGAATATCCAGCAACACTTCCGGGCTGTATCCATACCAGGAACGATCGGGGATATCGATTTCCGACTCAACCACGGGCAGGTCGTCCCAGGCACGCCAGCCCACCACCTGGTGCACCATGTAATGGGGTGCGGACTTTTCCTTCGTGGCAATCCAGGTGTGCACTGCAAAGATGCCTCGCCAGTTAAACGCCCGTGCGGAGTAAACCAGGATAACAGCCTCGGGTTCTTCCATCGGTAGCGGGGCTATACCTGTACTGGTCCTGTCGGCAGTTCGCCAGTCCTGTCCCAGCTTTATCGTACCGCTGCACGCAATGATCAGCGGTCCGAGCATGGTAAGAATACACGCCAGGGCGATACTTCTGCGAAGCCGCCTTTTCAGTGTGATATTCAACGCGTCCTATTTGCTGGCGGAAACTATCCAGGCCGCGGCGGGAGATACAACACCTTGCGGTGTTTCATATTCGGACAGAACCTGCTTTATAGCATCCACGATTTGCTCGAGCTGCTCACTCGAGGCATTCTTCGCCACATCAGCAGCTGGCCCCATTTTCAGGAAAAACGCCACCGCGTCGTCCAGGTCGCCCATGTGCAGGCCCTGGTCCACGGCACTGATATCCACCCCCTGGAACCCGGCAGTGGAAAGCACACCTTCAAGGTGAGCCCGGTCACCCAGGGAAAACGGGCCGGGAGCCGTGGGGTCAGGCGGCGGCGCATCCTTCGGCGGTGGCACTATTTCAAAGGCTGCTTTTGCAGTTCTGGCCATCCAGGGGTTTTCTTCAAGTTTGCGCCAGCACAGGAAAACCATCCTTCCGCTATCCTTTAATGCCCTGCGCAGGTTTGAAAAAGCAACAACCGGATCATCAAAAAACATCACGCCAAAACGAGAGGTAATCACATCGTATACACCTTCTCCGAGATCCCTCGTTGCGGCATCGCCCAGTTCAAAATCGAGGTTGTCTATATCCTTTCCCCTCGAAAGCGCGATATCAATGATAGGACGCGAAACATCTACGCCCCGGACACTACCACTATTTCCAACCAGTTCTGCAATCCTGATACTGGTCAGGCCTCCACCACAGCCCACATCAAGGACCTTCTCGCCAGGCACAGCAGAGACAGCTTCCAGCAATCGATCACTCAGTGGTTGAATAAAGGTCTCCACCGCGTTGATATTATCAACCCACTGCTGCCCACCTTCCTCGTTCCAGAATTTCTGGCTTTCAGAATTTTCATCATAAGAACTCATGTTAACCCCTCTGTACTGACCTTTTTCCAGTAGATTATGCGGTTATTGGCTGGCATTGCCAAATCGTCACAAATTTCCAGCCCTGCCTCCATTGCCAGTTCGTTCACTGCCTCAAAATCCCTGATAGCACTATGTGGACTCTGTTGTTTCAACCATTCGTCAAAACGAGCGTTACTATCGCTGCTGTACTTACCCTGGTAATTAAACGGGCCATAAAGAACCAGCAAGCCATCTTCCTGCAATACCCTGCCAACACCACCAATCATCGCGATGACCGCTTCCCATGGCATGATGTGCACTGCGTTTGCAGAAAATACCCCGTCGACCTGCAACACCGGCCAGTCATCCTGTTGAACATCCAGAACAACAGGAGGTGGTGTATTTGGCAGCCTCGCTTCATCCAGCCACTGTCTTATTCCACCCTGGTTCTCCTCCAGGTCACTGCATTGCCAGTGCAGGTGAGGCATTCGTTCTGCAAAGTAGACCGCATGCTGCCCGGTGCCACTACCGATTTCGAGGATGGAGGACTTATCGGCGAATAACTGGCTGATCACCGCGTAGATCGGCTCGCGATTACGCTCACAGGCTGGTGCGTATGGTTTACTGCTCATGGATAAAAAATTTAACGAAACACGTAACGTAAATAAACATTGCTTGTACTTACCGGTTTACCATTTTCAAATCGAGGACGATAGCGAGTCGCCGCCACCGCGTGCCTGCCCCGGGTCATCAAGGACTTGTCGTCACCGGGAAAAGTATCAGTGATTCGAATATCCCGCGGCCAACCATTACCTGGCACCTCGAAAAACGCATCGACATAACTGTTTTCACCAGGCACTTCCATGTCATGACCCGCGGCAAAAAAAGGCTCTACAGGCCTTGGCTCACCAAAAATTTCATCTATTTCACTTGCATCTGCACCAAACTCAAGTAGCGACTCATAGGCGCTGCGATAATTTTTCATTGCATTCCATTTCCTGTTCAGTGACAGGTAATAATCTCCCTGGTCGGCCAGCGCCCTGGCGTATTCATTAACCGATCCAGGGAGTTCCTGTTTACGTAAATCAATAATCTTTTGCAATGCCCGCCTGCCCTTGTAGAACGACTGGTGAAAATAATAATCACGGACAGCGACTTCGTTCATATACGGGGTAGCACGCTTGTTTGGAATCATCGCCTCACGAATTTCCCGGTGAGAAGTCTTGAAAACATCGCTAACATCGCTGGCAATATAATAATTAATGGTTGCCGTTGCCTGCAGCGTACTGATGGCCTTTGGTGACAGTTCTCCATGTTGCCCTTCGAGCAATTCCAGTATTTCATCAAACAGGTCATCTGCCCTGACCATGTAATCAAGCGCTTCACCACCGCTATGCAGGTTGTAGGCACGCATATACCACTTGCCCACACGTTCGATCATCGACAAAAGTCGATCGTCACTCTCCTGGTAGTTTCGCCGATGCAGCCAGAGCATGTAATGCAGGCGGGAGCCGAGGTTTTTCCAGTCATTGATCGCCGAATATGACTCCAGCATGGATTCCACAATGGGCAATTGCTCTTCGTTGTGAACTCCCTTGTTTACCTTGCTGTTGTGAAGTGCAAGTTCAAATGACTCAAGGGCAGCCAGGTGATCCTGTTTTTCCTGCTGTAATTGCCCCATGCGGTAAAACAATGGCTGGAGATCGCTGGAGTAAGCACCATGCTCTGCCTCCAGTTGGGTAATCCTGCTGCCTAAATCCTGTAATTCATCCTGTACTTCATCCTGCCGGCCTGAATGTCCGCGAGCTTCCGTGGTTTCGAGATCGGCCTCGCTCATCACAGGAGACGCTGCCTGGAGAATAATCACCAGTACAGCGCCAGCCGTGAGTGTTCTAATGTTCATCCAGCTTAATCCTTTGCGGCCCATTCTCTCCAACCTTTCATCAATGGGAAATACAGTCCCAACCTGACCGGTTTATTTTCCATGGCACGCACCAGGTGCCCATACTTTTCCAGCTGCTCACTGTAACGTGACTGTTGCTGGTCAAGGAACTGTTCGACATCGCCACCTTCATGCCGTGAGGACTTGTAATCTACCACCCAGCAAACGCCGTCTCCATCAATAAAGGTTCTATCCAGTATGACATTGACCAGCTGTCCCCGGTAAATACCACTTAGCGCATACTCGTTCCTGGCTTTTTTATGCCCTGGTGACAAGATCCACCGCGCCTTTTCATCTTCAAGCATGTTTATCATTGCCAGTTCTACCTGCCTGACGGCATTGTCCAGCTCATCAACTGGAACGCCAAGCGTAGTCAATTGGCGTTCGTAATACTTCCGCTGCGTCCTGATTGTGGCAGCATTTACGCTGGAAAGTTCCTGTTCAGCCAGCCACTGTATCGCCCGGTGTACTACGGTGCCAGTATGCATGATGGTATCCCCGGCCCAGTCAAATTCGATCTCCGCCTGCACTGTCTCGTTCTCCTGCTTTTTATTTTGCAGCGAAGCCATGGGTGCAGGTCTTTGCCAGCCAGTTTCAAGACGATACAGGTTAGTCCGGGGTAGACTTGTACCGGGCTCACTCACCAGGGACCGCTGTTGTGTGCTGGCGCGTGAAGCGACAGCTTCCTCGCTGATAACCGGCCAAAGTTGCGCCAGTAAACTATCGCTGGCGGGCGCCCTGGCAACGGGCTCCTGTGAGTCCTCACTCCATTGCAGCCCGGCCAGTAGATGAAGTTGCCTTTTAGCGCGCGTTGCCGCCACGTAGAGTAAACGGCCCAGCTCATAGTGCTGTTTTTGCTTTTCCAGGTACCTCAGGTAGTTGTAAATCAATGATTCAAGCTGTCGCGGTGCCTTGATGGGTGCCAGTAGTAGATCCTGGCGCGTGCTGCGGGGTATCTCCATCCACATTAACAGGCTACTCGGATCGTTTGCGCTGCCCCGCGCCAGGCCGGGAAGGATTACCGTATCAAATTCCAGGCCCTTGGACTTGTGAATGGTCATTAGCTGAACCGGTGCTTCAGATTTCACCAATGGCCTGGCAAACAGTGACGCAACCTGCTCAAGAAAAAACTCTCTCCTCGCCAGGCTTCCACCGTGATCAAATTCTGCCAGCAGCTGAAAGTAGACCTGGGCATTCTGCAAATCAGTTTTTTCCCTGGTGCACGCCGGGCCACCCAGTGCCAGCCAGACCGACTCAACCCACCGATGCAGAGATTTACGTCCACGCGAGGAAAATGCTGACTCCAGCACGGTGAGTAACTGCTGTACGCGGGACTGGCCATCCTCGCTCAACCTTGTGCGTATCCTGCTGTCACAGATCAGATCCCATATCTGTCGCGTGCTGTCCGATGCAATCACTTCTATATCTTTCAGCAACAGGCCGCACCAGGGCGCCCGCAGTACGGACAACCAGGCGATCCTGTCCGAGAAATGAGTCAGTGCCATTGTCAGGCCAAGCAGGTCCTGCACCACGGCACGCTGACCCATTTCCTCGATTTCAACCGCGCGGTAATGAATACCTGATCTTCCCAGCGCCGGAATGATGCTTGCCAGGTGGCGCCTGTTTCTGACGAGGATGGCAATGCTTTGTTTTTCATCCTGCTTAAGGGCCCCGGCAATGATTTCGCACACCCGTTCGGCCTCAGCATCATCATCCCCACTGGAAAAAGCATGAAATTCAACAGCACTGCCGCTCGTGTCCTCGTTGTAGGCACTGGCTGGTGCGTAACCAACCGCACCCTTGGCCTCGTCAGCCTGTTGCGGAAGGACCCGGGAGAAAATACGGTTAACCCATTCAACGATCCCCGCCGAAGAACGGAAATTAACGCTGATAGCAACTGGCACCAGCGCCACCTGTGCCAACCTTTGATTTTCCCAGCAGTTTGTAAAAATACTGACCTCGGCTTCACGGAAGCGATAGATGGACTGCATGGGGTCACCCACCAGGAAAAG
>CAZXDV010000040.1:0-16183 GCA_964639535.1 uncultured Enterobacteriaceae bacterium | reverse complement strand
ATAGAGGAGATTATCGACGTCGAGGGTATCGATGCCATCCTGGTCGGTCCGTTTGATCTTTCCGCCAGTGTCGGGAAACCGGGTCAATTCAATGATCCTGAGGTGGTAGAACTGGTAGACAGGATCACCGGGGCCTGTACCAGGAGGGGCGTCACGCTCGCCACCGCAGTGGCGGGGGTCGACACTGCAAGGGAATATATCGCCAGGGGCTTTACCCTTGTCTCGGCCGGGGCGGATTCCCTGCACCTGGCGAATAGCGCCCGCACCGTGCTCGATGGCCTGAAAGACAAGTAACACCCTGTAAAAGCTGGCCCTGCTGCGCTGTTCGATCTAACATTCAGCTCGAACTATATTGAGATCCAGCGCTCTAAGCCTTCACCTACTCTTTTACCAATCACGATAACAATAAAGAGGTGCTTGTCATGCGTACCCGTCTACTGGCTTTACTGTTCCTGTTCCTGGCTAACCATTCCCTGTATGCCGTCAGTGCAGGCGACATGGCACCTTCATGGAATGGCACTGATATTGCGACCGGCGCCACCGTGGAATTTCCCGGGGTACTGGAAGGTAAGCCTGCTGTGCTTGTTTTCTGGGCAACCTGGTGTCCCTACTGCAAGGCCTTTATGCCCTATGTCAGGGACATACAATCGGAATATGAAAAATACGGCGTAAAGATAGTTTCCTTTAATGCACTTGAACGCGGAATTGGAGACCCCAAAGCCTATGTGGAATCACTGGATTTTCCCTTTGTTGCCATTGCCGACGCAGATCCCATTGCCGAGGCTTACAGCGTCAAGTACATACCCGGGTTGCTGATATCAGACGGAAACGGCCAAATCGTCTATCGAAGAAAGAGTACCGACCTGCCCGCAGGAAAAACTGTCTCAGAACAATGGGCGGACGAGGTCAGGCAGGTGCTCGATACGCTGCTTAAGTAAGGAGTTCAATTGACAGCATCGACTGCTGACATGTCGTAAACCCGGTTGACGGCCTCAACGACGGCTTCCGGGGCATCAAGGTGAATGTTGTGCCCACTGCCCTTCACCGTAACCTGCCACCCGCGTTCACTGGAATTGGCAAGGTCACGCTGCATTTCCCGCCATACTTCTTCCATGGAGTGGTTATTTTCCAGGGTTGGTAATAACTCCTGGTCACGGGTGAGCACGGCTAGCGGAATATTTGGCATTGGCCCGGCTTCCTTTACCTGTGTTGCACTCGTGGCGAAGTCTTTTAGTTCATCCATTTGCGAAAAAACGGCCTTGCGACTGGAATTGAGCATGTGCCATTGTTTTCTCCACGGATTGGTTTCTTCCGCACCTGCATTTGCTCTACCTGTTACCAGGGTCCTTTTCTTTGATGAGTACTGATCCATTTCCGCGAGTTTCTCCACCTGGTCGGGATGGGAAGAATCTACCAGCACGATGCCCAGTGTCTCAGCCGGAAAACGACGAGCAAAATATTGTGCTATGAAACCACCAAATGACTGGCCGACAACAATGTAAGGCCCTTCAACGCCAGCGGCTTTCACCAATGCGTACAGCTCTGTCGTGATCTGCTCAGTTGTACGCTCCCCGGGGCCGGTATCGCTCATGCCATAACCACCGCGATCATAAATGCATACCTGCATTCTTTCAGACAGGGACTCCTGGATCGGAAGCCAGTTGACCGATGCATCACCAATCCCACCTTCGATCAGAACCGTTGCCCTGCCTTCACCCAGGCAGTAATAGTACAGGCGGTGATGGGTAAACAGGACATACTTACCGGGCGGCACCATGAAATCCGCCGGCAGTGACAAGGGCAACATCATGAGCAGGCCAGCCAGGTAGAAGATATTCAACCTTGTTGTTGCTTTCTTCATATCACTCAACGCTGTTGTCGGCATTCATGTTAAAGGCCGATTTTTCATAAATAATGGTGACCTTGTAATTGTCACCATTTTCGTCACGCATGTTTGATATCCCGCGAAACTTCTTCAGCTCGGGCCAGTCGTGTTCGTAATATAGCCTTGAAGTGCCTGCCAGCTTTCGCAGGAAAAAATTCGCGGGCTCGATATGCAACACGCGGTACCTGGAACCATCTTCCTCGACGACGCTGTCCTGGTAGATCCTGAATTTAAAAAATCGCAGAAGCCCTGGAATTAGAAAATCCCTGGTAAATTCCTTGCCGGACGTCAGTTCATCCCAGTGACTTGTTACAAAATTATCAAAACCGGCATCGCTGATAGCACCACTGGTGTAACTGAGGGGTTTCTGTTTTTCCCTGGACTCGTGACTCTTGATAAAGCTTACCTGGTAATTTTCATCGACGTAACGCGTGGTTTCATTGTGACCGGTTTGCTTATTCACCAGCGAAAATTCCGGCAGGAAAAAATCAGTCGTAAAGTCCAGGGTTTTCTCAGCGAACACCGCGCCATTTTCTTTCTTATACAAAACCCGTGATTTCCTTACCAGGCCTTCGCCACGCAGCTCGTGATGATGTTCCGTATACAGCAATGTCTCACCCTGCTTATCGTAGGCATAACCAACACGTGATTGGGCAGGTTCAGCGCCTACGCAAAACGCCAGCGCGAACAGGATAGCCAGGGTGATAGCAGGCTTCACGACAGCACCTCTTGCCTTGACTGGTTGCCGTGCCAGAATTTGAGCATGTCACCATCGGCCAGCAGGCAGGCCCGAAGTATGTAGACACAGGAAACCATGTTGCCGAGGCTGATGATCAAAAACACCCACACAAGCGCGGCAATGCTGAATTGCTCTCTCCACAACACCCAGAATGAAAAAATCAGCAGGCCAAGGTATATATCGACCAGCGAGACAAGCCCCCAGGACATTTCCAGCAGGAGCGCTCCTTCTGTTCTAAAGTTTCCATGCAGCACTGCATAGAGAATTGTTCCTGCCATTATTACGAAACCCGCACCCGCGGCAAGAATCAAGAACCTGATATAGTCCCTGTCACTGCCTACCTGTGTACGTTTATACATCCTGAATACCTCCGGTTCGGGAACTGCTGGCGTCCCTGTTGAATATCGGCAAAGCCGGGAAAAACATGGGTGTTGTTGACTGGTAAGCCTGGTATGCGGCGCCTTTACTTCGCAGGGACTGCTGCTCCGTGTAGGGAACGCCGGTGAGATAAATAATGAAAACGTACATTAATACGGGGCCACCCAGGCATAGCCACCACAGTTCACCACCCAGGCCAATCAGTACATAGGCCCACCAGTGTGACCATTCGAAAAAGTAATTTGGATGTCTCGTGTACGCCCACAGGCCTTCATCGCAAACGAGCGAGCTGTCCTTCACCCTGCTCTTGAAACGCGCCAGCTGGTTGTCACTCAGCCACTCTCCCGCCATTGCAAGAAACCAGAGCAGGACACCAAGGGCATCCAGCCACGTTAAACTCTCGCTGGTATTCAGCGAAGCGGCCCAGATGGGTGTAGCGAACAACAACACGAACAGGACCTGCAGCTGGAAAAATATAAAAAATGCCGCAGGGGCATGCTTGCCGCAGTACTCGCGCAGGTAGCGGTAACGACCGTCCTCCGTTTCCCTCAATACCCGCTTGAGCAGGTAAGTTCCAAGACGAACTCCCCAGGCTATCGAGAAAGCAATAAGCAACAATTGCCTGGCACCCGGTTCTGCATGACTTGCCAGTATCAGCCACGTGGCCGTAGCAGCGGTGAGGAAGGGCCAGGCACAATCCACGATCCCGGCATTGTGCGTGCGTAGTTGCACCAGCCACAGGAGAAACATGAATACCGAAGATACGGCACCCGCGATTAAAAATGAGTGGATGAGTGTCACTCGCCCATTACCGGTTGACTGGCAGGAATGACTTTCCTGCCGGGAAAAGCGTTCGAGCGGGCAAAGTAAAGCAGTAATGGCATGCAAATAAACCATTGCAGGGAAACCGCCGCCAGGGACCATGGCATTTCAAAGACCATGGCACCCAGCTTACTACCGCCAAAGTAAGCCAGGGGACCGGAAATGGCGCCAAGTATCGCAGCCAGGATGTAATAGTTCCTCAGCCAGGAAAGGGAGTAGTTCAGCGTGGCGGCCAGGTTAATCCAGAGGGCTACCATCCACAGGGTCGTCGGCCATCCCAGTGAAGCCTGGGCTGGAAAGCTGAATACCCCGAGCAGCACCTGCAGAGAATCCACCATGAAGCCAAGTATTGCCGCAAAAACAAGCAGTGCCAGTTCCTGCGTGGCCTTGCTTGTGAACAGGTGCAGGTGAACGAGCATCCAGCCCAGTGTAAAAACAACCCCGACATACGGCTGCCCTGCCGCGGCAGAAAGCACTGTGATAAACCAGGCCGACTGGAAAATAAGAAAATTTGCCAGGTTCCTTGCCATCATCAGGCTGCCTCTTTTGCCAGGTCACAACGATTGAAGGCGGGCTTGTCCAGCACCAGTTGTGTTACGCCGGTGTATCGTTCCCTGAACCCTGCCTCACAGTAGCAAAGGTAGTATTCCCAGGTGCGAATAAAATCTTCCGAGTAACCCAGCTTACGCACTTCATCCAGCCTCTGCATGAAAGTATCACGCCAGGTGCGAAGAGTTTTACCATAGTGCAACCCGAAATCTTCCAGGTGGCTGATTCGAAAATCGGAACCATCAGTGATCGCGTTCTGGATCGCGGTCAATGAGGGAACGCAACTGCCGGGAAAGATAAACTCCTGTATGAAATCACTGCTTTGCAGGTATCTTTCATATCGCTGGTCCGGCATCGTGATGGCCTGTATACATGCCTGGCCATTTTCTTTCAGCAAGCGTGAACAGGAAGAAAAGTAAGTTGGCAGGAAGTCATGCCCAACTGCTTCAATCATCTCGATAGAGACCAGGCGATCGTACACGCCTTCGAGATCCCGGTAGTCACACAGTTGTATATCAATAAGGTCATGCAGGTTGGCATCACGAACTCTCTGCGTGGCCAGCTTGTGCTGCTCTTTCGAAATCGTTGTTGTGGTGACATGGCAGCCATAGTAGCGGGCGGCATGTATCGCAAAGCTTCCCCACCCGGTGCCGATTTCCAGCACATCATGACTTGAACTGAGATTGAGCTTACGGCAAATCATGTCCAGCTTTTCGCTTGAGGCCTCTTCCATGCTGGCATCATCACTTGCAAAGTACCCGGAGCTATAAGTCATGGTCTTGTCCAGCATCAACTCAAAAAGATCATTACCAAGATCGTAATGAGCATGGATGTTTTTACGGCTACCTTCACGGGTGTTTGCATTTGACATGTGACGCTTGCGCGACCAGAGCTTGCCGATCGTAGCCATTCCTGTATCCATGCTATCCATGGTTTGCTGGTTACGCAGTAGTAGCTGGAAAAGGGCTGTCAGGTTATTACAGCTCCAGTAACCGTCACGGTAGGCGCCTGCAGCACCGTTACTTCCGGAGATCATCACGTCCAGGTAAAACCGAAGGTCATGAACTTCGACAATAATATCGTCCTTGTGCACGATGTTTTTTTCGACATCGAGACAGTCCCTGATTACCAGCCTGCCAAAGGACAGGTTATTGACCCTGTCTCGAAGTAGTTTCCTTGCAAACTTCACAAGGGGGTTAACATATTCCACCGAGGGTTTGTCTTCACATACTAATTCATTGTTCATTGTTGAAACTCGCTGCTGTAAGTTTTGGGATGGTTAAAAAAGGGTGTCCTGCGGATCCAGAGCCTGAGTGCCTGCCAGTAGATGGCACCGATGACCTTGAAAGTCATAAAAGGAAAATTGCACAGAACGCGTGCCATGGATAAGTGACTGATTTCTTCCCTACGCAGTCGCATCGCCGCGTTAAAGACGACTTCGTCGTTCTCATAGTTGTTCATGTTGACAGATAAATGATCACCGGGAGTCGATAAGGACCATTCGTATCTTTGATTCATTCCCATGAAGGGGGAAACATGGAACTGCTTGTCAAAAGAGAAACGATAGGCCCCTGTACTACTATCGACATCCCGGCAATCCAAAACGTAGCAATGGGTTTCACCCCATGGCGTGTTGTGGACCTCTGCCACGATAAATTCGAGTTCTGTATCGGCATCATTCCAGCAGTAGTAAAAGCTGACCGGGTTCATGCAATATCCAAAGTAGCGCAGGTGTGTCAGTAAGCGCACTGCGCCAGTATGCTGTTGCCCGGTTTCCTGCCGGATCAGCTGCCTGACAGTATCAAGCAGCGGTGTATTCGAGTCCCCTGCATGGTCTTCACGCCTGAACCAGGCCAGTGACGGTTTTCCTGATGACCAGAGCAGGAAGGAATCAAACAGTGACGGAAGTTCTGATAAATCCAGGTACATCATGAACAGGCCATAATCAAAATTATGGGGGCGCGGCTGCATTCGCTGATGACCAACCCTGCCGAAGTAGATGCTGCTTTTCATGCTGCCATCTCAACGTCAAATGATTCGCACACTGCCAGGGCACTTCGCACACCATCCTCATGAAAACCGTAACCCCAGTACGCGCCACAGTAGGATATCCCGCGTCGCTGGATAAGCTCATGATGTTGGGCCTGTGCCTTGTCGCGCCCCGGGCAAAATACCGGGTGGTGGTACTGTATCTTCCTGATGACACGAGATGGTTCAATATCCCGGGTCTGGTTGAGTGACACGCAGTAGGTGTTTTCACTATCAATACCCTGCAGCATGTTCATGTTGTAGGTGACGGCGGCATGGGAATTTAAAGACTCGGGAATGCGGTAATTCCAGCTGGCCCAGGCACGCTCATTCCTCGGTAATAGCGCGGTGTCGGTATGCAATACTGCCTCGTTGTATTGATAGGGAAATAACTGCAGCATGCTTTTTTCAACAGCATCTGCATCCTTTACCAGTTCCAGGCTCTGGTCAGCATGTGTTGCCATGATGACCTCATCAAAAAACTGGACATCACCATTTTCAAAATGCAGCGCTACCCCGCTGCCCTGTCGAACCACCGCGGTGACCCTGGTACGTGTAAAAATGCGATCAACGAAACCCCTGGTCAGTGGTCTTATATACTGGTTGGAGCCGCCGATCACGGTTCGCCAGGTTGGCCTGTTCTCTACCTGGAGCATGCAGTGATTGTTTAGAAAGTCGAGCACGAAGAGCATGGGGAATTTCCTGAACCTTTCGGCGGGACAGGACCACAGGGAAGAACCCAGCGGTACAAGGTAATGCTCGATAAAGCGCTTGCTGTAACTGTGCGTGGCTGCAAACTCATCGACGGTTATCATATCGCTGAGCTTGTTTGCCAGTGCCTCTGGTGCCTCCTTGTGAAAGCGCAGGATATCTTTCAGCATAAGCCAGAAGCCTGGACTGACCAGGTTAAGACGCTGGCTGAATATTTTTTCCAGGTTGCTTCCGTTATATTCAAGCCCGCTACGATCGCAACGAACACTGAAACTCATGTCCGACTCGCGGCTTGCAACACCCAGCTGCTCAAACAGGCGAGTCAGGTTGGGGTAATTCTGGTTATTGAAAACAATAAACCCGGTGTCGACAGGAATTATCCTTCCCGCCTGTTCATCCCTGACCTCGATGGTATTGGTATGACCACCGACGTAATTATTGGCTTCAAATACGCTGACCTGGTGCTGCCTGTGCAACATGTATGCAGAGGTCAGGCCTGATATACCGCTGCCCACGATGGCAATATTCATCGCTGCTGCCCCCGTGCGCCTTCCTGCATTATCTTCACCGGCACCGGGCGCATTGATGACACCAGGCCAGCCTTGGAAAGCAGCCATAGACCAAAGTAGCTCAGGTCAATTTCCCACCAGTAAAACCCCTGCCTTGTAGAAACAGGATAACGATGATGGTTGTTGTGCCAACCCTCTCCCATGGTAAGCAGCGCCAGCAGGAAGTTATTGCGGGAATCGTCGTTGGTGTTAAATCGTCGTTTGCCATAACGATGACACAGCGAATTAATGGTGTACGTCGCGTGGTACAGGACAATCGTTGACACCAGGCATCCCCACACAAGCATTTGCCAACCACTGGTGTTCAGGGCGGGTGCAACACTGCCGAGGAATTCACCCAGCCCGTAGCAGGCCACCCCAAGAAGTACAAAGGGTAACCAGTCCACGCGCTCAAGCATCACCAGCTCGGGGTACTTGAGCATGTCCCTGATGCGGTGCCGTCTCAATGAAAAGTGGCCTTTTTTCAAAAACCAGAGCGTGTGACTGTTGAGAAAACCGTGCCTTGGCGAATGGGGATCGTCGATGGTGTCAGATTTCAGGTGGTGTTCACGGTGGTGACTGGCCCACCACAGTGGCCCTCTCTGGCCTGCCGTACATCCGGCCACCGCCATCAGGAACTGCACGGGTCGGGCCACCCGGTAGGATTTGTGCGAAAAATACCTGTGGTAGAAAGCCGTGATGAAAAACATCCGCGACACGTAGAGCAAAACCGCCAGGCCCAGCGCCGCCCAGCTGAAGCCGACAAAAAACACGGCAAGACAACCGAGATGAATCAGGATAAAGATAGCCAGGCGAAACTGATCGACCTCCTCAGGCCGTGATGCGGCTTTATCGCTGTAAAAAGCCTTATCGTTAAACAACCAGCAGCGCAGGTGCGAAAATATTGATGTTGCAGTCGAAAGCATTGTCCTGTCACAGTTATTTGAAAATACCGGGACCAAGATTAGGGCAGCCCCTGTGAAGGGGGGGTAAAGCAGATGTGAAGACCAGGTGAAAACTGAAAAATTATCAGGTTTGGCTGTCGTTGAGACTGTTTGAAAAGGCGATGGTGACCCTTGTACCGCGGTTCAATTCACTATCGATGTCTATGGGCCAGTGAAAACGCTCAGATAACATATTGACGATGGTCAGGCCCACGCCATAGCCACCTCGTTGTTTTGCTTTGCCCCTTTCAAAAGGCTTGAATACCTTCTCCATGTCGTCCTGGCTGATGCCGATGCCGCTATCTTCTATGGTGAAACAACCATTGGAAATACTGATATCTACGCGTCCTTCATCGGTGTAGGAGTAGGCATTGCGAATAAGGTTACCAAGCATTACCGAAACGACCTTGTCGGAGGCCTGGATCAATAGCTCACCGTCAGCATGGAAACCGGTTTCGATCGGTTTCCCGGAGAGCAACTCCGCGGCCCTGTCCATTTCTTCCTGTACCACGTCATTGACGCAAATATAGTCCATCGAAAGGGCGTTATCAGATTCCCGCGCAAGCAACAGCAGCGCCTGGATAAGTTCTTCCATGTCTGATGCATTGGTCTTGATACGCTGTACGGTCCTGCGATGTGCATCGGACAGGCCGTCATCATCCAGCAGGAGATCTGCGGCAATCTTGATCACCGTTATTGGACTTCTTAACTCATGGCTGGCGTCGCGGGTAAAATTTCTTTCGCGCATAACAAAGGCTTCAATACGATCAGCCAGCTTTGACAGGGCTGCAGACAAGGTCCGGGCGTCGGGCTCGGTGTTGCTGTAGCCTGATAGAACTGTTCTCAACTCGGAGGAAAAATCATCGCTGCCGGGATCAAGATCGTCCACGTCTCGACTTAACTTGATGATTGGAGACACGGCGCGGGATGAGAGCTTGTAAACCAGCCAGCTTGAAAGGTAAATCACGATCAGCACACCGGCCAGGGGCAGCATGCCAAAAAACAGCGCCAGTTCTCCTACCTGGTGACCTGCAAACACCAGTACCAGCTGCCTGGAACCGCGTAATTCGCTGTAGACAACAAAAAGGTCAGATTCATTGCTGTCGAGCTCGTAAAAACCCGGCCTGGTACCCTCCAGTTCTGCCGGAAGTATGCCCGCATCATCCGGCAAGACGTAACCGGTCAGGTTGTATGTCGCCGGGCGGGAGGCCCCGGCATCCTCTTCATAACGCATCCAGAAATGCTTTGCTTCATCCTGCAGGGCACGGTTAATCAATATGTCGCCCAGTACATACCGTGCGGCATACACGCCGGAAAGTGCGGCTATGCTTATTACTACCGCCTGCAGCAGGAACGCCTGCCACAGCCTGTGGTAGATACCACTTTTAGTCGTCACTGCTTTCAGCCAGCCTGTAACCAGAGTTTTGAACCGTGTGTAACAACTGGTTATCAAAAGGCTTGTCGATGCTTTTACGCAGGTTATACATATGACTACGCAGGGTATCGCTATCAGGAAGTATGTCGCCCCATACCTGGCGCTCTATTTCCCTGCGACTGACGACCCTGGGCGACTGTTGCATCAAGATACGCAGGATTTTCATACCGATTGGAGACAACTTGATGGTCGTGTCGCCTCGCTTCAATTTCATTGTGCCAGTGTCGAAATGCAAATCGCCAACCTGCAAGGACTCGGGGATGGAGTGTCCGCGCTGGCGTCGAATCATCGCGCGAACGCGTGCTTCAAGTTCCTTGATCTGGAAAGGTTTAACCAGGTAATCATCTGCGCCCGCATCGAGACCCGTCAGTTTATCCTCGAGCGTGTCGCGAGCGGTCAGGATAAGGATTGGCGTGGCCTTCCTGGCCTCCTGTCTCAACTTCTCAAGCAACTCAATACCGTCCATGCCGGGCAGCATGAGATCAAGAATAATCGCGTCGTACTCCCCGGTGACAGCAAGGTGTAAACCGGTCACGCCATCAGCCGCATAATCCATGATGTAATCCTGTCCTTCCATGAACTCACACACCATGTCCGCGATGTCATGGTGATCTTCAATCAATAAAATGCTTCCGGAGCTTTCTGTATTCATGCTGCACTCTGTTGCGGGTGATCCTGGATCATTATTACATCGCAGCTGAAGTGATAATTATGTGAAATCACATATTATTATCGCACATCCTACTCTGCTCTTATTTTCTCCATTAATTTCATGGGTTTAGCATTAGCAGCCACTTTCACATGTTTTTCACATCAATTTAACACCCGTTTCACATACGGTTAAATAGGATGCGCACTCATATTTGCAGGACCAGGACTAACCATGGCACTTAATAACGCATTGATAAACATCAAGAACCTTCGCCTTAGAACCTATATCGGATTCAACCCGGAGGAAAAAGAGAAAAAGCAGGACGTTATCCTCAATATCGAGATCGCATACCGAGCCGACGAAGCCGTACTGGAAGACCAGGTCGAAAATGCACTCGACTACAAGCAGATCACCAAGAGCATTATCAGCCATGTTGAAAACGGCCGCTTCCTGTTGTTGGAGAAACTCGTGGGAGACGTACTGGAATTATGTAGCAGCAACCCGCTCGTGAAAGAGGCACGCGTGACGATTGATAAGCCCCATGCCCTTCGATTTGCGGACTCCGTATCACTGACCATGGATTACGTGGCAGAAAAGAAAACCAACCTGAAACTAGTGGAGAGTGCCCTGTGAGTACCAGCCCCCGTCTTGTTGCAAAGGAAGTTATTTCCGAGTATCCCGTACTGAGTGAAGAGGCTCAGCTTGTCAGGGATACCCTTATCGAGCACGGTCTCGAGACACCCATGATTGAAAACTCTCTCTCCAACGAGGAGAAGTATCAACGCATCAAGAGTTCAATGAATGACATCATGATGACCCTTGGCCTTGATCTTTCAGATGATAGTCTCACGGAGACACCTCATCGAATTGCAAAGATGTATGTGCACGAGATTTTCTCGGGCCTTGATTACAGCAAGTTCCCCAGGTTGTCCCTGATTGAAAACAAGATGGCTGCCGACGAAATGGTAAAAATCCGGGATATCGACCTTACCAGCACTTGCGAACACCACTTCGTTACCATCGACGGTCATGCAAAGGTGGCATACATTCCACGTGAAAAAATCATCGGACTGTCCAAGATAAATCGCGTGGTCCGTTTCTTTGCGCAGCGTCCGCAGGTGCAGGAAAGGCTAACCCGGCAGATTCTTGTCGCCCTGCAGGCTTTGCTGGACACCGAGGATGTGGCAGTGAGTATCGATGCGGTTCACTACTGTGTGAAATCCCGGGGCGTAAAGGACAGCAATTCTCAAACCAGCACAACGGCACTGGGTGGCTGCTTTAAAAAGAATGTGCACACGCGAGCCGAATTTCTTAACCCGTGAATGAAGGCCCGGTCTTTATAAGCGGGGTTGGCAGGCGTGCCGGCCTGCACCTGGCCCACTCTTTCCTGGCGCGTGGTATCAAGGTGATCGGCACTTATCGCCAGGAACGGAGCACCCTCCTGGAACTTGAGTCCAGGGGTGCAGAACTCTACCAGTGTGACTTTAATAAGCAGGACCAGGTTCTGCACCTGGTGAATGCAGTCAAACAAGATCACGATAGCCTGCGAGCCGTAATCCATAATGCATCAGAGTGGTTGCCTGACGACGCCGCTCAGCCGGCCCCGGAAGTGATCTCGCGCATGATGAACGTGCACGTGCAGGTCCCCTACCTTTTGAACCTGGAGTTCACTTCCCTGCTGCAGGCCTGTCCGGCACCTCACAGTGACATTATTCACATCAGCGATTTTACCAGCAGCAGGGGCAGTAAAAAGCACATCGCATACGCTGCGAGCAAGGCCGCCCAGGACAACCTGACGCTGTCATTTGCGGCAAAGCTGGCCCCCAAGGTCAAGGTTAACAGCGTTGCCCCCGCACTGGTGCTGTTTAACGAAGACGATGACCATGCCTATCGCGAAAAGGCCCTCAAAAAAAGCCTGCTTCAGCGCGAAGGGGGCCTCGGTGAGCTTCAAAAGACGATTGACTACATCCTGAGCAGTACCTACGTGACCGGTCGAGTACATCCACTTGATGGCGGTCGCCACCTTGTGTATTAAGTACACATGGCCACGCCCATAGTCATTCACTGGTTCCGCCAGGACCTCCGTGTCAGTGATAACCCTGCATTTCTAGCCGCGGTAAAGGCTGGCGAGGTACTGCCGATCTATATCCTGGATGACATTAATGCCGGCGAACACAGGATGGGAGCGGCAAGCCGCTGGTGGCTACACTATTCCCTGGCTTCACTGGATAAATCTCTCGATGGCAAGCTGTGCCTGTTTAACGGTGATGCAAAGGAAATCCTCCTGCAGCTGGTGAACAGCCATGAAGTATCTGCGGTGCACTGGAATCGTTGTTATGAGCCCTGGCGCATGGAAAGGGACAGCAGGATCAAGCAGGCACTGGTGGAACGCGGAATCAGCGTCGAAAGTTTCAATGGCTCACTTTTATGGGAGCCTATGAAGCTGCTAAAGAAAGACAAAACGCCCTACAAGGTATTTACACCTTTTTACCGCAAGGGTTGCCTGGGCCAACCGGAACCACGTGAGCCCCTGGCAGCACCAGCAGGAATAACTTTCTCCGATGTGGTCGCGAACAGTTTAGACCTTGATGAACTTGGGCTACTGCCTCGAATCCCCTGGGACAAGCAGCTGGAACCACACTGGCAAATCGGCGAGGATGGCGCGCAGCAAAGACTGGCTGAATTCATCGAATCGGGAATAGACGATTACAAGGAAGGGCGTAATTTTCCTTCAAGGCTGAAAGTATCGCGCCTCTCTCCCTACCTGCACTTCGGAGAAATATCTCCCAACCAGGTGTGGCATGCTATCCGTGCTGTCGGTGACGATCAAAATGTTGACCACTTTTGCAGTGAACTTGGATGGCGCGAGTTCTCCCATAACCTGCTTTACCACTTTCCTCACCTGCCACGAGAAAACCTGCAGGTGCGCTTTAACAATTTTCCATGGCAGGATAACAGTGAATACCTTGAAAAATGGCAAAAGGGTATGACAGGTTACCCCATTGTCGATGCCGGTATGCGTGAACTCTGGCAGACAGGCCTGATGCACAATCGCGTGCGAATGATAGTGGGCTCTTTCCTGGTCAAGAATCTCCTGCTGCACTGGCACCATGGTGAACGCTGGTTCTGGGATTGTCTCGTGGATGCCGATCTCGCCAATAACAGTGCCAGCTGGCAGTGGATTGCCGGCTGCGGTGCCGACGCGGCCCCCTACTTTCGAATTTTTAACCCGGTGACACAGGCAGAGAAATTTGACCCCGACGGTCATTACATACGTCAGTACGTGCCTGAGCTTGCCGCCTTGCCCAACAAGTACCTGTTTAGTCCGTGGCTTGCACCGGAAGAAGTCCTGGCCGAGGCCGGGGTAAAACCCGGTGAGACTTACCCCGGGCCCATAGTTGACCTCAAGGTATCCCGGGAACGTGCACTGGAAGCCTTCAAGGCCACTAAAGAAACAACCGAAGCGTAGAACACCTACTCGGCGGGTATTTTGCCCACTGCCCTGAGGATCTTCTCCGGTGTAAAGGGCTGGGAATTCACCTCTGCACCAAGAGGTTCAAGGGCGTCGTTGATGGCGCTCATCACCGCGGCGCAGACGGCAATGATGCCCGCCTCTCCACAACCCTTGGCTCCCAGTTCAGTAACGAGGGTGGGAGTCTCGATATGTTCAATTTCAATGTCCGGCATCTCGCCTGCCATCGGCACAAGGTAGTCGGCAAAGGTGCCGTTGCGAAGCTGGGCATCCTCGTCATACAGGCATTGCTCATAAAGTGCCGAGCCTATCCCCTGTACCACGCCGCCACGAATTTGTTCGTCCACCAGCATCGGGTTGATCACCTTGCCACAATCTTCCACCACCCATATCTTGTGCAGCTTTACCGCGCCGGTATTTACGTCCACGTCCAGCGTCAGGCACATGGCGCAGTTGGTGTACAGCATCATGTGATCGCGCTGGCTGTAATGCCGCGTCACCACCAGCTCAGGGTCGAAGCCCTGGGGAAATTCCATGGTTTTAAAATGCGTCAGTTCTCCGAGCTCGGCGAGGCTGAGTAGCTTTTCACCGGTTTCCAGTTCAATGATGTTGCCATCCTCGATATTCAACTGTGCCGCGCTAACGTCTTTCAGCATAGCGGCGGCATCAAGGATCTTTTCTCGCATTGTCTTTGCGGTTTGAAAGGCAGCTTCGCCGGCAATGGAGGTTCCCCTTGAGGCCCAGGTACCACCACCAAAAGGCGTTGTCGCGGTATCGCCCATGACAATGTCAATTTCATCAAGTGCAACACCAATCGTGTCGGCCATGATCTGGTTGACCACCGCATAGGCTCCCTGTCCCTGCTCTGTCAGGCCCGTTGTGCAACTGAAACTACCGTCAGCCTCGAGCCTCAAGGTACAGGCATCGCGCGAACTGATCGGTGCGCCACCGGCAGCGTAGAGCGCCGGGCTGGGTGATGTCCCTTCTACCACGCTAACCAGGCCAATACCCCGGTAGATCCCCTGCTTGCGCAGTTCCTCCTGCTCTTTCCTCAGCTCATCGTATCCAGAGAAGGACTGGATCTTGTCGAGCGCCGCCTGCTGGGAAAGCCCTTCCAGCGTTTCACCGGTGACAGACTGGCACGGATAGGCATCATCCGCGCGCAGGTTTAGCTGCCTGATCGCAACTTTATCCATGTCCAGTTCCCGTGCTGCGGCATCAATCATGCCTTCCATGACAACGCTCGCAACCGGCATGCCGACGCCACGGTACTGGGCCGTCGGGACCTTGTTCTGGTAAACCAGGGAGACATCGGCGCGGTAGTTGGCCATGTCGTAGGCAAGCGGTGTACAAACCGCGACAAGCAGTGGTTCTATCGTACTTGTACGGGGATGAATCAGGTAGGCTCCCCCGGCGGCAACATTTTCCAGCTCCATTCCCTTGATACGGCCATCGCTGGAGAGGGCCATCCTGGCTCGAACATTGTGGCCGCGCGCGTGAATATCCGACAGAAATGACTCCAGTCGGTCGGCAATAAATTTAACCGGTCGTCCAAGCATGATGCTCAGGGCCGCGGTAGATATCTCGTCGCTATATATATGTAGCTTTAAACCAAAGCCGCCACCGAGATCGGGGCACTTGATGCGCAGGCGGTTTTCCCTGATCCCCAGTTGGCGGGCATATATAGCTCTTTGTATGTGAGGTACCTGTGTGGAATGGTGCAGCGTCAGCCGACCTTCGCCTGAATGGTACTCAGCAATAATTCCCCTCGGTTCAAGCGTAACGCCAGTCTGGCGGTCAACGTGAAACTGCCTTTCGACGATCACATCTGCGCTCGCAAATGCCTCCTTCACATCGCCCTGTTCCAGGTCCATTTGCCATGCGCGATTGGTACCCATGTCGGTGTGAACGTACGGGCCTTCTTCGGCCAGGGCCGCATCGCTTGTCGCCACGGCGGGTAACTCCTCCCCGTCCCTGTCCACCAGCTCAGCCGCGTCCTCCGCCAGCGCCCGGCTTTCTG
>CAZXDV010000039.1:0-16248 GCA_964639535.1 uncultured Enterobacteriaceae bacterium | reverse complement strand
TCAATCGTGCTTGGAAAACGCAAGGGCCTGCAGGTACAGTTCCCACTGGTAAAGGCACACAAGGATATTCGAGCCTACAAGTATGCTTCGCTGGTGAGGAAATACAGCCAGAAATATGATGTCACTGAAAGCCTGATCTATGGTGTTATCAAGACAGAGAGCAGCTTCAATCCCTTCGCAGTGAGCCATGCACCCGCCTATGGCCTTATGCAAATCGTGCCCTCAACAGCGGGGCGGGACGTGTTTGAGAAAATAAAAAAACGCTCGGGCCAGCCAAGCCCGGAATACCTTTATGACCCTGAAAATAACATCGATACCGGCACCGCTTACCTGAAAATCCTGCAGGAACAATACCTGGTCAATATCAGCAACCGCAATTCAAAAAGATACTCCGTTATCTCCGCCTATAACGGTGGTGCTGGAAACGTTATGAAAACTTTTTCCACAGATCGCTCGCGGGCAATCCAGGAAATTAACAAGCTGTCACCGAGCCAGGTCTATAAAACACTGACCACCCGGCACCCAAGCCAGGAATCCCGCCGCTATCTTTACAAGGTAAACGAGGCGCAAAAAGAGTTCTGGAAAAACGAGGGCTTTAGCAAACCCGGAAAATAAAACACCATGCTATTAACCGAGGAAGCGCTGCAGCAGGACCTTCCCGGTAGGCGTTGATTTTGATAACCAGTCAATCAGCAGGTTTTGCCTGTCATTTTCTTCCAGTTGCCACGGCAGCCCGGAATTTCGCATTTGCCCGCACAGGTGATAAAGGCTAATACCTGCGCTAACGGAAAGATTAAAACTCTGTGTGAAACCACACATGGGGATATTTACATACTCGTCCGCCAGATCGTGGGCAATATCACTGAGGCCGGGCTCCTCGGAACCGAAACAAAGCGCAGTCCTGGAATGCAGCTGCAGTGACTCAAGTTCCTGGCTCCCTTCCCTGAGGGTCATGGCCACGATGCGGTACCCACGCTGCTTTAATGCCTCCAGGCAGGGACGGGTATTATCCTCCTGGTTGTTTCGATGACGAGTCACCTGCATCCATTTTGAGGCACCCTGGACCACCGCCGGGTTAAGCTGGTATTCATTGCGATTTTCTATGATGTGTAATTCCTGCAGGCCAAGGCATTCGGCACTGCGGATAACTGCACTGGCATTTTGCGCCTGGTAGATATCTTCAAGAACAACTGTGATAAAACGTGTGCGTTGATCCAGGACCTGGTGCAGCAATTCCTGTCGTTGTGGATTGATAACCCCGGCAAGCGCATCGATGAGTTCTGCCTTGCGGGCGGCAGACAGCGAGGCAATCTTTTCTGCCAGGTCACTCACCCAGGCGTTTTCTGTCCTGTTCTTCCCAGAACTCACCTTCGACAATGACCTGGCCCTCCTCAAAGCGCTGGGCATGCCTGCGAAGCATCGGCGCAAGCATCGCCCTCGCGACCTGCAGGCGAAAGCCAGGCAGCAGGCAAACAAAGCCGATAACGTCAGTGAGTAAGCCCGGGGTCAGTAGCAGCAGGCCTGAAAGCAACAGCATGAGGCCGCCGATCATTTCTTCGGCGGGCATTTCTCCCTGTTCCAGGCGGGTTTGCACACGACTCATGGTCTCAAGGCCCTCGTGTCGAAGCAGGATGGCGCCAAAAGCGGCTGTAAACAGGCAAAGCGCAATGGTGGGCGCCGCGCCGAAATAGCTTCCCACGTGGATAAGAAGGTACAATTCCACCAGTGGAACCGTAACAAAAAGCAGAAAAAGTAGTCGAAACACCCTGATATTTGTAAGAAAAATGGCGTATTTGTCAATGTATTGGCAAAATAGCACTTTTCAAGCCCGCTCACGTTGAAATATTTGTAAGACGACAATGGAATTTACCGACGAATTGCTGATAGTGACCTCCTGCAAGGGCTCCATTACGGCCAAGAAAATTGCCCGGGAGCTGGTGCAACAGCAGCTGAGTACCAATGTGCGCGTTATCAGCGAAGTGAATGCCTTTTTTCGCTGGGTCGGCAAGGTAGAGCAAAACGAGGAACACCTGCTGCTGATAAAAAGCAGCAGGGAAAAGTATTCCGAGCTGGAAAAATGCATCAGGCGCCTTCATCCCCATGAACTTCCGGAAATCACAGCAGTCCCTGTCTATAACACTTCGAGTTCCACTGACGCTTAATTAGAGGGCCTGTTTTACAGGTAAACATGTTGCTTCGTTATTTTCTTATCGCCGTACTCCTCATCGGAGCGCAGGCCACGGTCGCCCAGTCCCTGACTGAGCGCCTCGGAAAGGCCTTTGGCTCGAGTCCCGCTGCAGATGAGATCCTCGACCCGGACGAGGCATTTCGCTACGAGGCGAACGCAGGGCAACCTCTTTCCATACAGCTGCAGTGGCAAATCGTCGACGGCTACTATCTCTACAAGGACAAGTTTGCTTTCAGGTTGCTGGATGACAGCTCCTCAATTGACCAGGAAAAGCTGGTACTACCGCCGGGCAAGATGAAACAGGATCCCCTGTTTGGCAACGTGGAAATTCATACCGGCAGCCCGCTTTTTGATCTTCCCCTGAAACGGGCGACGGGAGAAGCGACGAGCCTGGACCTTGAGTTGAAATACCAGGGCTGCAAGGAAGACTCAGTTTGCTATCCACCCATCACCAGGTTGCTGACAATAGAACTCCCGGAGCTTATCCCTTCTGCAGCAGCTGCCACCTCGCAGGAGACACCCACATCACCGCCGCGCTCAGAACAGGATATCATTACTGCCAACCTGGAACAGGGAAGCCTGCTGCTAAACCTGCTCGCGTTTTTCGGCTTTGGCATACTGCTTTCGCTAACGCCCTGCGTTTTCCCGATGATTCCCATACTGTCCGGCATCATTGTTGGACAGGGTGAAAATATCACCACGCGGCGGGCCCTTGCGCTTTCCCTGGCATATGTACTTGCCATGGCGTTGTGCTATGCACTGCTCGGCGTGATCGCCGGGCTGTTTTTTATCAACCTGCAGGCAGCCTTTCAAACGCCGTGGCTGATCGTTCTTTTCAGTAGCATCTTTGTCCTCCTGGCGCTGTCCATGTTTGGCTTTTACGAATTGCAGCTACCGGCGTCAATACAGTCCAGGCTCAGCAACCTGGGCGATCGGCAAAAAGGCGGTAGCCTTATTGGCGCAGCGTTGATGGGAGGCATATCTGCCATTATCGTCGGACCCTGTGTTGCGCCACCACTGGCTGGCGCCCTGCTGTATATCAGCCAGACCGGTAACGCTGTGCAGGGGGGGCTGAACCTCTTTTCAATGGGGCTGGGCTTTGGTGTGCCGCTGCTGGTCATCGGCGCTTCTTCCGGCTCCCTGCTACCCCGGGCCGGCGCCTGGATGGAGAATGTAAAGCGCACATTCGGCGTGATCATGCTTGGCGTGGCAATCTGGTTTCTCGATCGCATCCTTCCGGGCCAGGCCACCATGCTGCTGTGGGCCGCATTGTTTATCGTCTCCGCGGTGTTTCTTGGCGCGCTTGATTCCCTGCCACGGGAAAAGTCATGGCAGGCGCTATGGAAAGGTATTGGCATTATCATACTTGTTTACGGGGTTACTCTTGTTATCGGCGCCGCAAGTGGTTCGCGAAGCATATTCCAACCCCTGGAAGGCCTGGGTGGCGCCACCCAATCACGTACCGCGCAGGAGCTGCCCTTCAAGCGTATCAAGAGTATTACGGAGCTGGAGCAGGAAGTTGCGGCAGCGGAAAAAGCCGGGCGCCACGTCATGCTGGATTTCTATGCTGACTGGTGCATCACCTGTATAGAGATGGAGGAGTACACTTTCAGCGATGCATCAGTGCAGGCGGAACTTCGGGATTTCGTGTTGCTACAGGCAGACGTGACTGCCAACGACGAGGAAGACAAGGCCCTGCTAAAGAAATTTGATATATTCGGCCCACCTGCAATCCTGTTCTTTGCACCGGGTAAAGCAGAGCTCATGGCATACCGTACCGTGGGATTTGTCGAGGCAGGCAAGTTCAAAAACCATCTACAGCAACTTAAGAAGTCCGGGCAATGAAAAAACTGTTACTTCCACTGGCGGGGCTCGCCCTGGCGTTCACCGCCGGGGTAACAGGTTACATGTTCCAGCAGGACAGGCAGGCGCAGCCAGCAGCGACCGCTGCGCCCGCACCAGCGAAGGCTAAACTGGTGAAGGGCATAGTGGGAAGCCAGAGACCCGAATTCAGCCTCGCGGATGTGGATGGCAATGTACGCCATATAAACGAGTGGGATGGCAAGGTCGTCGCCATTAATTTCTGGGCAACCTGGTGCCCGCCCTGTATCAAGGAGATCCCCGAGTTCGTCGAATTACAGCATCGCTACGAAAACCAGGGTTTACAGTTTGTTGGTATTGCCCTGCAGCGCGCGGAAGAAGTCACCGATTTCATGGCCGAGCATGGCATGAACTACCCTGTACTTGCCGGTGAACTGGAAGTCATAAAGATTGCCGAGGAATACGGCAACAATATCGGTGCCCTGCCCTACACGGTGATAATAACGCGCAACGGCGAAATACATTATGTTAAAAAAGGCCCCCTGTCTGGCGCGGAAGCTGACTCTATAATTAGCAAACTACTTTAAAAAACCCTCCTAATTCAATTTGAAATCTGCTAATCTGCGCGCAAAAGCAACGAACGTGATGCTAAAAAAGCATAAAATCGTCGGATTGCGCTAATTTACCCTGTCCAGGGCCAGTTCTACTCACCATGATGGGTGATGCGGGTTCCCGAGCACAGGCAAACCGGTTAGTGATGTCATGGATATAAGAAAAGTAAAAAAACTCATTGAACTGCTGGAGGAGTCCGGCGTAGCAGAAATAGAGATCCACGAGGGCGAGGAATCAGTACGCATCTCGAGGGCCACTTCGGGAGTTGCCATGCCTGCCGCACCGGTGCTGCACTCGGTGGCGCCGGCGCCCGCTGCAGCTCCAGCAGCGGCAGTGGTGGAAAACCCCGCCCCGGCCGAAGAAGCTGAAGAACAGATCGTCGGAGACGTCGTTAAGGCCCCGATGGTAGGCATTTTTTATGAAGCGATGGCGCCAGGTAAACCAAGCTTTGTAGAACTCGGACAATCAGTGAAGAAGGGTGATGTACTTTGCATCATTGAAGCAATGAAAATCATGAACCAGATTGAATCCGAGTACAGCGGCGTTGTCAGCAAGATCATGGTGGAGAACGGCGAACCGGTCGAATATGGTCAACCATTATTTGTGATCCGCGAGCAGGACTGATTGTCTTTCACGCCTCCCTTCACCCTATATCTAATTTAATAGTCAAAACCAGTACCCATGCTTGATAAAGTTGTCATAGCGAATCGTGGTGAGATCGCTCTTAGAATATTACGTGCCTGCCATGAACTTGGCATAAAAACGGTCGCGGTGTTTTCTGAAATCGACCGCGAACAAAAACACGTTTTCCTGGCCGATGAAGCTGTATGCATAGGCCCGGCGCCGTCAGTAGACAGCTACCTCAACATACCCGCCGTCATCAGTGCAGCAGAGGTAAGCGACGCCGTGGCAATTCATCCGGGTTATGGATTCCTGTCAGAGAATGCGGACTTTGCCGAGAGAGTGGAAAGCAGCGGCTTTATTTTTATCGGTCCTCGCGCTGAAACAATCCATGTCATGGGTGACAAGGTTTCCGCGATTAAAACCATGAAGGATGCGGGCATACCCTGTGTGCCTGGATCCGATGGCCCACTGACCAGTGATATTGACGAAGCCGCAAAGATAGCCAGGGACATTGGTTACCCGGTTATCATCAAGGCCTCAGGCGGAGGTGGCGGTCGCGGAATGCGCGTGGTCCATGCTGAAGCTTCACTGCGTAATGCAATCTCCATGACTCGAAGCGAAGCCGCAGCGGCTTTTGGTAACGACATGGTGTACATGGAAAAATTTCTTGAGCATCCGCGCCATATAGAAATACAGGTGCTCGCTGATGAACATGGAAACGTCGTTCATCTCGGAGAAAGGGACTGCTCGATGCAAAGACGTCATCAAAAGGTAATCGAGGAAGCCCCTGCTCCTGGAATAAGTGAAGCAACTCGCAAGGAAATTGGCATGCGCTGTGTTGAAGCCTGCCGTGCGATTAATTATCGCGGAGCCGGGACCTTTGAGTTTCTCTATGAAGATGGAAATTTCTACTTTATCGAAATGAATACCCGCGTGCAGGTGGAGCACCCGGTTACCGAGATGATCACCGGTGTTGATATTGTCAAGGAACAGCTTCGTATCGCGGCAGGTGAGGAATTATCGATCCAGCAAAAGGATGTTCGCATCAAGGGGCATGCCATTGAATGCAGGATCAATGCTGAGGATCCCGATACCTTTGTGCCCTCACCGGGGACCATTGAACATTTTCATCCGCCGGGTGGGCCCGGCGTCAGGGTAGAGACCCATGTATACCAGGGATATCGCGTTCCACCCCACTATGATTCCATGATTGGAAAGCTGATTGCTCATAGTGAAAACAGGGATCTCGCCCTGAAGCGCATGGAAATGGCGCTGTCGGAAATTGTCATTGAAGGGATAAAGACAAACATACCCCTGCACCAGCGGCTGGTAGACGACGCCGCCTTTGTCAGTGGAGGCACTGACATTCATTACCTCGAAAACAAGCTGGGAATAAAGTAGTTCATCTATCAATATGCCCCTATTGCGTGTGGTCCTGGAATGTGGACAACAGGATGTGGAAGCACTCTCCCGCTTGCTGGAACAATTTGAGGCGCATTCCATAAGCAGCGAAGCACTGAGCGACGAAGCGCTTTTTGGCGGTGTTGGAGAAGATCCCAGGTACTGGACACGAACCGCAATAACAGCACTTTTTGACGACAGCATTGATCTCGACATACTCCTGGCCTGTGCTCGTAACCGCATCAATGACGAGCATTTAAATTGCTCTCGAGTAGAAGCCGTTAAGGATGAAAACTGGTTAACCGCCCACCAGGACGATGGCGGTATCATGGTCTTTGGCGACAGGCTTTGCGTGAAACCAGGCTGGGCAGAATCCGACAAAGAGTGGCCTGTCACGCTATTGCTCGACCCCGGCCTTGCCTTTGGTACAGGTCGGCATGAAACAACGGCGCTATGCCTGGAATGGCTCTCGATGCAACAGCTGAATGGGCAGGGTGTTATAGACTATGGCTGCGGTTCCGGGATTCTTGGCATTGCTGCAGCACTGCTGGGCGCCGACCCTGTATATGCCTTTGACATTGATCCCCAGGCCTTGCTGGCAACAGCACAAAACGCCGAGAAAAATTGCGTTTCTGAAAGGGTCTCGGTGTGCCAGTCGGCTTCCGCTATACCAACAACGGATATTTTAATGGCCAATATCCTCCTCAACCCCCTGGTCGGGCTGGCACCTGGTTTCGCAGGGCTGCTGCGGACAAACGGCCAGCTGGTGCTGTCCGGCATACTTTCCACCCAGGTTGATGACTGTTTGGCAGCGTTTGCACCCTGGTTTACCATGGCAGAGCCTTCTTTCAACGAGGAATGGGCCATGCTTGAAGGCAGGCGTAACAGCAACGAGACCCTGGAGAGCTGAACCGCGATGATGTTTACAAGTTGCCCGGAATGTAGCAGGCAGTTTCGTGTTCGAGCCAGGCAGCTGGCAGCAGCAGAGGGCCTCGTGCAGTGTGGTTATTGCGGCAAGCAATTCAACGCCCTTGATCGTCTCTATGACAAGCCCCTCGTTGTTGATACCCCCGTATCACCCGCCACGCACGCGTCAGCACCAGCCCCGGCAGCACCACTTACGGACCAGGTGCAGCAGGATGCCATTCCGGTTTCCCGGGAAATGCCTGCAACTGAACCCCTTGTTTCACCGCCGCAGGAAGAAGAGCCTGAATTCGAGATTCCGGAAGATGAAGTGACCGGGAAAAGCCCCCCTGCCTTTTT
Source organism: uncultured Enterobacteriaceae bacterium (assembly GCA_964639535.1). GTDB lineage: Bacteria > Pseudomonadota > Gammaproteobacteria > Eutrophobiales > Eutrophobiaceae > WLWS01. The sequence continues at coordinate 8,339 of CAZXDV010000039.1, read as the reverse complement.
GCCGGTTGAAGAACCCGGCGACGACATTATCAATTTCGATGTGTCCGAGACTGAAAATGCAATCAAGGACACCGGCCTGTCCGAGGATGATTTACCCGGGGACGAAGAAGAAGTCGTGAGTGCCCTGTTGAACGATTCGATGCCGCCTGACATCACTAGCGCGTCCGAAGAAGAGACGGGTGAGGAAGAGAAGATCGAGGACGATGACCCACCAGGCCATGATGCGATCGCAGTAGAGCCTGTGATCGCTGAAGCCGCAGAGCCGGAGTACGAGTTCCCTGAAGAACTCATCGAGGCAGAGGAAAGCCGGGCCGGCTGGGTATCGCGACTACTGTGGACTCTCGGGGTATTGCTGTTGCTAAGCGCCGGAGCCGCGCAGGCAGCCTGGTTTAACCGGGACATGTTGCTGAGCCGCTACCCGGAACTGCTGCCCTATGCAAAACGTATCTGCCAGGAATTTCAGTGCACCTTGATTCGCAACAGGAACATCTCAGCTATCAAGCTGGTAAACAGGGATGTAAGGGTTCACCCACGTTATGAAGATGCATTGCTGGTTAATGCAACGATAACCAACCTGTCGAAATACACCCAGAGATTTCCCACCGTCCTGCTCACGCTTTACGACCCCAATGGCGACATAATGGGTTATCGAAAAATCCCGCCGGGGGACTATCTTGACGAGAGTATTGATATAGAGTCCGGAATGGCAAGCAATGCCCCGATTCACTTTGTCTTTGAAGTCGCGAACGAAACCAGGGATGCAGTCAGTTTTGAATTCGATTTTCTTTGAAGTAATTTCTTAAGAAAATATATTTTTCACGCTATCGGCAGTCGTGCCATTTCGAGAATCACATCCATGAAATTGTGTCCTTTCAATGTCTTGTTGACGAGCCTTAAAAATTACTCGAATTAACTTTGCAGATGTTGTGAAAGTGACACTGTAAAATTTTTTGTCCGCAACAAAGGAACTGCTTTTATCCTGCCATAATAGCCGCTATTATTGCCTGCAATATAACCGCCGGTAGTTTATAAGAAGCGGTAGTCAGCCCGGATGAAAATAGGTTCTCACGTACTCAAGAATAATCTTGTCCTTGCGCCCATGGCGGGTGTTACAGATAAGCCTTTTCGTCGACTCTGTAAAGAGGCAGGCGCAGGTATGCTCGTGTCTGAAATGATCAGCTCTGATGTCTCGCTTTACAACACGCGCAAATCAAGACAACGACTTGATCATTCCGGCGAGGCATCGCCTGTTGTCGTGCAGATTGCAGGCGCGGATCCAAAAATGATGGCGCAGGCGGCTCGCTTCAACCTTGAACATGGCGCCGACATCATTGACATCAACATGGGTTGTCCGGCAAAGAAAGTGTGTCGCCAGGCAGCCGGGTCAGCACTGATGCAGGATGAAGCGCTGGTATCAAGAATACTGTCAGCGGTGGTCAAAGCGGTGGATATCCCGGTCACGTTGAAGATGAGAACAGGCTGGGACCTGCAACACAAGAACGCCCCGGCAATTGCCAGGATTGCCGAAGATGCCGGTATCCAGGGGCTTACGGTGCACGGCCGAAGTCGTGCCTGCGCCTTTCGAGGCATTGCAGAACACGAGACCACTGCCCTTGTAAAAGCAACGGTATCCATACCGGTCATCGCAAACGGTGACATTTGTACACCGCAGGATGCCGAACGGGTCCTGCGGATTACTTCTGCTGATGGTCTCATGATTGGTCGTGCCGCCCAGGGCAACCCGTGGATATTTGGCCAGGTCGAACACTACCTCGATACCGGTGAATTACTGCCCTCACCTGGCGCCAACGAAGTCAAGCGGGTTCTTTGTCGTCACCTTGAAAGCCTTTATGGTTTTTATGGTGAGTACCTCGGTGTAAGAATCGCCAGGAAGCACATTGGCTGGTACTGCCGCGACAGGAATGACGCGCAGGCCATGTTGAAGCTGGTAAACCGGGCAGAAAACTGCGAGGAACAGCTGCGGGTTGTTGGTGACTTCTTCGACCGGCTCCAGGAAAGGAAACTTGCCGCATGAATGCTGCGAAGAAAAAGACAAAGGGAAAGGCAAAGAAAGCCCGTAACAAGCAGCCGAAAAAGAACGGCTGCCTGAGCGATAATGTTCGTGAGGCAATGGAGAGGTATTTCAATGACATGGACGGACACGAACCCAGTAACCTGCACGAATTGATCATGTCACAGGTAGAAAAACCGCTGATTGAAAGCGTTATGACAAACACGCGTGGTAACGTCAGCCGTGCCGCACAGGTACTTGGCCTGAATCGAGCCACCCTGCGCTCCAGGCTGCAGAAATACGGGTTGGACAAGTAATTGTCTGGAAACCCTTTCAGCGGGAACCACTAAGCCATGTCCACGGTTTCCTGTGCACTGGTCAGCGTATCAGATAAAACCGGCATTGTTTCCTTTTGCCAGGAGCTGCACCGCCTTGGAGTAAAAATACTCTCCACGGGTGGTACTGCGAAATTGCTGCAGGACAACGGTGTCAGCGTTACCGAGGTCTCCGAGCACACCGGTTTTCCCGAGATCATGGATGGCAGGGTAAAGACACTCCACCCTAAAATTCACGGTGGGCTACTTGCCAGGCGCGGGCAGGATGACGCCGTCATGGAAGAGAATGATATCGAAGCCATTGACCTGGTCGTGGTTAATTTATATCCCTTTGAAGCCACCATCAGCCGGCCCGAGTGTAGCCTGGAGGAAGCTATCGAAAACATCGATATCGGCGGCCCGACCATGCTGCGAGCCGCGGCAAAGAATCACGCACACGTGGGTGTCGTTGTCGACCACGAAGATTACGATAAGGTGCTGGAAGAACTGAAAGGCAGTGGTGGGCTGCGAGATGAGCTTCGATTCAGGCTTGCGCAAAAGGTTTTTTCCCATACCGCCAATTACGATGCCGCGGTATCAAACTACCTGACTGCCATTACGCCTGGCGGCAAGTACCTGGACTTCCCGGAGAGCTTTTCAATGCAGTTTCACAAGCTGCAGGGAATGCGCTACGGGGAAAACCCGCACCAGTCCGCCAGCTTCTACAGGCAGCTCGAAGTTCCGGAAGGCACCCTTGCCCACGCCAGGCAGCTACAGGGCAAGGAGTTGTCCTATAACAACGTCGCAGATTCGGACGCTGCGCTTGAATGTGTTATGGCCTTTGAAGAACCCGCCTGCGTAATAGTGAAACACGCCAACCCCTGCGGTGTCGCCGTTGCAGGTGACATCAGGAAGGCCTACGACCTGGCTTATGCAACGGATCCTACCTCTGCCTTTGGTGGCATCATCGCCTTTAATCGCGACCTGGATGCAGAGACGGCAAAAGAAATTGTTGAACGACAGTTTTCCGAGGTGATTATTGCTCCCGGCGTGGATGATGCAGCACTTGAGGCCACAGCGGCCAGGCAGAACATTCGTGTGCTGGCAGTGGGAAAAAGATCAGCCAACATTCAACAGCTGGAATTAAAAAGGGTCAGTGGTGGTCTGCTGGTCCAGGACGGTGACGATGGCACCGTCGGCGTGAACGACCTGGAGGTTGTCAGCCAGCGTAAACCCGATGACGCCGAGATGGCAGACCTGCTGTTTGCCTGGAAGGTGGTGAAATACGTCAAGTCGAATGCCATCATATATGCGAAAAATGGGCAGACCATCGGTATCGGCGCAGGGCAGATGAGTCGCGTCTACAGTGCGCGTATTGCTGCTATCAAGGCCGAAGATGAGGATCTGCAGGTGGCAGGTTCTGTGATGGCCTCGGATGCATTCTTTCCTTTTCGCGACGGCATCGATTCCGCCGCCAGGGTGGGCATCAGTGCAGTGATTCAGCCGGGGGGATCGGTAAAGGATGATGAAGTGATTGCCGCTGCAGACGAGCATGGGATAGCCATGGTTTTCACCGGCATGCGACATTTCCGCCATTAACACGACTAAAAATGCACTTTTCGCACGATCGTTTTGTCTGGTCCGTACTCAAATCCTCATGTATTGACTCATACACTCCGGTTTTGCGTGCGGCCCATCCTCACGCTCGCACGAAAATTACTATTTTTAGTTCGCGTTAAAGAATTATTTTTTTATTGATAATAAATTAGCGATGAAAGTTTTAATTGTTGGTGGTGGTGGCAGGGAGCACGCCCTTGCCTGGAAAGCAGCACAATCAAATACTGTCTCCCGGGTATTCGTCGCGCCTGGTAATGCCGGCACCGCGCAGGAGAACAAGGTCAGCAATGTTGATATCGGTGCAGAAGATATCCAGGGTCTGAAGAAGTTTGCCACGGAACAGCAAATTGACCTGGCTATCATCGGCCCTGAAATGCCGCTTGTTGAAGGTATTGTCGACGAATTCACCGCCGCTGGCCTGGCCTGTTTCGGTCCATCGAGAGAGGCAGCCCAACTGGAAGGCTCAAAGGCTTTTAGCAAGGAGTTCCTCGAACGCCACAACATTCCCACGGCGAGATATGGTCACTTTAGCGACACCGACAGGGCGGTTGAATACATAAAACAGGTGGGCGCGCCTATCGTAGTCAAGGCAGACGGCCTGGCGGCGGGTAAGGGTGTGATTGTTGCCATGGATGAGAAGCAGGCTATTGATGCTGTAACCGATATGCTTGAAGGTAACCGTTTCGGAGAGGCCGGCCATAGTGTTGTCATAGAAGAGTTTTTAGAAGGGGAGGAAGCCAGTTTCATCGTTATCTGTGATGGTGAGCACTGTCTTCCACTGGCCAGTTCACAGGACCACAAGGCGCGCGATGACGGTGACTCCGGCCCCAATACCGGCGGCATGGGAGCCTATTCACCAGCACCGGTTGTTGATGACCAGATGCATGAAAAAATCATGCGACAGGTCATTCTGCCTGCCGTTGAAGGTATGAAAGCCGATGGCTGCCCCTACCGCGGCTTCCTTTATGCGGGAATCATGATCACCCCATCTGGCGAGCCCAGGGTGCTCGAGTTCAACTGTCGCTTTGGCGATCCCGAAACACAGCCCATCATGATGCGCCTTAAAAGCGATCTCGTTTCCCTGTGCCTTGCCGCCACCGAGGGTCGTTTGTCCGGCCTTGAAATTGAATGGGACAGGCGTGCCGCCCTCGGAGTTGTAATGGCTTCGGCGGGTTACCCGGAAAGCGCCAGCAAGGGAGATGTGATCACGGGTATAGATACGATCGATGATGAGAACGTAAAGGTATTCCACGCCGGTACCGGACAGGATGAAAACAAACTCGTCACGGCGGGCGGGCGTGTACTCTGTGTTACCAGCCTCGGGCAAACGGTTGCCGAAGCCCAGCAATTGAGCTACCAGGGTGTTGATCAAATCCACTGTGAAGGGATGTTTTGCCGCCGCGATATCGGCTACCGCGCAGTTGATCGGGAAAAAACAGCGTCCGGCGCTTAAAAATATTTAAATTACAGTTGGATTCAGGCGAGTAACATAGGATAATCACCGCGCCTTTGGGGAGTTAACTACAGGCAATAATTTTTCAGTCGCCGTTTCGAGATTTTCGAAACGGCGGTTTATTTTTAACATTCAAAACAACCTGGAATTTAAAGAGGTATAACATGGCGAAAAAACCAGCTGCAATAGCAACCAAACAAACAAAGTCACAAATCCTTAGCGCACTTGCCGAGGATACCGGTTTAACAAAGAAAGAAGTAGCGGCAGTAATGGACGCTATGGCAGACCTGGCCCACAGGCATCTTAAGAAGAAAGGCTCTGGTGAATTTACCGTTCCTTCTCTTGGTATTAAGTTACGCCGTGTAATGAAGCCAGCACGCAAGGCACGCAAGGGCATCAATCCTTTCACCGGCGAAGAAATCATGATCAAGGCAAAGCCGGCTACCACCAGCGTTCGCGCAGTGGCACTGAAAGCTATCAAGGATGCTGTAGCCTAAAGCTGGATTAAGCTGCTTTACAGGAAGGCCGTTTGCCCCCAGGGCAAGCGGCCTTTTTTTATGGGTTCCAGTGGAGAAAATTCTGCAGTAGCTGAAGTCCGGCCCGCTGGCTCTTTTCCGGGTGAAACTGCGTGGCAAAAAAGTTATCCCTGGCAAGGGCTGCATTAAACTTCACCAGGTAGTCACAGCTTCCCGCCACATCGGATGCCTGCGTGGCATCGACGTAGTAGCTGTGCACGAAATAAAAGCGCTCACCGGACTCTATACCCTTCCACAGGGAATGCGGCTTTTCCTGTACAACACGGTTCCAGCCCATGTGGGGGATTTTCATATGCTTCTCACCGGGCCCGGGCCTGAAGCGCCTGACATTTCCATCGATAACGTCCAGGCAGGTGGTACCGCCATCTTCTTCACTATGGTTCATCAGGGACTGCAGCCCGAGGCAGATACCCAGGAAGGGCTTGCTGGAAATACACTCCTTTACCACCTCGACCAGGCTCTTGTCGTGCAGGCAGTCCATGCACTGGCCAATAGCCCCCTGGCCGGGAAAAACCACGCGGTCAGCAGCCAGCAGGTGTTCCGCCGTTTCACTGACCATGATGCGATAGTCTTTGCCACACACGTGCTCCAGTGCCTTGCTTACCGAGCGCAGGTTACTGGCACCGTAATCAACTACAGCGATTGTTTGCATGGAAAAGTGACCCGGATTAAAGCGAACCCTTCGTAGAAGGCATCTGGTCCTGCATGCGGGGGTCAAACTCTACCGCCATGCGAAGTGCGCGGCCGAAAGCCTTGAAGATGGTTTCAGCAATATGGTGAGCATTGCGCCCCCTTATATTGTCGATGTGCAGTGTCACCAGGGAATGGTTTACAAAACCCTGGAAAAACTCGCCAAGCAAATCAATATCAAAGTCACCGACCCTGGCCCGCGGGTACTCGGCATGGTAGTCAAGACCGGGTCTGCCGGAACAGTCCAGCACGACGCGCGAGAGCGCTTCGTCCAGGGGCACATAGGCATGCCCGTAACGCCGTATCCCCTTCTTGTCACCCAGGGCCTGGCTGACCGCCTGTCCAAGGGTGATGCCGATATCTTCCACGGTGTGATGAGCGTCGATCTCCAGGTCACCTCTTGCCTTTATATCAAGGTCGATAAGGCCGTGTCGCGAAACCTGGTCCAGCATGTGTTCCAGGAAGGGAATACCGATGTCAAATTTGCCCTCGCCCTTGCCGTCAAGATCGAGACTGATGGCGATCTGGGTCTCCTTGGTTTCTCTGTTTACTGATGCACTTCTTGTCATGCGTTTTGTTTCTCTAATGTTAAATTTACCCGGCTGCAAATGCGCCACACTTGATATAAATCATTGCGAACGATGCAGATAGCAACTGTAATGTCGCGGGTTCTACAACTGGCTGCCGGAAAAAAGGTAGGATACCCTGATAATCTGCACGACAAAACTCGATAATCAGCTGATTTATGAAAAGATAAGCAAAAATGGGCTCAGAAATAGATACAAGCAATGTTAAAGACTACCTGGTGAGCCTGCAGGACCGTATTTCCACGCGTCTTGGTGAGCTTGATGGAAAGGAAAAATGCAGGGAAGACGAATGGCAGCGACCCGGAGGTGGCGGTGGTCGCAGTCGTGTGCTGGCCGATGGCGACCTGTTTGAACAGGCAGGAGTGAACTTTTCCCATGTTTTTGGCGATACCCTGCCGGGGTCTGCAACAGCCCACAGGGCAGAACTCGCCGGGCGCGGCTTCGAAGCCATGGGAGTCTCTCTCGTGTTTCACCCGCGTAATCCCTATGTGCCGACCACTCACATGAATGTGCGTTTTTTTATCGCTGAAAAAAAGGGCGCCGAACCGGTCTGGTGGTTTGGTGGCGGCTTTGACCTGACACCCTACTACCCCTTTGAAGAAGATGTTATCCAGTGGCACGAGACGGCACGGGCCGCCTGTGAACCCTTTGGCGAGGAGGTCTACGAAAAGTACAAGAAGTGGTGCGACGAGTATTTCTTTTTGCGTCACAGGAATGAAACCAGGGGCGTCGGAGGGCTCTTCTATGATGACCTCTCGGAACCGGACTTCGAGCAGGCCTTTGCCCTGACACAGAGCGTTGGAGACCACTTTTTGCCCGCCTATGAACCTATCGTCGAGAAGCGTCGCGACACAGCCTACGGCAACCAGGAGAGGGATTTCCAGCTGTATCGACGAGGCCGCTACGTGGAATTTAACCTGGTCTATGATCGTGGCACGCTGTTTGGCCTGCAGTCCGGTGGGCGTACGGAATCTATTTTAATGTCCCTGCCGCCGGAAGTTCGCTGGCGCTATGACTGGCAGCCAGAAGCCGGTGCAAAAGAAGCTGAGCTTTATGAGCGCTATCTCAAACCCCAGGAATGGTTAAAGTAAAGCACATCTACTTCCTGGAACAAAACACAGACACGCTGTA